>CAXUNK010000007.1:0-37741 GCA_964252425.1 uncultured Acetobacteraceae bacterium
CCACTGCGCCATCCCGCCTGGCCGCCTCGGGCCTTACCGGCCGCGCTGCCTCGCTTGAGCGCCGACGCTTGCTATCGGCCGGCAAGGCGGCGGTCGGCACGACACCCCAACCCCCCATGCCGCAACTCGGCGAGCTGACAGGGACTGTCTCCGGGCGTGACGGCAGCCGCGCCAGGCGGATCGCGCTCAGCCAGACCGGCCGAACCGACCTGCTCGCGGCCCCGCCGAACCCTGTCCCGGGCGGCCAGAAGCTCGTCTATGCGCCAAAGGTCGTCGAAAGCACGACCGGCGGCGGCCAGCGGGTGACCGGCTCGCGCATCGGCCGCGGCCAATCCGTCACCGGCGACGAGCGCGGGACCGCCCAGCCGGTGTCCGGCACGCAATATGTCGAGCTCGGCGCCGGCGGCTCATGGCGCGCAGGCGGACCCAAGGTGGGCTTCGCCAAGACGTCGGGCGGCCTGACCGTTTCGGGCACGCTGGTGCGCAGCGCGGTGCCGGTGACCGGCGACGAGGCGGCCGGCGCCTCCGTGACCGGCCGCGTCGACCAGTCGCCTGCCGACGATCTGACGGCGCGCACCAGCCAGGGCGGCAGGGTATCGAGCCAGTTCCCTCGCCCGGCAAGCTCCGGCGCGCTGGCATTCGCCGGCGGCTCCGGTTCGCGGGAGCGCCGGCGCGACCGGCTGGCCGAGACCACAGAGAACGGGGCCGCGATCACCGGTTCGGCGTTTGGCCGCAACACGAAGGTGACGGGCGACCAGGGTGGCGCCACCCGCCAGGTGACCGGCAACCGGTTCATGGCGCCCGCACGCCGCCAGGCGGAGCAGGGCCAGACCGTGGCGCAGCCATCGCCCGAGCCGGCGAACGCTCCGAAAGCCGTGGCGCTGAGCATCGGCGGCCAGCAGATCAGCGGCCTCGATGTCGAGCACAACCGGCGTGTGACCGGGGACGCGCCCGGCAGTTGCTCGGCCCTGACCGGCAGCCAGTACCAGGGGCCGGCGACCACGGAGACGTATTGCGACGCCGACACGGCCACGCGGCGCCGCATGCGCGCCCGGGCCAGCAAGGCCGTGACCGGCAACACGGCGCTGCACGCCGAAGGTGTCACGGGCACCGGGAAAGGTGCCGCGCGCGACATTACCGGCACCCGCTACTTCTGTTCCGAGCCTGCGCCGGCGTCCGCGTCGGAAAACCCGGTCGCCGAGCTGGACAGCCGGTTTTCCATCCGAACGCCGCAGCGTTCGGCACAGCTCGCCGCCCCGCGCGATGCGGGGGAGGAGCGCATCACCGGCTCGTTTGCGGCTGGCGGCGGTAAACTGACCGGCAATGTCGAGTTCCAGGCGCGCCGCCGTGCCGCCGAGGCTGGCCGGCCCGGCGCCAGCAGCAAGATCAGCGGCGAGGGCAGCAGCCAGGGCACCGCGATCACCGGCAATGCCTGGTCGAACAAGGGCCGGGTCACCGGCGTGGACGGCAGTTTCGCGTCGGCGCGCAACCCGACAGAGCGCGGTGAGACCGCCAAGCCCTTTGCCGGCGCCAGCACCTTCAAATCGACGCCCAGGCCCGAGGCGCCCAACCAGCTCGTCACCGGCTCCTTTTCCAAGACCGGCGCCCGCGTCACCCTGTCCGGCGGAGCGCAGACATGAGGCCCCGCAATCCGCTCGCGGCACCCAGGCGGGCCACACCCCCGGTCGTTCATTGGCAGCGCCTGGCCGCCGAGCCGGCCCGCATGAACCTGGCGCCCGCCTCTCCGGCGCCCTCACCGGCCTGGAGCCAGGCGCCCGAGCCGCAGGGGTATAATGCACCCCGCGGCATCTACCAGGGTTCCGCGCAGAGCTCCGGCGGGCATCCCTTCGCCGACCCGGGCATCAGCGACGCGCTGCGACGTCAGACCCAGACGGTGGAGGCGGCGTTCGCCCGCATCGAGCCGACGCTGCTTCGTCTCGCGCCCCGGCACTACGACGAGGATTTCCCGCAGGTCGCCGTG
Organism: uncultured Acetobacteraceae bacterium; assembly: GCA_964252425.1. Classification (GTDB taxonomy): domain Bacteria; phylum Pseudomonadota; class Alphaproteobacteria; order Acetobacterales; family Acetobacteraceae; genus BOG-908. The sequence goes on from CAXUNK010000007.1 coordinate 1,982, forward strand.
CGCGAGCTGCGCGAGATCGGCATCGACATCTCGCCCGCCCTGTTCGCCGCACACGTCATGGCGCCGCTCAACATGCGCTTCCTGCATGCGCGCTGCGTCATCGGCACCTTCTGCCGCCTCATTCGCGACGGCGGCGCGCGGCAGCCCACGCAACGGAGCGATGGCGAGGACGCGGCTACGCTTATCCGGCAATGGGGATTCCACGCGATCGACGTCTCGCCCTGCGCTGACGGACGGCTGTCCGGATTGCTGGACCACATCCTGCGCATCCCGCCCGCAATGGTCGCCTACCGCGAGTCCTCGGCGGGCGCGCTGTTCAACATCACCGAGGGCCTGCGCCATTGGGAGACGGTGGAGCTGCGGCGCTGGCGCGACGGGCGGCCGAACCAGGCGAGCGAGCCGACCTCCTTCCTCAAGATCGGCGTCTATCATTTCTCCAGCGCCGATCCGTGGCACCAGGGCTGTGCCGCGCATGGCAGCGACACGGCTCGCGCGGCGGGCGCGCTGCTGGAGCGGCTGGACCAGTTCGCCCAATCGGTGCGCAACGTGCACGGCCCGTCGGCCGGGGTCTCCACGCTTCTGGTGGGCGTCGATACCGACACCGACAGCATCCGGGTGCATGTGCCGGACGCCTCAGGGCGCATGGCGGTGGACCGCTTCGTGGACAGCCTCAGGCTGTACGGCCAGACCGCCACGCTGCCGCGCGAGGCGGCCAAGGAGGCGGTGCGGGAAGCGGTGGCGGGCTGTGCGGGCGTGGGCGCGTCGGACCGCGCCACAGAGGGCATGCGGTGGTTCTGCGGCTACCTGGTGAAGAACAACATCGCCCAGGTCGATGTCGTGCAGCGCGAGTTGGGCGGCCACCACAAGGAGGCGGGTCATACCGAGCGGCTGATCGTGGTGGGCGACGCGGTCGACGACATGCAACTGCGCAACCTCGCCTTCCAGGCGCAGATGGAAACGGTGGAGGAAGGTGCCGCCGATCTCGACATCGGCGTCTCAGTGCTGCGCCACACGCACGAGACGCCGGGGCTGGCGGTGCCCGTGCTGGTCTATTTCACCCACGACCCGCGCCTGGCGGGCTCGGCCGCACGCGCCGAATACAAGGCGCGGCGCATGATGACGGCCATCATCGCGCGCTACGGCTCGCTCGCCGCGCGCAAGAAGCTGTTCGTGCAGGCCGCGTTGCGTGCCGCCGACAGCCGCGAGCTGCGCCTGATCGATCCCGCACGCGAGGCTTTGGAAAGCCTGGAGGAATACGCATGAAGATCTGCCAGGTGGAGGGCACGCTGGTCGCCACCGCTCGCATCGCCGGCCTGCAGAACCGCAGGCTGCTGGTGGTCAAGGAGCGTGGCAGTTCCGGCAAGCAGGTGGCCGTCGATCCGATCGGCTGCAAGCCCGGGGATTGGGTGATCGCGGTCGGCAGTTCGGCGGCGCGCGACGCGGCCGGCAGCAAGGATTACCCGAGCGACCTCACCATCGTCGGCATCATCGATTACTGGGACGAGCAATCCGGCCGCGCCGTGCAGACGCCGCAAACGACGGAGATCTCGCCGGGCAAGACGGGGGCGCTGGCCGATGCAGATTAGCCGCGTCGTCAGCGATCTGGTCACCAGCAAGCGCGTGCCCTCGCTGTCCACCCGTTCGCTGCGCGTGGTCGAGGACCAGCGCGGCAATTACGACGTCGTCGTGGACCCGGTGGGCGCCAAGCCCGGCGACTTCGTCATCACCATCGGCTACTCCGCCGCGCGCACCGCGGCGGGCGATCCGACCATCACCACCGATCTGACGATCGGCGGGATCATCGACCATTGGGACGAGGAACGCTGGCGCAACTGACTCCCGATGCCGACACACACACATCAACACAGGAGAGAGCGAGTATCATGGCGAACGAGAAAATGGGCATCGCGCTGGGCATGATCGAGACGCGCGGGCTGGTACCCGCGATCGAGGCCGCGGACGCGATGACGAAGGCGTCCGAAGTGCGGCTGATCGGACGTCAGTTCGTGGGCGGCGGCTACGTCACCGTGCTGGTGCGCGGCGAGACGGGTGCGGTCAATGCCGCCGTGCGCGCCGGCGCGGATGCGTGCGAGCGTGTGGGCGACGGGCTGGCGGCCGCGCACATCATTGCGCGCCCGCATCATGAGGTCGAGCAGGTGCTGCCCTCGCCCGACTTCGCGAGGATCGATGGCCAGAACCCGCAACGCATCGCCTCCGGCGAGTAGCCGCCATCTGAGAGTGACCGGACAGTTCGGTCCTTCCGTCGGACAGGACCGTTTTCTTCGATACAGGTAGGAGTTGACCATGGCCAATGAACGCTTCGGCATAGCGCTGGGGATGATCGAGACGCGCGGCTTGGTGCCGGCGATCGAGGCGGCGGACGCGATGACAAAGGCGTCCGAAGTACGGCTGATCGGACGTCAGTTCGTCGGCGGCGGCTATGTGACCGTGCTGGTGCGGGGCGAGACCGGCGCGGTGAACGCCGCCGTGCGCGCCGGCGCCGACGCCTGCGAACGGGTCGGCGATGGTCTGGCCGCAGCCCACATCATCGCACGCCCGCATCAGGAGGTGGAGCAGATCCTGCCCCGCTATCCGGAAGGCGACTACCTGGCTTCCGAAGTCGCGGCACAGTAAATAACACTACAGACCGCGCGGGGCTTCGCCGCGCGGCGATGGGGATGAACGTCATGTCCGAAACACTGCCATTGCCTGCGGGATGGAAGCCGGTTTCTCACCCGCCTTCACTGTTCTGCCGATACGAGTTCGCAAGCTACGCCGAGACGCGGGAGTTCCTGGACGGCTTGATGCTGCTGTCGGAAGAAACACAGCTTTATCCGGATCTGGGCTTCGGCAAAACCCATGTGAACGTCACCATCCATGGTCAGAACGGCCACATTCCAGGACCGGCAGAAGCACGTTTCGCCGCCCGGGCCGCATGCCTGGCCGCGGCAGGCGCCGCGTGATGGCGCCCCGTCCGCAACAGCAGCCGCCCGCCAAACCCGCCACGCCCGGCTTGAAAGTTGTCGAAAAGCAGGAGGAGATCGCCGTGCCGGGCGGGCAGGTTGCGCCCACCGCTGAAGACCGGGAGGCGGAAGCCTATAAAGCTCGCCAGGCCGAGGCCGCCGCGCGGCGTCGGCTGCATCCGCCACGCGTCTGGCCAGACTGAGCGCGCACGCCCATGAGCACGCCAGTCGTCGATGTGGCGGTTTGCGTCGTGCAAACGCCTGACGGGCGCGTGTTGGTGGCCGAACGCACCGGCCGGCAGATCGCCGCGGGTTTCTGGGAATTGCCGGGCGGCAAGATCGAGCCGGGCGAGACCCCGGTGCAGGCAGCAGCACGGGAATTGCAGGAAGAAACCGGGCTGGTTCCGGTCGACATCGCACCGTGGCTGTCGTACGAGCACCAGTTCCCCACCAAGCGTTTGCGCCTGCATTTCTGCCGGGCGCACGGATGGCGGGGCTCGCCGCACGGGCGCGAGGGGCAGCGCCTCGCCTGGGTTGACGCGCGCGCGCCGCATGTCGGCCCGATCCTGCCGAGCAACGATCGCGCGCTGTTCGCACTCTCCCTGCCGCACAGCTACGTGGTTGCCGATGTCTCACCGCAGAGCAGGGCGGAGGACGTCATGGCCGGCATACGCGATGCGCTGTCCGACGGTGCGACGCTGCTTCGGGTGCGCCTGGCGTCGATCGCGCCTGGACAAACGGCGTCCCTGCTGGCGCGCGTGGCCCAGCTTGCGGCCGCATATCCACTGGCCTCCGTCTTCGTGCCCTCGGTCACGGATGCCCGCCGCGCCGGCCTGGCGGGCGTGCACTCCACCGCGCGCGACCTGCGTCAACTGACGGCTCGGCCGGCGACACGGCTATGGGCGGCCACGTGTCACGGTGAAGCCGACCTGATCCGCGCCGTCTCGCTCGGCGCGGATTTCGCTGTGCTGTCCTCCGTTCTGCCGGATTCCGGCCGGCCCTGGCAGACGCCGATCGGCTGGGACGGTCTGCGACGCTGCGTGTCTGCCTCGCCGATCCCCATCTATGCGCAGGGCGGGCTCACCCAGGCCCATTCGCGCCAGGTGCAGGACGCCGGCGCCGTCGGCCTGGTGCTGGCGTGCGCGGCAAGACTTGAGCACAGACCAGCCGCGCAGCTTGCGGACATGCGAGCGTGAACGGCGGAGACGTGCCACGCGCAGGCGATACGCAGTAGAGAGGGTTCGTGCTGACTGTGTCAGCCCGACTCGCCGCTTGGGGTTTTGGCACGCAGCTTTGCATGGGAGGTATGATTGCAGTCCGCACTTCTCTGGCTGACCGCGGTCGGGCCGATCTGCCTGGCAAGTCTCGGCGCAATGACATTTACCAGGCGCCTGCCCCCGGCGGATATCGTCAGCCGCGCAGCCATCGTCACGGCGATCATTCCGCTCTGCGTGGCGGTCGCGACCGCCATTTTCGTCGGTGTGGGCGGCATGCAGCACACGCCCGTTGTGGGGTTCCGCGGCATCGGGGTCAGCCTGTACGTGGACCGGCTGACGGCCGCGATGTTTCTGCTCGTGTCGTTCATCGGGGTGATCGTCGTTGCCTATAGCAGGAATTATTTGGCGGGCGAGCCGGGCCATATCAGATTCACCGGGATGCTGTGCCTGACCCTGTCGGCCGTGTTGATGTCGATCCTGTCCGGCAATCTCTTCGTGTTCGCGCTTGCCTGGATTGCGACCAGTCTTGGGTTGCATCGGCTTTTGGTGTTCTATCCGGAGCGGCCCGCAGCACAGCTCGCTGCCCGCAAGGAGTTCTTGGCAAGCCGAACGGGCGATCTCTGCCTTCTGATCGCCCTCGTTCTGCTCTATCGCATCGCCGGCAGCCTTGAATACTCCGATATCTTCACCGCGACGCGGTCGTTGCATGATCACGGCGGCGCATCGGGCAGCACGCACGCGATCGCCTTGCTTCTGGTCGCTACCGCCATGCTCAAATCCGCACAATTCCCCCTGCATGGCTGGCTGATCGAGGTGATGGAGACGCCGACACCCGTCTCGGCCTTGCTGCACGCCGGCATCGTCAACGCGGGCGGGTTCCTCATCCTGCGGTTTTCGGACGTTATCTCGCTCTCGCTGCCCGCGTTGAACACGCTTGCCATACTGGGCGGATTTACCGCGCTTTTCGGGTCCATGGTGATGCTGACGCAGACATCGGTGAAGGTGTCGCTCGCCTATTCGACCATCGCGCAGATGGGTTTCATGATGCTGGAATGCGGCCTCGGCGCGTTTTCTGCCGCGCTGCTGCACATCCTTGCGCACTCGCTCTACAAGGCACATGCCTTCCTGTCTTCCGGCAGCGTGATCGACATCGCGCGTGGCTCGTGGACGCCGAGCAACGCCGGAAGGCCGCATCCCGCACGCCTCATCATCGCCATCGGCAGCGTGTTGCTGGTCACGTTTGCAATCAGCAGCGTGTTCGGCGCCACCTTGACCGAGAAGCCGGGCGTCTTCGCGCTCGGGTCGGTTCTGGTCATGAGCCTTATTCACATGGTCGCGAGTTCTATCGATGAGCGGCCGAACTCCTATGTCGTCGGCCGCGCGCTCATGCTGTGTGGTGTTGCCGCCGGCCTGTATTTCGGTCTGCAGCGCGGGGCTGAGGTGTTGATGGCGGGCACGCTGCCCTCGACGCAGGCTGTGCGCGGTCCCATGGGTGTGGCGACCGTCACACTCGTCGTACTGTCGTTTGCGACGATCGTGTTCCTGCAAGGCATCATACCGCGACGGGCGGGCGAACCGAAATGGCAGGCGCTCTACGCCCACGTCGCCAACGGACTCTACGTCAACACGCTCGCAAACCGGCTGGTCATCCAATTCTGGCCGAGTCGGCCGTTGGCTCGGGCCGTTTCGTGAGCAGCGCGCTCGACCTTCCCCACTCTGTTTCGACTGTGCCGTCGCCCGATCGCGATGCCCAGCTTATATCGGCCATCTCGGGCGCATGCCAGCGGATCGCACCGCTTTGGCCGCTGAAGAACTTCGTCGCGGTCAACCCGTTCCTTGGATTTTCAGGCCAGAGTTTTCACGCCACCTGCGCCACGCTGCACCGTGTCGCGCGCATCGACATGCTGATGCCGCGGCAATACTATCGCGACCTCGTCCGAAACGGAGCGATCGGCGATCAGGACATCGAGGCGGCTCTCGCCTCGGCTCCGGACGAGTGGAAGGCACCGGAGACAGTCGCCGCGGTCAAATTGGCCCTGCAACGCGATCCGATGGAAAAGGCGAAACACCCAGCCGTCGTCGCCACGATTGCGGATGTTCTCGACTCACTGGCCGCCGGCGACAGGCTGCGATCGCGCACCGCGTTCATGGTCAACGAGATATCGAAGTGGTGCGCGGCGTATTTCGACGAGGGGCAGTCGGTGTGGCGCTTGCCCGCTGGCTCGCTTCGGCCATATGCCGCGTGGCGGTGCGCGATGCGCTACGACCTCAATCCGGAGGTCAGGGGCATCAAGGGATTTCGCGCGCTCGTCGGCCGCATGCCCGACGAGCCGATACGTGCGATCGGCGAGGTCATCGACCTGATCGGCGTGCCGGCGCGTGCGATGGAGGACTACCTCCATCAGGCGCTTCTCGACATCGGCGGCTGGTCGGCCTACGCGCGCTATATCGGCTGGAACGCCGAACTTGCAGGCCAGGACGACGACACTCTCGTCCAGTTGCTCGCTATTCGCGTGGTGTGGGGGTATGCGCTGTTCCTGCAACGCACCGATAGCGCGTTCAAGGCAGCCTGGCGGCAGGCGATGGCGGACGCGGCGATGCAGCCGTTGGATGAGCAACTGGGCGACGACCCGGACCTGCGAACCGATCTGCTGCTGCAGGAAGCCTTCGAGCTGTCATACCAGCGCCGGCTGCTGGAACGGCTGCTGGCACATCGGACGCAGTCAGGAACGCCGGCGCGGCCGGCCTTGCAAGCGGCTTTCTGCATCGACGTACGCTCCGAAATCTATCGTCGGGCGCTCGAAGCCGCGCGAGCGGATGCGGAGACGGTCGGGTTCGCCGGGTTTTTCGGCTTCCCCATCGAGTATGTGCCGATCGGACACGTCAAGGGCCGCGCGCATTGCCCCGTGCTGCTCACCCCCGCGTTCACCGTATGCGAAAGCGTGATCGCGGCCTCCGAGGAGGAGAACGCCGAGATTCTAGGCCTTCGACTGCTTCGCCGCCGCGTCGGCAAGGTCTGGAAAGCCTTCAAGCTCTCCGCCGTCACGTCCTTTGTCTATGTCGAGGCGACCGGACTCTTCTTCGCCAGCAAGATCCTCAGCGACAGCCTCGCTCTTACCCGCACAGTCAAAGACCCGAACACCGACGGCCTTGATCGCAACTCGATACGGCGCCTGGGACCGGAGATCGCGCCACGCATTGTCGGCGGCCGGCGGACAGGCTTCGATCCGGAGCAGCGCGTGGCCATGGCCGAGGCGGTGTTGCGCGGCATGTCCATGACGACGCGTTTCGCTCGTCTGATCATGCTTGTGGGCCACGGCAGTACGACGGTGAACAACCCGCACGCCTCCGGGCTCGATTGCGGCGCATGCGGCGGCAACACCGGCGAGGCCAATGCGCGCACGGCGGCGGCCATCCTGAACGATGGCGTGGTGCGTTCAGGCTTGGTCGAACGCGGCATATCCATCCCGGGCGACACGTGGTTCATAGGTTGCCTGCACGACACGACGACAGACGAGATCCGGCTGTTCGATGCGGATGTGGTTCCCGCCACCCACGCCGAGGATCTGGCGGCGCTCCGCAAGGCGCTGATCCGCGCGAGCAGCCTGGCACGGCTGGAGCGTTGCGCCTTGCTCGGCATCGAGCAAGGAGCGGATTCGGAGCGGCGGGTGCTGGCGCGCAGCCGTGACTGGGCGCAGGTACGTCCCGAATGGGGACTGGCTAGGAACGCCGCGTTCATCGCAGCACCCCGCGCACGCACACGCGGCGTGGATCTGGAAGGGCGGGCCTTCCTGCACGATTACGATTGGCGCAGCGACACGGGATTTGGCGTGCTGCGCTTGATCATGACGGCGCCGATGATCGTCGCAAGCTGGATCAATCTTCAGTATTACGGCTCGGTGGTGAACAACGGTGTGTTCGGGTGTGGCAACAAGGTGTTGCACAACGTGACAGGAACGATCGGTGTGCTGGAAGGAAATGCGGGCGATCTGAAAGTCGGTCTGCCATGGCAATCCGTGCATGACGGCGACCGTTTTGTACACGAACCGCTTCGCCTGAACGTCTTCATCGAAGCGCCCCTGCACGCGATCAACACGGTCATCGCTGAAAATGAGATGGTGCGCGACCTTGCAGATAACCGCTGGATACATCTGTTCGCCATCGATGAGGACGGCAGCACATATTATCGATACCACAGACGACAACAATGGACGAGGGTGGATCGTCAAGCTGACGGACTCCACCCGTATGGTGTGTCGTAGTGCCTCCGGGTATCAGGCCGGGGCCCACTCGCGCAACAAGCTCTCGATCGACATCGAGGAGGGCACGTAATAGCGCGACATAGACATTCACGAGAGCCTGTCGGCTCACCCGTTCGAGGCAACGCTTGACCATTTGACGGCAGCGATCGCCCGAACCGGCCTGATCCCGCAAGCTGACAATGCTGATGCGACCCTGGCCTATGACCGGGCGGCGCTGGTGACAGCACACAGGCCAAGAGCGCGCGCAACAAGCCGCTCGCGGCCGCCCGGGCCGTGAGCCGGGAGGATTATGACGATGCCGTGGCTGCTGCCGACGAAGCAGTGGCAACGTTCCCGTCCGTCACGCTCACCACACGCGGCGGCACGGCCAGCGGCAATCTGACGAAGCTGTTCGGGCGGGGACGGCTTCCTGGCTGGTCGAGCCGCAGGTCAGCGTGCCAATCTTTGATGCGGGGGCGAAGCTGGCCACGCTCGACTACGACAAAGATCAAAAGCGGATCGAGATCACGAATTAGTATAAATTGATTCCAGTCGGCGTTTCACGACGTCTCGACTCGCGTCTCTCAGGTTCAGATCGGGCGGCACCGAGTTTCAGTTTTGAGCCTATGTTGAGCGCCTTGCGGCGTATTTGAGCCACGCCGGTCGAGCGGCGCCGCTCTGCTCCCTAAAGCGTCGTTTTGATTGTGCCGGGCGACCGCGCAAGCAGCCGGTCGAACCAGGCTGCCAGGAAGTTGCCGCGTCCGGCGCAGTCATCGATGGCGAGTGGCTTGGGAGCAGGTCAAAGGTATGTTCTCCTTGACAGACATGAGCGAGATATAGCGTACTACACCTGATATCGGGTATGAGGGAGCATCGAGTGAAGACTTTCTTGTATATGAGCGCAGTGGTTGCAGCCAGCGCCACGCTACTATCTGGCTGTCCCTCGGCCGAGGCGGCTACGTTTACGGTGCTGCATGCGTTCACCTTTACCGATCCTGGTTTTTTTCCGACCGGGGATCTCGTCATCGATCCTTCCAATGATGTGATTGGAACGACGTCCATAGGTAATCAGTTTGGTACAGTCTTCCGCTACTCACCCGCCAGCCAGGCCGTGACTTTTGTCTACAATTTTTCAAATACAGACGGCAGCATTCCGCAGGGATCGCTGGTTCTACGGGGCAAATATCTGTATGGGACGACCGGTTTCGGCGGACCAAGCAACGCGGGTACGGTATATAGACTCGACCTTTCATCTTCCGTTCTAGAAACGCTGCACGGGTTCGAGGGCAAGAGAGACGGGGCAAATCCTTATGGCGGCCTGACGTTGTACGATGACGCGCTGTATGGCGTGGACCTTGCGGCCGGCGCTCAGAAAGGCGGCACGCTCTTCGCAATCTCACCACCTACACAGCCGTCTTACTCTCCCCCATTCAAGACGCTGCACGCCTTCAACGGATTGGGAACGGGTCCCGATGGCCCGATCGGTGACGTGGCGGTCGACTCGTCCGGCGTTATTTACGGAGTGACCGAGGCATTTGCTGGCAAACCGACCGGTACGATCTACTCCTTCAATACGACAACCGGCAGATTCACCATCCTGCACGAGTTCACCGACAAGAGTACCGGTGAGTTTCCTTTCGCCGGCGTGGCGCTGTTCGGAAACTCCCTATACGGCACCACGTTCAAGGGCGGCGCACGTAATCGCGGAACGCTCTGGACGTATGACATTGCGGCTAAAACGTTCGCGGTCATCCACTCCTTCACCGGCACCGCTGATGGAGAAGCGCCGCAGGCCCGACCCGCCATCACGCATGACGGTATCCTCTACGGCACTGCCTATGGCGGCGGCGCCTACGGCTTCGGTACGGTTTTCACGATGGATCTTCGCACCGGCACATTTGGCGTGCTGCACGATTTCCAGTCGACAGACGGGCAATATCCTTTGGCGGGCGTCGTCGTGGGCAAGGACGGCACGCTTTACGGCACCACCTCCCTCGGAGGCGACGGTGTCGGGACCTTGTTCAGCATTGTGCCGTAACACGACTATTCGGGCCTGACGTCCTGCCCCGGACATACACAGCGTATTTCCGGGGCAGGACGTCGCGTTTTAGTGCTGGCGTATGGCCCCGCGGAGCGACACGACACGCTCCAGCCGTGATGGGCTCGGCCGCTCGCTGACCCCAGCCCCCGCGGCCGCGATCCCAGACGGCGGCTGTGTGAGCAACACACTCGTCTAAACGTCTGCGAGGCGTAGAGACAGTGGTCGCGCTTCGCGGGACCATTATTCTCGTGTTTCGAGTTGCGGGTTGCGTCGTTTGTTTCATGCAGCCAAGCCTTTGATCCTTGACGATTTCATGGTCAGAAGCTAGGGGATCGGATCGATAAGCTCCCTTGAGGGTCTCAGTGTGACCAAGCACAAAAAACTAGGCTCGAATGGAGCTTCGGTTTCTCCGATCGCACTGGGCTGTGCTGGGATGTCCGGCACGATCGGGCAAGTGGTGGATGACGCCGAAAGCATTGCCACGATTCAAGCGGCCATCGAGCAGGGCGTCAGCCTTATCGATACAGCCGATTTCTACGGCGGTGGCCACAACGAATTGCTGATTGGCAAGGCCATTCAAGACCGGCGTGACAAAGTATTGTTGTCGGTAAAGTTCGGTGCGCTTCGCTCCCCGAACGGGATGTTCGTGGGCCTCGACTCACGCCCCGCCGCGGTGAAGAACTTTCTGACGTATTCGCTGGTCAGGCTTGGGGTGGATTACGTGGATGTCTACCGGCCCGCGCGGCTGGATCCCCACGTTCCGATTGAGGATACGATCGGGGCCGTCGCCGATCTGATCAAAGCTGGGTATGTCCGTCAGATCGGGTTGTCCGAGATGGGTCCGGCCACGATCCGCCGCGCGCATGCCGTCCATCCGATATGCGACTTGCAGATCGAGTACTCGCTGATGAGTCGCTCGCCAGAGCGAGAGATCTTCCCGCTGTTGAGGGAGCTCGGCATTTCCGTGACCGCGTACGGCGTGCTCGCCCACGGATTGCTGAGCGGCCAGGCCAGACCCGCAGCCAAGGGCGACAACCGCGGCCATCTTCCGTGGTTCAGGGCTGGCAATTTCGAGCAGAACCAGAAGCTCGTTTCGGCACTGGCCGCGATTGCCGACGAAAAAAGGGTCACGACAACGCAGCTCGCTCTGGCTTGGGTCGCGGCTCAGGGTGATGACATCATACCAGTGGTTGGAACGCGCAAACGCGCGCAACTGACCGATCTGCTCGGCGCGTTAAACATCGAGCTGTCGCCGGATGATCTGACACGTATCGCGCACGCCATTCCGCCCGACCGAGTGGCTGGCACCCGTTATGACGAGCACCTTATGAGAATGCTGGACAGCGAGCGGACGACGACTGCCGCACAAGTGTAGATCGGCAGCGCTATTCAGCTTCTTCCGCGTTACGGTGCATTTGGTGACCGGAGATTATTTCAACTTGGAAGGCAGCAGAGCTGCGATGTAACCGCGTAGTCGAGAGGCATCGTACGCGGGCGACGCGCTGGCGAGGACAAGGGAAGATAGGCGGCCCATATAGTCGGCATAAAGCGTGGCCGCCTGAATACCGTCACGCGCGGCTGCGGCATTTGCGATCTGCCGGAACTCGCGACCGCCGGTGTACCAGGCTTGTGGAATTTTGTGTGGCAGATTGGCACGGTAACGCTGAATGTCGTCATGAAGCTGGAGCGAGAGAGACGTCACGCGTTCCCCGGCATGCGCCGTCACCGCCGATATGAAGTCGCGATAGGCCGCCTCCCATCCGGAGCCGTCGTCGATGGCCAGAGCCTTTTCCATACGGTCAACGTGGCGCTGTAGATCGCGCCCTTCGCGGCTGGTCAGAAAAGGCACTCCGACGCGTATCGCGAAACTGACCGTGGCAAGATGCAGGCTGAGCACCGACTCCAGGTCCGAGAGGTCAAACGGCGCCACGTAGAAACGGTGGTTGGCGTTGCCGATCACGAGCTGGTCCTGCTGCAACCGACGGAAGGCCTCACGCACCGGCCCGCGGCTTGTGCCGCTCGCCTTGGCGATGACCAGTTGTGATAACGGCGTGCCTGGCGCGAGCTGCCCGGTTTGTATCTTCAGCCGCAGCTCCTCATAGATGAGCGACGCTGTATTCCCAGGGCGTCTTCGGGTCTCGCCTACATCCATGCCGGCGTTCTATCCCCCTGTGCCCGGCCGACCGAATTGTGTGGCCAAGCCGAGCGAACACAGGTGCGCATCGCATGTCCATAGGAATGTTCGATTGGGATCTCTCCGACAAGCTCCGTCATCCGGTCGCTGCATCCATTGTGCGCCGCACAAACTATACAGCCCTGCAGACGCGTGCAACCACAGCGGCAACAGGTTCAAACCTGCCCCTGTCCGCCGCGTTTATCCATGGGACAAAAATACGTCAACACGGCCGTGCTCGCCGATGGGATGCGATCGCGGCCGAGGGTGCGTGTTTTGCTACGTCAGCCGTGTAGCCAGCTTAGAACTTCATCATACAGGCGTTTTGCCCTGTCTGGCTGATCGTCGCCGTAAAGATCGATGGGCGGCTGCAGACCGCGGAGGCTGATATGGTAGCTCAGGCAACGATAAGACGGCCTGAACCCGCTGAGTCGATCAGGATCGATGTCAAGCGTGGTGCCCGGCACCGCCGGCGTCAATGTGTCCCGCTCGTACACCGCTGTTAGGCTCCTGATTTTCCAAGTGTCGCGCTGCTCGACGGTGTAGAGCAACCGTGAGTAGGAGATCAGTTCCGCCTCCACGCCGCCCAACGGGAAACGTACTTCGACGGCCACCGGCAGCTCCACAAAGGCGCGAGTCTTGTTGACGTGGATCGCTGGCGGCGACAATCGGTGTAGCGGCCACAGGCCGCTCTCGCTCATCACGCGTGAACGCGCGGCGAAGTCAGATCCGGTGCCGCTGAACCAACTGAGATTGACCTGTGAGTCGGGATGAAAGCAGTTGGCCATCTGCTCCCACCAGCCGCGGTCCCGCCCTTGCCGCTCGTGCAAGACAAGCTGGGTAATTTCATCGGCATCGCTCATAGATGCGTATCTCCCTGGCGAATTTCGTCGCGCTGTGAATTCCAGGTTCATCAGCCAGAGCACTTCTCCAGCCCATGAAGCTCAGAGCGATTGCTAGCTGTCCGCCTCCAGCCATTGCCGCTCGGCCTCTCTCACCGTCAGAACCGTTTCGGGACGGTCATCTCCGGGAAGGTCGTCGCGCGGTGACATACCGAGTTCCGTCAGCATGTAGGCAGTGTAGCGATAGGACAGGCGGTATGTGCTCAGCCTTGCCTCATCCAGTCTGGGCACCTGGCCCGGCTGACAGGCGTAAAGCAGGTCGCGCACATAGATGCAGCGCAACCCGGCGATCAGCCAGCGGCCCTCAAAAGGCTTGGCTCGCCAAAGCAGTTTCACGAAGCTGTCTCGGCTGACATCGACCCCGCCCAGAGACATGAAGCTGCGCAGTGAACAAGGCGATTCCGCGATGGCCCGAGTGTTGCGAACCGTCACCACCGGCGGTGACATGACGTGGAAGTTGATTGCGTTGCTGCTTGTGGCGCGCTTGTTCGCCTGGGCCTGAGATTGCGCCACGAACTCGGCGCCGCTGCCTCTGAACCAGGATACATCCACCGTCGAGTCGGGATGGTAGTAGCCTCCCATCTCAGACCACAAAGCATTGTCGCGAGCGAGCCGCTCCCGCAAGATCAGGTCTGCCACTGCGACCTGGTCCATCGCGATGTGTGCTGCGTCTTTGGCTGTCATCTGTCCTTGCAACCTTCGCTGCTGCCCATTACGCCCCTGGTGTCCACGTATAGCCTGTATCGGAATGCCGAACGATGCCGATGCCAGGCCATGGAAAGTGCGGGGTGAAAGATTGCCAGCCGGGCTCGGCCAGCATGCCGAGAAGCGACAAACGTGTTGTGACAGCCCGTTCGGGATCGATATCCAGCGGATGACGGCGCCGGGGGTGAAGCACCGATATGTCTGGTGTAGTGATTGCGTCGGCAACATACGCCAACCGCGTGTCGCCGCTCGTCATCACGAAGCCAACTTGGCCCGGGGTGTGACCGGGAAGCCGAATTGTGCCGATGCCAGGAACGGCCTCCTCACCGCCGCGAAAAGTCTGCATTGAGCCATTCGCAAGGCGAAGCAAGCGCGCAGCCGCCGCAAGCATTTCTGCTTTTCGGGGCGGCGGCAGAGGTGAGTCTCCCAGATCAAGTCCGTTCTGGCTCCAAAACGCCAGTTCCTCCTCGGCCACGCGATAGACGGCGTTGGGAAAAGTTGGTGTTCCGTCATCGTCGAACAAACCATCGACATGATCCGGATGAATGTGGGACACGAGTACGATGCTGATCTCCGCGCGATCCACGCCGGCCGCGGCCAATGACCCAAGGAGAAAGCCGCCCGTCGGCAACGCTTGACCCATGACGCGCGCGACGGGTCCGAAGCCCGCATCCATCAGGACCCAGTTTCTCGCCCCTGGCAAACGGATCAGCAGGCAGGACAGTTGCCGCAGCACAAACCCAGGTGTTCCGAGCGGGGCCGGTACGGGAATGCCGCCATCGCTGAGCGCCACTGCCTCCACATTGCCATACCGGAACGGGAGAAACCTCCTCCCCGGTATTGGAAGTTCCGCAATTGTGGATGCGGGCTGGTTCATCGCGGGCGGCAGCGTACGGTCACTCTCTGCTCACGCGGCCGACAGATGCCGGCGCGACTCCGCCAGACCTTGCTTGTTTTCCCGCCAGAGAAGCAAAAGGATCGCCACACCTCCGAAGGCTACCAGGCAGCCGAGCGCCACGAACGCCTCGCCATACGTCAACCCGGTTGCCACCATCAGGCTAACGGCCAGCGGCATGCTCACCTGGCCGAGCCGCCCCAAACCCATAGCAGCGCCGACGCCCGTGGATCTCGTCGAAGTGGGGTAGATCACGGCGGCGAAGGCCAGCAGCCCCGCTCCGCCAATGCCTGACACCAGCAAGCCGAAGGTTGCAAGGATCGTTGCTGTCACAACGAGGGATCCCGGCGCGTAACCCAGGAAAGCCGCCGCCAGACCACCCACCACAAGCGCCACCATCAGGACGATCTTGGGGCCGATCGTCTCGATCAGCACACCGGCCACAGCCGACCCGATCAGCGATCCGATACCGCTGAGGCCCAGGGCCACGCCGGCACGCGAGACCGGAATGCCATGATTGTGCATGATTGTCGGTGCAAAGGCGAACACGGCCAGCACGGTCCCGAACGACGTCCAGAATGCAAACCACAGAAGGAGCGTGTGTACGGCTCGGCCGGCAGTCAGCAACGTTCGCACACCGGTGCGCGTGGAGTCTCGAAGGTGGTCCAGGTCTCTCGTCTGCAGATAGAGGCGCGATTCCGGCAGCCATAGGGTGAGTGCCACGACCAGTGCCAGAGGAACGACACCGCCCACCACGAAGATCGAATGCCAGCCGGAGACGGAAACGAGGAACGCGCTGAGAAACGTGCCGATCACTGTGCCAAGCGGGAACGCCGTCCAGATGAACGTTGCCACACGCTGGCGATGTTCGACCGGCGCAAACTCGGTAGCCAACGCGATGAAACAGGGTGTCGCGCCACCAAGACCGATGCCGGCGAGAAACCGACAAACGAGCAGGCCCGGGAAGGAGGTGGCAAACGCGACGGATAACGTGAACAATCCGAACACGAGTGTCGCGGCGATGAGCATGCGTGTTCGACCGAAACGATCAGCAAGGCGCCCGAAGCTGAACGCCCCGAACGTTGCGCCCAGCACGGCCGATGAGAACACGACACCGAGCTGCGACGGGGCGAGATGGAATTGCCGCGCGATGAGAGGTGCTGCAACGCTGATCGAGGTGCTGTCGAAACCGTCAAGGAATGCGACCGCCGAGCACAGGACGGCGACCCGGACGAACAATCCTCTACCCGCATCTCGAATGGGCGCGGCGGGGACGTCGTTCACGTCATCGCCGCACGACACCACAGATTCCAAGGGATTATCGATCGCCACAGGCGTCACTTGGGACACGACGCGCCGACGAGCCGGGCGAACCCAAACCTCGGTCGTGTTGACTGAACGCGGAGCACCTTTGACAGTCGCGGATGAAGCAACAGCGGGGTCTGAACGCAGACCGCCGCGGCAAATGCATAAGCCAGAGTTCAGAGGTTTCCGGCACGCTCGACACCTCCCTCGAGGATCGCGGCGTCATGTCGCGCCGTTTCGGTTCAGCTTATAGCTCCCGACAGGACTGTCAACACTTGAGGACTGACCGGACGGGGCCGCCTGCCCGAGTGACAAACGGTGTTTCAGCCAAGATCAGTCTTACGTCGGCTATGTCGGCTAGCGCTCATTTGGCGCCCGCGGTCAAACAGGCGCAGCTCGCCTCCAAGTGCAGACACTTGACGGTACTTCCAAAGCTATGTGACTGTTTGCCGATACAGTCCTGACGGCAGACAAGCATCGGCGCCGGCCGCACTGTCAAGCCTGGCTTCTTTGGCTACACCGGCACAAGGAACACGTTCACGCAGATTGGTGGATGAGTTAGGCAGGCGAGCGGCGCACAACCAGAAACGAGCAACCATGCCGCGCATCGATGGAGCGTCCGATGAGTGAGTTTGACGTCGCTATAATCGGTTATGGTCCAACAGGCATGGTTCTGGCCGGACTTCTTGGACAGCGCGGCCACAGGGTTGTTGTGCTCGAACGTTACGCCGGCCTCTATAACCTGCCGCGTGCGGCCTGCTTCGATGATGAGATCATGCGCGTTTTCCAAAAGCTCGGGCTGGCTGACGCGATGGGCGCTGGCGCCGTCGCCCAGGACACCTACGACTGGGTCAACGCCGAAGGCGAAACGCTTGTGCAGCTCCAATACGACGCCGTCGCCACTGGCGGATGGGCCGCCCTGTACATGATGTTCCAGCCCCATGTGGAGGCCGTTCTTGACGGTCATGACAAGGCTTTGCCCACGGTGGACATTCGCCAGGGCTTCACGGTTGGAGCGATCGAGCAGGATGACTCGGGCGTCGTCGTGCGCGGCACGGACGCTTACGGCCGGCAAACGCATGTTCGGGCACGTTTCGCCGTGGGCGCCGACGGCGGAAGCGGTTTCGTTCGCCGTGTTGTGGGCACGACGGCGTTCGACTACCAGTTCGAGGAGAACTGGCTGGTGTGCGATTTCCACATTCGCCGTCCGGTTCAGGGCTTGCCGGCGTTCCGCCAAGTTTGTGACCCGGGCCAGCCCACGTCGGTCGTGCCAATCGGGCCCGAACACCAGCGATTCTCCTTTATGCTAAAGCCGGACGAGCCTGTGGAGAGGGCGACCGAGCCGGCACATGTATGGCCACGCGTGCGCCAATACCTTCAAGAGGATGATGCCGATCTGATCCGCGCGGTCAATTACGTGTTCCGCTCACGCATCATGAAAACATGGCAGCAGAGTCGGGTGTTCCTGGCGGGCGATGCCGCGCACGAAATGCCGCCCTTCCTAGGTCAGGGGATGTGTTCCGGCATCCGCGACAGCCATAATCTCGCCTGGAAGTTCGACATGGTGCTGCGTGGGCTGGCGACAGAAGCGTTGCTGGACACCTACCAGGCGGAGCGCGAGCCCCATGTCCGCTTCATCACCGAGAAGGCCATCGAACTCGGCCGGATACAGACTTTGCGCGACCCCGACGCCGCGCGAGCGCGCGACGAGCGGCTGTTAGCACAACGCCGGGCCAATCAGGCGCCCGCGAAGCTGCGCTTGCCCGGGCTGCAGGACGGGTTAGTCGTTAATAACGGCAGCGTTTTTCCGCAGGCGACCATAAGGTCTGGCGATCGGATGATGCGTTTTGATGACGCCGTGCAACCGGGCTGGCGACTTGTTGTCTGCGACCCGACTTTGGTCGAGCAGCTTACTGACCGCGAGCGGAAAATGTGGCAGGCGATGGGCGGCAGCGTCGCGGTTATCGGCTCGCGGCAAACGGCACACCTGCTGGCTGATGTGCACGGCACCTATTCCGCCTGGTTCTCCGAAAATGCGTGCAGCGCGGCCATCATGCGACCGGATTGGTATGTTTACGGCACCGCGAGCGACGTTGGCGAACTCGGTCGCTTACTGGGGCGGCTCGATCACGCCCTGAAACGCGGTGTCACTGCATCTAAAGCCGCATGAGAATTTTGCCGTCTGGCTGGCGTGTCGTCATCGGGTCGACGATAGCCCTGACTGTCAGCAATGGCCCGATCCTTCTCTTCACCTTTGGAGTATTTTTGCAGCCGGTGTCCCAGGAGTTTGGGTGGCCGAGGGGCGCGATGTCGCTCGGCCTCACGGCGGGCCTGATCCTGGGTGGTTTGGCCACCCCGCTACTCGGCAGCCTGATTGATCGGTGGGGCATTCAACGCATCACGTTGATTTCGATCACGCTGTTTGCCGGCAGCTTCGCGCTGCTCTCGCAGACGCCGCAGAACATCGTGGTGTTCGGTGCCATGTATGCCGCGGCCGGCCTACTTTCGTGTGGGCAGGCACCTTTGCCATTTGCCAAGGCAATTTCGGCATGTTTTGAGGAGCGCCGCGGGCTGGCCCTTGGCATCGCGATGGCTGGGATCGGGATAGGGATCGCGGCTGCACCGCTAGCTGCGCGCGCACTCCTGACGGTGTTTGGCTGGCGCCATGCCTACGCGCTTTTGGGTGCTGCGAGCTGGTTGATTGCCTTCCCCGCTGTCTTGTTCCTGGTCAAAGATCCGGAAACCACGCGCATCGTAGCCGGTGCCGCCACGACCAAGGTGCAAGCTGGTGAAGCCGTATCATACGTGGTTCGCGGCAAAGAGTTTTGGCTGATCGCGACGGCAACGTTTTTGGTAGTGATGACGATCAACGGCATTGTCGCCCATTTGCAAGCTCTCGCTATCGACAGGGGTGTGCCAGCCGGCGCCGCCGCCCGATTGCTCGCGGCGATGGGCTTGGCGACCATCCTCGGGCGGCTGCTGTCGGGTTATCTGTTAGACCGCCTTTTCGCACCCTACGTTGCCGCTGCCACCTTCCTGGTGCCGCTGATTGGCGTTTCAGTCCTCTGGAGCGGTACCAGCACATTTTCCTATCTGGTTTGTACCGCTGTGTGTTTTGGGCTCAGCCTTGGCGCGGAGGTCGACATCATCGGCTTTCTCATCGGACGCTATTTCGGTCTGCGAAGCTATGGCCAAGTCTACGGCTACGTCTTTGCCGCCTTCACGATCGGCTCCGGATTGGGCCCTTTCCTGATGGGTTTGAGTTTCGACAGGACCGGCAACTATATGGCTTCGCTGGCAGCGTTCAGCGGCGCGCTCGTGCTGGCGGCGTGGCTGATCTCTCGTCTGGGCGAGTATAGGTTCTCCGGCCACAGCACCATGGTTTCAGCCGGTCCAACGGCACGTGGCGATGTCGAACCTGTATTGGATTGACGGGCACTCCGCGGCTTGATTGCCAGGCGTTGTTCTGCGAACAGCACACGCTCTTGAACGGACCGGGATCAACCCGCCTTTAGATGGTCCTTGAAAAAGGCGGCGGCTCTGGCGATGGCGGTGCGCGTTTCCGGCGAGTTGGGGGCAACCCCCTGGAAGACATGCGGCATCCCTTCGTATAGATCCAGCGTAGCCTCGTGCCCGCCACCGCGTATTGCTTGGTAGAGGCGAACTTCGTTGCTGAGAAACATCTCGCGCGTGCCGCCCTGTATCAGAACCGGCGGAAAGGGCTTTGTGAAATCCCCGTAGACGGGCGATACATAGCTGTTTTTCTGGTCCTTCCGATCAGCATAGGCCTCAGCATTCCAGCTTGACGTCTCAGGGTCGAGGATCGGATCCACATCAGCCAAGGTCTGGTAGGTATCGCCCGTATCGGTGATATCTGACCAGGGCGACATCAAGTAGAGTGCACCCGGCAGTCTCAATCCCAAGTCCCGCATCTTCAGCACTGCACCGGTCGCCAGGCTGCCGCCCGCGGAGTCACCGAAGAAACCTACGTTCTGCGGCGCGACACCTCTTGCAAGCAGCGCCCGCCACACGGCGACGACCTGGTCGGTTATGCCGCGCCAGTTCGCGCGGGGAGCAAGCGTGTAATCGACCGACACAACCTCGTCGCCAGTGGCAGCCGCGACAAGGGACGGACTGCTCAGCGACGAGTGCGCGGAGAACACCGTATAGCCACCACCGTGCAAGTAAACCAGCAATCGGCCGCTTGATATAAGATGCATCGGCCGCAGCCTCAACACGGGAACTCCGGCAATCTGGTCATCCGTAACGGTCACATGAAGCCTGTCTGCCAGGCTCGTTCCGAGTGGCACAAAGCGCTTTTCGTAAATCGCCCTCTGGGCGTCCCACTGTGCCAAGGATGTGGGCCGGGTCGGACGAGGAAGGTGCGAGCGTATCCTGTAGGTGAGCTCCAATTCCTTTCTCGCCTCGGGCGAAGTCGTGTTCGGAACCTGGAAGCGAAGCGGCAAGTCGGCCGAACGAGCGGGATTTACCACTAAATACGCCGCAACGATTGCCGCCGCGAGCTGTGAAACGCTGTTCATCTATGCGTCAGTCCTAAGTTTCGTGACAAGGCGGGCGGTGACCCTGCCGGATGCCCGAGGTATCAGGCTGCGGGATTGCGTCTGCGTTGATGCAAGACCGCGCACAGCGACTGATCATACTAGCATCAGTTGAATGGTCGAAAGGTGGGAGTCGTCCAGCAACGCGTATGCGGCCCATCTGTTGGGCGAGTCACCTGACGCGGACGGGTTCGAGCATGTCCTCTCTCCGTGTTGTGTCAGGCGCTACCCGATGCCAGCCGTGCTGAGCCAGCGCTGCCCCGAGATCATCCAGCAGCGCGGGTAAGTCTTCTATCGTCTGGCTAGAACCGAAGACGTAATGGTCAGGGCGAACCAGAAACGCTTTCCGTCCCGTCCGGCGGAACCAGAGATCATACTCACCATCGATGTCGGCGTATTGCGCCCCGGCACCTCGTGAGATATGCGCACGCTCGATTTCGAGCTGAGCGATCAGCTCGCGTTGCTTATCGCTGAACAGGCCGTCTGGCACCGGGTGGCGCGAAAGAATACGCCACCCGCGCCCGACGAACTCGTCGAGCCGGTTGACGCGGCGACCGCAAGCGACGCGAGCCTGCAGCGACAGGCGACCATCCGTCGGGTGAGCAGCCGGCGAGTCGGGCGAACGCACAATACCCTCACCGATGCGTGGGAAGGTCGGAGCCTCCGGGACCTTGCCGCTCCGCAACATATCGTCCCGCTGCTTGGCTTGCTCAGGGTCCGTCATCAGCACCATGTTTCCGACTGCAATCGACATGTCGATGATGGCCAGAACGTGTGGCAGGCGCTCGGTCTCGTACGTATCAAGCAGCCTTTCGTCTGCGTTGCCGGCACGCACCGCAGCAATTTTCCACGCAAGGTTCAGGGAGTCTCGTATGCCGGAGCATAATCCCTGCCCCATGAAGGGAGGCATGGTATGCGCGGCGTCCCCGATGAGGAATACGCGCCTGTCGCGCCATTTTTCCGCAAGATTGCTCTCGAACGTATAAACGCTGTGCCGGACGATCTTGCCGTCCCCGGGATAGATGCCCCATTTGGCGAGCATGGCCCAACACGTGTCCTCATTTTCGAGGTATTCGCGGCTTTCGCCCTCAACGGCCTGAAACTCGAGACGTGACCATCGACTTCCGCTCCACCGGCCGGCAAGCTGCGGTCGATTGATGTCAAGCACCTGATAAACCTCTGGGAGCTGTGGCAGATCGCGGTCTGGATCATTGTGCTCAAAGTCGATGACAAGCTGCTCGTTGGCCTTGAAGCCGAGATCGCGGCGCTGCACACCGATCGCGGCCCTGACAAAGCTGCGGGCGCCGTCCGCACCGATCAAGAACGGTGACTCCAGGACAGTTTGTGTGTCCGGCCCGTCAGTAGCGCGCAGACCAAGCCGAACACCGTCTGCATTCTGCTCGATGCTGACGGCGCTGACGCCCATATAGACGCGCACGCCCAGCTGCTGGGCTCGCTCATCAAAAATCGCCTCGAACTCCGGCTGGTAGGTCAAATAGCTGTCCTTCCATCCGCCGCCGCCTTCGCCAAGCTTGATTTTTGCGAGCACCTCCATGTCCGCGGTGACCAGTTCCCATTCCAGCATCGGCCGGGCGATCAACTCGATCTCCTCGGCGATCCCCATCTGCTGAAAAGTCCGCAGGGTTTCGCTATCGAAGTGGCCGGCACGTGGCAGCTTGTAGCGCTCACGGAACTTCTCAACCACAATGACGGACAGCCCGCGCTGCGCCAGCAGAATCGAGATAACCATGCCGACTGGACCGTAGCCGACAACCGCAACATCGCATAACAGCCTGCTGGGAAGTGGTCCTGTGCTGCCGCTGCTTGGACCTGAACTCATCTCATGGCATCCTTTGCCGCATCACGCGTTACGTTATCGGGGTGGATCAAGCCATGTGCAGGACTGGCTTGATCGCCGCGCCACTCAGGGAGGCCTCGGCCGCCTCATTTATTTCATCGAAAGCAAATCTGGTAATAAGCTTGTCGATCGGCAGGCGTCCGTTGCGATAAAGTGCGACGAGCTGGGGAATGAAGACACGCGGGACCGAATTACCCTGGTTCGTGCCGACAATGCGAAGGCCCCGCGCCACCACGTCAACGACATCCACGGCCACCGTTTGCCCGAAGTTCGGGACACCAATCACAACGCACGTCCCTGCCGCAGCGAGTTGAGTGATGGCTGTTTGCAACGCCCCAAGATTGCCGCTGGTCTCGATTGCACCGTCCAGGCCGGCGCTGCCAGTCAGATGTCTGATCTCGTCGGCTGTGTTTCCGCTTGCCGCATCGATCGTATCGGTGGCCCCGAGCTGGCGCGCTAGCGCCAAACGTGCCGGATGAATGTCGATAGCGATGATCTGCGATGCGCCGGTGAGACCTAAACCCATGATGGCCGACAAGCCGACCGCGCCTGCGCCGAACACACCTACACGGGAGGCAGGTGCCGGGCGCAGCACCGTCGTTACGGCGCCGACGCCCGTCTGCACGCCGCATCCAAGCGGCGCCAGAACCGCTGCGGGAATATCCTCGGGCACTTTGACCGCAGAGCGCGCCGCTGTGACGACATGCCGAGCGAACGAAGACTGTCCGAAGAAATGGCCGTGCAAGCTTGCATCATCGCATCTCAGCGTCGCCGACCCATCCGCCCGACTTCCTCCAACCAGATTAAGCCGCGGCCAATCGCGACAATAGGCAGGAGCGGCCCGCAAGCAGGCGTTGCAATGGCCGCACCAGGTGAAGCTAATGACAACGCGGTCGCCAATGGCAAGATCGGCCACCCCTGCCCCCGCCGCGACGACGTGGCCCACGCCCTCATGGCCCAACACACCGGGAAGCGGGAAAGGCAAACTGCCCGAACGCGCCGAAAGATCCGCGTGGCACATGCCGCTCGCCTCCATGCGCACGACGATCTCGTCGCTGCGCGGCGCAGAGACTTCCACATCGCGCATTGTGAACCGGCCGTTCGGTTCCAGAACGACGGCCGCCTGCGTCGCATAAGCCGATGAGGATGCTGACATATCGGGCGTCCTCTTTCAGTGGCCGCCATCATAATTTTGAGTGATCTGCTTGTATTCGAGGAAGTCTTCCAGCGCGGCCAGACCGCCCAAACGGCCCAGACCGCTGGATTTGAATCCGCCCTCCTCGAATTCGACGGCAAGGTTTGCCCAACTGTTGATCGAAACGAGCCCCGCCTCCAGGCGGCGTGCAACGCGCAGCGGCCGGTCGACGTCACGGCTCCAGACGCAGGCGCTGAGCCCGTACGCGCTGTCATTGGCCAGGGTGACAGCCTGGTCCTCATCGTGGAACACTTGAAGCGTTTGCACAGGACCGAAAATCTCATTTTGCACGATGGGCAGAGATGAACTTGTGACCTCTAGCAAGGTGGGATGATAGAACGCACCGCCGGCAAGCGCGGGTATCGTGGTTGGACCGCCGCGAACAATGGGCTTGGCCCCCGCTCGTATGGCCTCCTCGACCGCAGCATCCACGCGCGCAACGGAGGTCTTGCTGATCAGCGGACCCATGTCGCTGCTGGCATCGGCGGCCGGGCCAGGACGAACCTTCTCCAGCCGCGCCGCAAGTCCTGCCTTGAACTTTTCCGCGATCCCCGCCTGAACCAAAATGCGGCTGCCCGTCATGCAGAATTGCCCGGCAAAAACGGTTGACGACTTTTCGATAGTCGGAAGCACGGCGTTTAGGTCCGCATCATCGAATACCAGGTGCGGCGTCTTGCCGCCAAGCTCCAGCCCGACACGCTTGAGATGCACCGCCGCTGCCTGTGCGATCGCGCGGCCTGTCGCCGTGCTGCCGGTGAAGCTGATGACCGGAACCAGGGGCGAATCTACAAGCAGGCGGGCGCCATCCGAGCCGGACTCGGTAAACACGTTGACGGCGCCGTGCGGGATCTCACTTATGCCAGCAATGATCTCGCTCAGCAGCGCGGCACTTTGCGCGGCTTCGGCCGGCATCTTGACGACCGCGGTGCATCCGGCCGCCAAGGCCGGTGCCAAAGCGCGTATGCAGAGATAGGCAGGCGAGTTCCATGGGATGATCAGCCCGGCCACACCGACGGGTTGACGTATTGACATCGACTGCAAACCAGGCCGGGGATCAGTTACGCGACCGAACGTCTGCACCGCAAGCCCGGCCGCGAAACGTAGTCCACGAACGATGAAATTGGCCTCGAAGCTTGCCTCGTAGCGCAGCTTGCCGTTTTCCAGGCAAAGTGTATCGACCACGTCGTCCAGACGGGCGGCGTAGGCATCTGCGAGATGGCTGAGCGCGGCGCTACGCTGCATCGGGTCGGTAGCCCACGTGCCGCGGCGAAAGGCCAAGGCTGCAGCGTCAATCGCAGCCTGGGCAACGGGCGCGCCACCGTCATGATATACACCGATCACGTCCCCCGTCGCAGGATTTATGCTTTGACGTTCGGAGCCGGTGCTCAGCCACTCGCCGCCAATCCAATGCTTGCTCCTACGCTCGCTCATGGACGGTCCTCCTTTTTTGTTGTGGTGCGTTTATCGCTGTGCAGGAAGACGCCGCGGTCGGCAAAGCCCAATCGCAAGCGCTTCGCTCTTTGGCGGCAGCGCCCGTCATAAATTGCGATCGGCACGACAGCATTACTCGCGTCAGCCCAGTTTAAACAATTTCTGTGCATTGTGCCGGCCGATCTTTTGCCGGTCGGCTTCGCTGATGCTGGCGGAGTCAAACCACTTGGTGGCGTGGTCGATGTTTTCGAACGGCCAATCCACAGAGAACATAACCCGATCTGCGCCGACCTCTAGGATCGCGTCGATCAAAGACTGAGTTCGAAAATTTCCCGACGTGGTAAAGTAGATGTTCGACCGGAAATAATCGGCAAAACGCCTTTGTGCAGGGTAGGCCGGCGGCACACCCATCCAGGCATTCCGATTGTCGATGCGCCACATACTATAGGGCAGCCCTTCGGCCAAATGCCCAAGGACGATCGACAAGCGGGGATGCACGTCGAACAGCCCGGACGCCATCAGGCGGAGAGCATGCACAGCCGTTTCTTGAGCAAACGCCCAAGTTGGGCCGAGTAGCCAGGGGTGACCTTGGTAGATACGCGTGTCGGCCGGCAAAGGATTACGCGGATGCAGATAGAACGGCACGCCGAGCGCGTCGACGGCCGCCCAAAACGGCCGATATTGCGGAAGGTCGTAGTAGACGGGGCCGTCCACGCCTTCCACCTCGGAAAATCCATTGACCAGCGCGCCCTTGAACCCAAGCTCCTTGACGCAACGCTCCAGTTCGCGGCCGGCCAAGTCCGGGTCCTGCATCGGCAGAGCCGCCAACGCCTGAAAACGGTCAGGCCGCTTCGCCACCTGCTCGGCCAAGAAATCGTTTGCCCGCTGCGACAGGCCGGTTGCTTTCGCTGGATGAGGCACTGCCTGCACAGCCGGCGCGTTGAGGGACAGCAGCATTAGCTCTATCCCGTTCTCGTCCATCTGCTTCAGCCGCGTATCGTGAATGTCAAGCAGCCGATGCCGCAGCTCCGGCCAAACCGTCTCTGCCATGAAGGCCAAGGACTCGCCCACGGTCTCGTCCAATGCGAAATGCTCTTCAAGCGCAATCTTACCGATCATCGCCACGTCCTTTAGGGTGTCTGTGCAAGCCTAAGCCCCTCCGCCAGCGGCCGATTGCACAACAGTCGGCAGATAGCCGGAGTGACTGTTGAGATCGCCAAGCATTGTCTGGAGGTGACGCCGGTCGGTTCACATCCGGGCTATACTAAACGATGGTCGAGCGCCTATCACGGCACGCTATTGGTAACCGACATCAATCCCCATCCCCAATCAGGCGTCCCACGCGGCGCCGTTGGCAAACACGTCGCACTCTGGTGCGTAAGTGTCAACAGTATAGCAGCTACGGGTAGGCCGAGCAGATCTCGGCCGAACGCAAAGTCGGGCGGGATTATACGACACGGCGTGCAAAGCTGACTTCCCCAATGCCTCTTGCGAGGTCGTGGCACGCCAGGCTGATCGTTCCCGCGCCGCCTGCTGCCGCGTCTAGCCCGATTGCTGCGACGCAGCATGGCTCTCGCAACTTGCCGAGTAGACACTTACAGCCATTCACGCCGGCAGTGAAGCCGAACGGTAACGGGCGGTTGTCTAGCGCGCCAGGCGGTCGACAATGGTTGCATGCCGAAAACTGTGCGGTCGAGCCACAGGTCAGCGGCATTGATCGCGGAAGTGTTGACACCTTTATTATCGTGTGTTCCGCTCCCGCCACAAAGGGGCGCGTTCGTCGTCCCAGATACGGGGGGATGTCATGGGTCATCGGTTCGGCGCAACGCTGTCGAAAAAGTCGCTCCTTTTATCGTCGGCGCTGATCGGCTTCGGCGCTGTTGTTTCGGGCGGCGCCATGGGGCAGCCAGCTTCGAAGCAAACCTTATCTGAGCCGTCGGCGCCCCTTCAAGCTGCTCCCCGGACGGGAACCCGAACAGGCTCAACGCCCGCTGCGACGCGGGACGGTAACCCAGCGGACGCCAAATCGGGCAAGATCGAAGAAGTGGTTGTCACCGCGGAAAAGCGGTCGTCGACAGCTCAGCGCACACCCGCAGCGCTGACAGTTGTCGGAGCGACACAGTTGCAAACCCAACATGTCGTCCAGTTTCGCGATCTGAACAGCGTTTTGCCGGACGTGCAGGTCCTGCCGGTAGCCAACAGCCTGCAGGTGGCGATACGCGGCATCGGCTCCAATTTTATTGATCCGCGCGCCGATCCGGCGACGTCGGTCAGCGTGAACGGCTTGTATTTTACACGCGCCTTACCGGGTGGGTTTTCCTTCCTTGATGTGGCGAGAGTCGAGTCTCTCGACGGCCCTCAAGGGACGTTGTACGGCCGCAATGCAGCGGCCGGCGCCGTCAATATCATTACCAACCAGCCGAGTACGGACAGAATCTCCGGGCTGTTGCAGGGGACTTACGGCAGCTACGACGAAAACGACGTCACGGCGGTGCTGAACGTGCCGCTCAGCGACACTTTGGCTGTCCGTGGCGCCTATGAGCGTGACAGACGCAACGGCTATCTTGGCGACTATTTCAACGACAATCAGAGCGACACCGGCCGTATTGCCGTAAAGTGGACGCCGACCGACAACCTGCGCATCTACGCCGAGTCCGATATCACCGAGTTGGGCGGCCACGGCAACACGGCCGAAGGCTTCCCTTGTCCTGGCACCACGCCTTTCTCGACGTTTCTTCCGGCAAGCTGCTCGGCTTTCCGCGTGGCGCTCAGGACGCCCCAGTCCGGTCATACCTCGACCTTCCTCGACTCCGACCAGGTACACGTCGATTACGACCTGGGTTTCGCCACGCTGACATCGATCAGCGGCTATGTCGGCAACCATCTTATGTACAGCAGATTGCCGAACGGCCCGTATTTCCTGGTAAACCAGAACAACGTCAACGACGATTTCAGCGAGGAAATCCGGCTTACCGGCAACGACACGGCAACGCATCAGGGGGGTATCGCCTGGCAGATCGGAACATATCTGTTCGACAGCACCGGCACATACTATGCTAAATCCAGCATCAATCCGGTGGCCACACAATTTACCTCGGTCCCGCAGCATTCCGAGGCGGGCTTCGCGCAAGTGACATACGGCGTAACCGACCGGCTCCGGGCGACGGGTGGTATACGTTACACAAACGATGTCAAAGGTGTGGCTGGACCTGGCGTCAACCTGAAGGTTGAAGGAAACAGGATAAACTACAAGCTTGGCGTGGAGTATGATCTCCAGCCAGGCAAGTTGATCTATGCCAATACGTCAACCGGCTACGTTGCGGGAGGTGCGGACGGGGGCAACAATCGCCTGCCGACAGCACCGGACATCGCGCCGACCACGTTCAGGCCCGAAACCATAACCGCCTATGAGATCGGCTCAAAAAACCGGCTACTGAACGACCGCCTGCTGCTGAATGGCGATTTCTACTATTACAACTTTCATAATTACCAGCTTGCCGAACCTTCCTTTGTGAACACCGGGCAAGAGGCAATCAACATCGTCAATGGCGGCGGGGTAACAACCTACGGCTTCGAAACTCAGGCGACGATCGCCGCCACCCCCGTTGACCGTTTGTCGGCGTCGGTCACTTACGCGGAGGGCACCTTTGGCGCGCTCAGCTTCCCTTATGCCGTCCTGACGCGTAGGGGATACCAGCCGGAAATCGCAAGCCTTGCCCCGGGAGAGCGGCTGGTAAACTTGCCGAAATGGGTGGCGGTGCTGGGTTACGAGCATAGCTTCAGTTTCGACAACGGGTCGGCCCTTGTCTTCGACGTCAATTCCAAGCTGTCAACCTCCTACGCACTGGTTGCGGGCTCCATCAGCCCTATCGACAATCAGAAAGACTATTCGATGACTGACATCAGTGTGGCATATCATTTCCCGCGCAATCGCTGGGTCTTAAGGGTCTTCGCGAATAATCTGGAGAATGCCGCCGTTGCTACCTATGGCCAAGCGCCGCTGCTGCACAACTACGGTGTCCTGCCACCGCGCATCGCGGGTGTTACGCTGACTGCGAATTTCTGACATGGACGAAATGCCCCGGTGCGCGTAGCTGTTCTCTCCGGCGTACCAGGTGGCCAAGCCATCTGGCGCAGTGATGATCAGGACGGAAGGTGTGATCAGGATGTCGTTTATTCGAGCGGGCGGCCGGCCTGAGGTGAGGACTACTGTCAAGCTGGGCCAAATGAGGCAATCACCTTGAAGCTTCTTCGAGTTGGCCCGGCGGGCGCCGAACGCCCCGCTCTGCTCGCTGTCGACGGGACGCTGCGCGACATCTCGGGGCATGTGCGCGATATTGACGGGGACACACTATCGCCGGCGGGGCTGGCGTCGTTGTCCGCCATCGACCCCGCGCGTTGCCCCATTATTGGTGATGCTCCCCGGATCGGCGCTTGCATCAAACGGCCGCTCAACTTCGTATGCATCGGCCTCAATTATGCCGACCACGCTGCCGAGTCCGGGATGGCGCTGCCGAAGGAGCCCATCGTATTCCTGAAATCCTTGAGCGCGTTCTGCGGACCGTACGACGACGTGCGCATTCCGCCCGGCGCCAAGAAGGTGGATTGGGAGGTTGAACTCGGTGTCGTGGTCGGCACAGTAGCGCGTTGCGTTCCGGAAGAGCGTGCGATGGAGCATGTCGCCGGCTACTGCGTCATCAACGACGTGAGTGAGCGCGAATATCAGGCCGAGCGCGGTGGCACGTGGGACAAGGGTAAGGGCTGCGACACGTTCGGTCCGACCGGCCCCTGGATGGTCACCAAGGATGAAGTGCCTGACCCGCAGGGGCTGGAACTTTGGTGCGACGTGGACGGGGAGCGCATGCAACATGGCAATACCAGGACCATGGTTTTCGGCGTGCAGCATCTCGTGAGTTATGTCAGCCACTTCATCACGCTGCATCCCGGTGACGTGATCGCGACCGGCACACCACCCGGCGTCGGGCTCGGAAAGAAGCCCGAACCGGTCTTCTTGCGAGCTGGCCAGATCATGAAGGCAGGCGTGCAGGGCTTGGGCGAGCAGCGCCAAGTGTTGGTGGCTGCGTAACGCCCCGATGCCGCGTCTTGATGAGATCGTAGATGTGCAGACAAGTCGAAGCGAGCTAACCGCACCGGCTGCCACCTTGTATCGTAGGACGCACGATGACTGAGATTCGAAGCATTCAACCCCGTCCCCGCCGTCCTGGCGAACTTGGGGTTCACTCCGTCGATCACTTCAATTTTGCGGTACCCGATCTCAGGCGCGCGCAAGAGTTCTACTCCGGATTTGGCCTGGACGTGCACGAGGAAGGCAACGACCTCGGGCTGTACACGGCTGGCAACGATCATCGCTGGGGCCGGATAACCGAAGGGAGGACTAAAAAATTCAGTTATCTCTCCTTCGGCGCATATGCAGAAGATCTCGAGGGATTGCGAGCGAGATTAGCGCAATACGGCATAGTCCAACTTGATCCTCCAGCCGGGTTCGAGTCGAACGGCATCTGGTTTCGCGATCCGGACCAGACTCTCATCGAGATGCGGGTTGCCGAGAAGTCGTCGCCTAACGAGAAGGCTTCGCAGAACAACCCGTCCTCGCCGCCGGGCGTGCAGGGTTCGCATCCCCGCTCCAAGGCGCCTATGGTACACCCGCGGCGTTTGGCCCACATCCTGCTGTTCAGCAGCGACGTTTTGCGTAGCGTGCTGTTCTATCAGCGGGTTCTCGGACTGCGTCTATCGGACCGATGCGGAGACGGCATCGCCTTCATGCACGGCATCCATGGCAGCGATCACCATATGATCGCTCTGGCCAAATCCGGCGGCCCGGGCCTGCATCATCTGAGCTGGGATGTAGGCAGCGTTCATGAGGTCGGCTTAGGCGCCATGCAGATGGCGCAACGAGGTTTCGCGGAAGGCTGGGGCCTGGGCCGCCATGTACTCGGCTCGAACTACTTTCACTATGTCCGCGATCCCTGGGGTAGCTACAGTGAGTACTCAGCCGATATCGACTACGTTCCGGTCGATTTCGATTGGGAAGGTCGGGACCACCCTGCGGACGATGCCTTTTTCGTATGGGGACCCAGGCCGCCTGCGGATTTCGTGACCAATCACGAGCTTGCCGTGTAGCTGCCTGCGCATTCTCGGAAAGCCTAGCCGAAACGGTTTGTCCACGATGATGACCGCTCGCTTGAGGGTGCTATGCACTTTTGTGAGCTGCCGTCACACGCCAGGTGGTGAGTTTTGCCGAAGCCAAGCGCGGAGTCATCCTGCTTCCCCGGCGATGGGTCGTGCAAAGATCGTTCGCTTGGCCCTCGCGGGCCCGAAATCTCGTCAAAGACTACGAGCGATACGGAACAACACTCGCAGGCTTCCATGCTCATTCCAGTCGTCGGATACATGGCCGAACAGCTCGCACCCATGATGCCCGTTGCACGACACCCCTAGTCGGCTGCGGAGATCCGCCAGCGTCGGGCGACGAAAGGCATGTCGTCGCCATTGTTGAAGCGGATTTCGCCCGTGAGGATGCCATCTTCTGCGAGGTTGGCGTCACCGTCGCCAAAGACTTCGGTTCCCTCGTCGCTGCCTTGAAAGGTGAAGTGCGCCCCGGTCTTGCTATACGAACAGTCGAGACCGATCTCGACCGCGCCGAATGCGATCGTTCCGCCATAGCGGTCGAACTGGATGTGGCCGGGGCCGAGCATGTCAACATAATCGGCGTCCCAGCCCTCGATCTCGATGATGCGCCAGCGTCCCCACACCTCGGAGGCAGGTGACTCCGTCACGCGCCGTTCGCCAGCAGCTTGGGCAGACGCACCAGATTGCACGCGGCCGCTGTCAGCGTGACCATCCAGCCGACCCGGGCCAGGCCGCGATGCCGGGTCTTGCGCAGCCCGGCGGCCGACTTGATCCAGCCGAACGGCTCCTCGATGCGCTTGCAGAGGTGCTGGCTGATCGCATAGCCGGGATACGGCCGCCCGGCCGCCTGGATCGCCGTCGAATTTGTCGGGGTCGAGGATGGCGTGCTGGCCGAACATCGGGATGTCCTGCAAAACGAGGCCACAAGAAACTCCTCCGTCAGCGGCGTGCCAATGTTCGGCGGCATTTTTCCAGAGGAGAGATCTCAATGATCGGGCGCACCATCAAGCATCCTAGTCCCGACCATCCCATCGCCATCGAACGCTAGCCAACGAGCCCGATCCCCGGAAAATCCGGGTTAACACGGTCAGCCCCAGCCTCACCGAGACGGAGGGCACCCACAGCGCGGTCATGCTCGCCTCCGACTTCGAGGCCGGCATCATCGCCCAGACTCCGCCCGGATGTCTCGGTCAACCTCAGGATGTCGCCGATGTCGTAGCCTTCGTGGCTTCTGACGATGCACGCTGGCTCATCGGCGAGAGGATTTTGGCCGGTGGCGGTCTGCGGTGAGCGTCCGCTTTGGAGGAAGCTCGCCATATCTCCAACATGGCCGGGATTGGCGCGAAGCGGGAAGAGCAAGGTGGCCGGTTATCATCGGGTCACCGTAAAGTGTCCAGTAAGCGCACACGAGCGGCGCTTGCGGCGGCCAAGGCGCCCTGTGCGGCTGCGGCAGCCCTTGAGCGAGCGGAGGAGGCGGACCGCACGGCACACCGCGTTCGAATCGAGAGCAAGCGGCTACGCCAAAATGGGGGGACGACCCTGGCTGGCCTGGCGCGCGAGATGACCACGCTGGGCGCGCCCGCGCCGCGGGTGCACGTGAACCCATACGACCGTGGCGTCGCTGATACGACGGGCGTTGGCGGCGTCAGAATATGCCGAAACTGATCGGCACGGCAGAGATTGTATCCCTACCCTAGCCGTGTTCGGAGGACCCCTATGCCAAGCATCCAGCCAACGCCGATCTTCTACCATTCCGGCGTGGAGCAGATGATCGAGGGCGAACCCGAGTACGACCGCAAGCTCACCGAAGCCATGCTCGACATCAGTCAGACGGTGTTGCGCAATACCGGCCACGTACGGCGGTCCGTCCATGCCAAGAGCCACGGCGTGCTACGCGGCGAGCTCGAAATTCTGCCAGACCTGCCGCCTGAACTGGCCCAGGGCATGTTCGCCACTCCGGGCCGCCATCCAGTCATCATGCGCCTGTCCACCACACCCGGCGACATACTTGATGATACGGTTTCCACGCCACGCGGCCTGGCGGTCAAGGTGCTCAATGTCGAGGGAGCGCGCCTGCCCGACAGCGAGGCCGATCGTACTCAGAATTTCGTGCTCGGCAATGCCCCGTCTTTCAACGTGCGCACCGCCAAGGACTTCCTGTCCAACATCTCCAAGCTGGGAGCGACGGCGACCAAGGCTCCGCTGTTGAAGAAAGCCTTCTCCGCGATCTCGCGCAACGCCGAGCGAGCGCTGGAATCGGTCGGCCTGCAAAGCACCACATTGACCACCTATGCTGGCCAGGCGATGACACACATCCTTGGCGACAGCTTCTACTCGCAGGCGCCGCTCCTGTACGGCGACTACATGGCGAAGCTGTGCATCTCCCCGGTTTCGGGCAACCTGGTCGCGTTGAACGAGCAATCTGTCAACCTTCACGGCAGACCCGATGGACTTCGCGAACTCGTGCGCGAGTTCTTTGCATCCCAGGGGGCCGAATGGGAGGTTCGCATCCAGCTCTGCACCGATCTCGACAAGATGCCGATAGAGGACGCCGCGGTCGAGTGGCCGCAGGACGCCAGTCCTTATCGTGCGGTCGCTCGCATCGTCGTCGTGCCGCAAGATAGCTGGGAGCCCACCATGGTCGACGCCATCGACGAGGGCCTGACGTTTAGTCCCTGGCGCGGCCTCGCCGCCCACCGGCCGCTCGGTTCCGTCATGCGGGCGCGGCGCCGCGCCTACGAGAGTTCAGCCCGTTTTCGCGGCGAGACGATCGGCCGTCGTCTCGACGAACCCGATCAGGCCAGTGTCCTGACGAGGACAAGCACCTGATCAGTCCAGATTGATAGATATTAGCAAATCTCATCGCGGCACTGCCGGCCGCAAACATCCCGGGTGCTGACGACCTGAGAACGCGTCTTGTACTTTAGCCTTGTTCGTCTGATGTAATCGGGCGAACGGCAAAGGAGGCGGTGAGCCAGTGTCCACCTTATGCTTTCTACCCGACCGATTGGGGAGGTGAGGAGAAGGTCATCGGGGAGTTCTGCGAAAGGCGGGAGGCAAGACACCGCACAACGCTGCTGAAAGCGGTCGTCCGCACATGCGCGATACCGACTGCACATTCGAGGCAATCTGGTGCATGATCGGCCACCGAAGCCTAACGAACAGATCGTCGTTATGAGCGAGTCCGCTCCGCCTTCCCAGATCAAGCCGCGCCTCTATCATACGCCATCGTCCTACTATTCGGCGATTGCGCGCCTGGCCCTCGCCGAGGGCGACGTCAGCTACGAGCCTGTCTTCGTCGACATCCATTTCAGGAGAGACCAGCAGCGGCCAGACTACGTGCGGCTCAATCCACATATGAGCGTGCCAACGCTGGTGCTGCCCGACCGCATCCTCGATCAGAGCCGGGCCATTGCCGCATACGCGTTGAGCGTTGATGAAGCGACGCTCGACCCCGAGGCCAAGTCCTGGCTCGATCTGCATTACAGTTTTCCGATCGAGGAACTGACCCTCGGGGGCATGCTCGCGCACAACCCGGTGGCGCGGTTCATGTTCCCCAAGATGCTGAACCGTGCTCATCGCCGCCTGCTCGCGCTCGCGACCGAAAACCCCGATCTTGCGACAGCCTACAAGGCGCGCGCCGAACTCTTCGCCGGGCGCATTCGCATTTTCGACCCTGCCGCGGCCATTCGGCTTTTTGAGCGGCGCCGGGCCGAGGCCGTCGACATCATGGACCGCCTGGACCGGAGCTTGGCCGACCATCGCGCGGTGATGGCACCGCCAGCCTATGGCATCGCCGATACGGTCTTGACCGTGTTTCTTGCGCGGATGGAATTTGTCGGTCTCAGCGCCGACGTGGCAAAGCGGCCGGCGCTCCTGCGCTATTGGCGCGTCATGCAGGCGCGTCCAAGCTTCGCCGCCGCCGACGTTTGGACGAAACCCCATCCCGCCCGGATGATCGGCGCCATACTGGGGTTCGGCAGAAGGTGACGACAATCGGTCTCGCCGTGCAGGTTCCGCGCTTGCTGTGGCCACGTCCACCGACGAGCCTGGCTGGGGCGGGAGGATTCGAACCTCCGTATGGCGGAATCAAAATCCGCTGCCTTACCGCTTGGCGACGCCCCA
>CAXUNK010000008.1:0-11389 GCA_964252425.1 uncultured Acetobacteraceae bacterium
TGCGCAAGACAGCGCCACGCAGCCGAGAAGCGCTTTGGCGAAGCATCGGCTCGATCGTCAGCGCCTACCCACCACAAGATTGCGCGAACTACCTGCGAAACTGGGGATACACACAGTCAGGGTAAAACCGCTATAATTGTCGCTGCCGCAACGCTTACGAGGATGTACAGAGAAGACAGGAATCACATTCGCCCGCGGCTAGGTATCTCGACAGACGAATCAGGGTTCGGGCGGTTGGGATCAGCAACCACAAAGCGGCCGCCAAAAGTCGGGTGATCCGATCCGTGGGAGCACTGATGATGTTGCAGCCGCCAACATTTCCGACAGATAGGCTACTCAACTTGGAGCTACCCCACTCTATTGGGCTCACCACAATTCGACGGTGCCGCCCGAGTAATCGGCCGCCGTTCTCCCGAGAAGCTCTAGCCGTAGGTTCTCGAGTCCGATGCCGCCGCTCAGCCCGCGCGCGTCGACATGCCAATCCGAAGGCGCGACCGTGCGGAGCTCGTGAACAACGGAGGCAAATGCCTCGAGGCGCTGCGTGATGTAGTCCAGGCCTTGCAAGGCCTCGGTCAGTGACATGGCCTCAGGGTTTTGTCGGGCGCTGGCAACGGCCTCCTGCAGGCGGGCGCCATCCTCCACCAATCGGCTCAGCCCGACTCCGATACGCGACAGCATCTCCGCCCCGGCCACGCAGCTGATGAACGGGATTGCGGGTGACGCTGAGGTCATCTCAGAACAGTTCCACATCGCTATACTCGATGCGCGCGACCTGAAACCGGGCTTGCGGCACCTGCGCCGTGACCGATTGGCGCGCTCTGCCACTGACCGGCCAATACTGGACGCGTCGCGCACATTCCCCACCGAGGCTGCTCGAAACGAGCGCGATACCCTCGTTACGAAGGAATTTACAGGCGAACTCAGCGTTGCGAGCACCGACATCGGACAGGCCCTGAACGACACGAGCCCCGCCGAACAATTTGGCTTCCAACCGGTCCCGCCGCGCGCCAGCCTGGAATAAACGGTTAAGCAGGAGCTCCATCGCGAACGCCCCATAACTCTCAGCACTCGCCGATGGCGTGCCCGCGGGTTGCACAGGAAGCAGGAAGTGGTTCATACCCCCTACACCTGCGTCGGGGTCTCGGATGCACGCGGCGACACAGGAGCCGAGGATTGTTGCGATGAACATGCCGCGGTCGTCGCTGACATGCTGCTCCCCTTGAACAATGTGTACGCTGTTAGGCATGTTGCTCGCCTGCCTCGCTGAATGAGCCAGTTCGATCATCGTCACGTCAGCGGCCCGAAGACGCCCTCAATCTTTTCCTTGAGCTGCCCGTTGCTGAAGGGCTTAACGAGATAATTGTTCACCCCGAATTGCACGGCTCTCTGGACTAAGTCCTTGTCGGCACGACCCGTCAGCATGATGAAGGCAGTCGTTCGTGTGGGTTCGTGGGCGCGGATCGCGCGAAGCAGCTGTAGACCATCGATCTTGGGCATGTTGAAATCGCTGATCACTAGATTGATTGAACGCGTGAGTAGGATCTTCAGAGCCTCTTCTCCGTCGAAAGCGTCCGTAATGTCGGCGACGCCTGCCGCGACCAGCCCGCCACGCACAAGCGCGCGCATGGTCAATTGGTCATCGACGACGAGCACGCGGAGGGCAGAGGCGGCGGGCATCACTGAGTCTCCCGGTCATATGCGTTTGTTGCTGCTAGGAGCTCCCGCGCGATGCGTCGAAGTGGCAGCTGCCGCTCGACGGCTCCGAGCTCAAAGGCAATTCTTGGCATGCCGTAAACGAGGCTGCTCGCCTCGTCTTGACCAAGCGTCAACCCCCCTGCTTCTCTGATCGCTCGCAGCCCCTCCGCTCCGTCACGACCCATGCCGGTCAAGATAATGCCGACACAGGCGCATGACATAGTGCGCGCGACAGAATGGAATAAGACATCGACCGAAGGTCGATGATTGTTGACAGGCTCACCTACCGATAGGCGGCATCGCGGCGTGCTGCCGCCGGTCACGGAAAGGTGGGCCGCGCCTCCGGGTGCGAGGTACACGCGCCCAACCTCTAAAGGCGCCCCATCGGTCGCCTCGGCCACGGAGGCGGCTGACAATCTGTCGAGTCGACTGGCCAGGCTCTTGGTGAAGAGCGGAGGCATATGTTGGGTGATCACTATGGGCGGGCAGTTCGTCGGCAGGGCAGATACGACTTCAATCAGCGCTTCGACCCCGCCCGTCGAAGAGCCGATGGCTACGACGCGTCCGTCTGCACGGTATTTGTCGTCCGCGGCAGCCGGCCGGCGTAGCGCCGGTGCCGACCAGCAGTGCAGCTTAGCCCGCGCCGCGTTGCGTACTGCCTCTGGCAGCAGTTCAAACCCGCGGTCGCTCGAGCCCGTAGGCTTGGCGATGCACTCCACCGCGCCGATCTCGAGTGCTCGGACCGTGGCCGCCGCGCCGGCCTCCGTGTGTGAGGATACCATCACAACCGGGGTCGGTCGCAATCGCATGATCTTCTCGAGGAACTCGAGACCGTTCATGGTTGGCATCTCGATGTCGAGCGTTACAACGTCCGGGTTAAGCAGCTTGATCGCGGTCCGGGCGTCATGAGCGCTTGCCGCCTCTCCCACGACCGAGATGCCTTCCTCAGCCAGCAAACGCGCGCGGATTAGGCCGCGCATCGTCGCGGAATCATCGACAATCAGCACCCGCGTCATGCTGAGGCTCCATCACTTAGTCGATACGTTGTAACGCCATCGATCACGAGTAGCTTGGCCGCATCGCCTGCCACACGCTCGGAGTGGCCGATGTACAGCGTCGCATTCGGCTCCAAATAGGGCAGCATGCGTGCCCAGATCCTTGCCTGTGTCGAGGCTTCGAAGTAGATGACGACGTTACGACAGAATACGGCTTGATAGCGCGCTGACATCGGCCAATGGCCCACAAGGTTCAACTCTCGCGGCACGACCAAACGGCGCATTGCTTCGGCAGCTCGATACATTGACTGGCCAGACGGCGCGGCCTCGGACTGACGCTGGAACCAACGCAGCCGCATCGCTTTGGGCACGGCCGCCAATGTGTCGTCCTCATACAATGCCGCTTTGGTCGCACTCACCATGTTCGGGTCGATGTCGGTGGCAAGGATTCGAACATCGAGATCAGCTGCGTCGGGCAGCAGCTCCAAGATGGTAAGCGCGATCGAATACGGTTCCTGCCCGCTTGAGGACGCAGCCGACCAGATCCGCACTCTGTCGCCACGGCGAGCGCGTTCCAGCAATGGCGGCAGTACTTTACGACGCAGGTCGTCGAAATGGTGCGGCTCGCGAAAGAAAGCCGTCACGTTAGTCGTCAGCGCCGCCAGCATTTCACGTCGTTCGTCGGCGCCCCCAGGGCTGGCGACAAGTGCGCAATACTCGGAG
Source organism: uncultured Acetobacteraceae bacterium (assembly GCA_964252425.1). Classification (GTDB taxonomy): domain Bacteria; phylum Pseudomonadota; class Alphaproteobacteria; order Acetobacterales; family Acetobacteraceae; genus BOG-908. Next base: position 3,414 of record CAXUNK010000008.1, read on the forward strand.
AACCGGGTCATACCGTGTGCGCGTAGCCGCTTGATTAGGCGTCCGTGGACCAGCGCTGCCTTGCCGGACGCGAGATGGATACCCGAATCGGCCAGCAGCATATCCGCTATGCGCGCGAACTCGTTCTTGCCTAACGTGACTTCGGGAGCCGCCGTCGAGAGAGCGCTCATGCCGCCAATGACTCCATCTCCGGCAAGACCTCGTCCAGCGACACCAAGCTGATCATACGGCCGTCAAGCGTAAGAAGGCCGCGCACGAAAACGCGTACCATGTCCGAGCAGATGTCGGGCGTCGGCTGGATATTGTCTTCCGTTACAGTAAGGATATCCGACACTGCATCGACCAGCAGACCGATGATCTGTCGGCCGATCTGCGTGACGATAATGACGTGACGCGGTGAAGCGACAGTTTGCGAGAAGCCAAGCCGAGCACCCAAGTCGACAATGGGCAACACGGCACCTCTTAGATTGATGACACCGCAGATATAGCTCGGCGACTGCGGCAGAGGCGTAGCGGGTGCCCAGCCGCGGATTTCACGAACGGCCATAATATCAACACAGAATTCCTGGCCGCCAATACGAAACGAGATGAGCTCCCGGCCGCCTGTATGGCCGGCGATCGATGAATGCATCATGATTTATATCCTGCAGCTACAAGAGGGAAAGTATTGCTGCGCGGCGCGCGGTCGGACGCCATCTCGCGCGAGAAGGCAGCGACGGTGTCGATGTCGAGGATGAGCGCCACCCGTCCATCGCCGAGAATGGTGGCGGCTGCAATGCCCGCAACAGGACGATAGTTCGCCTCAAGGCTTTTTATGACGACTTGGCGCTGTCCCTGGATGGCATCCACGAGTAGCGCGGTCCGCACGCCACTTTCACTCTCGACCAACAGCGCTACACCCTCGGCCGGATCGATCGGGTCGGTACGGAAGCCCAGTCGCATGCCTACGTCCACCAGCGGTACATAGCTATCTCGAATCGAGACGAGATGCGCCCCCTCCCCAAGGCCGTGTATTTGCGTGCGCTTCGGCTGGAGAGTTTCGACAATTGCTGTCAGTGGCGCGACGAGGGTCTGGCCTGCGACTGTGACGACCATGCCGTCGAGCACCGCGAGCGTCAGTGGAAGGCTGAGCGTGAATGTCGATCCCCGACCCTGCGCGGACGAGATCGAGATCCTGCCACCGAGCGCCTGGATGGATCGCTTGACAACGTCCATACCGACGCCCCGGCCGGAAATGTCGCTAACAACTCCGGCGGTTGAGAAGCCGGGCAGGAAGATTAGGTTGTCAATCTCATCCTCACTCAGCGTCGCGTCGGCTGCAATCAGTCCCCGCTCCAAGGCGATTGCGTGTACCCGCTTGCGATTGATCCCAGCGCCGTCGTCAGCCACTTCGATGACGATCCGCCCCGACCGGTGCAATGCGCTGAGGCGCACCTCGCCTTCTACTGGCTTACCGGCCTCCTGGCGCCTGGACGGCGACTCAAGTCCGTGGTCGATCGCGTTGCGGATCATGTGTGTCAGTGGGTCCGAGAGGCATTCGATGATGGTTTTGTCCACCTCGGTCGACTCACCCTCAGTGATGAGTCGCACCTGCTTGCCGGTTTGCTCGGCGATCTCGCGGACCAGTCGCGGCATCCGTTGAAAAACGGACTTCACCGGCTGTGCGCGAATTGCCATCACGCTGTCCTGGATCTCTCGGGTCAACTGCTCCAGTTCGGTGAGGCTTAGAGCCACACCAGCGCTCCGCGCGACACCGGCTTCGGTTATACGCTGACTCAACATGGCCGAGTTGATGACCAACTCGCCAACGAGATTTATTAGACGGTCAACCCGCTCCAGGTCCACGCGAATGGTCGGCGCCACGGCTGCGCGCGCCTCTGGTTTGGCCTCAGGCTTGGACGTCTGAGCAGCATCCGGCCCACACGGGGCCGAGGTCCGCACAGCGTCTGGAGAGCGCAGCGCTGCTTGTAGCAATGAAGCGAGGTCAATCTCAGTCTCAATCGGAGTGTTGGTGTTTACGACAGCATCTGGGTGGACGCTGAGCATGCAATCGCCGTCCACGAAATCAAAGACGTCGCCGATGCTAGTCTCTGTGCATTCGTCACCTCGAACACGTACGGTCCAGGAAAGATATGCTTGCTCGGGGTCCATCTCGAGTAGGCCGGGAAGCTCGGTAGCGCTCAGCATGACCTCGGCGTCACCCAGTCGAGTCAGCTCTCGCAACAGGAGCGTGGTCTCATTACCTTTGGCATAAAGTGTTTGGTGCGGCCGAAAGGTCACAACGTATCCGGCGTTCGACACGGCCAATGGGTCGGACGCGAGGATCGGAGTAAACCCGAACTCGTCAGCCAATGGCGGTTCCGGGTCGAGCGCCGCGGCACCCTTTCGGTAGGCGGCAAGAGCCTGCGCAGTCTGTGCCGCGCGTTGCGGTTCGACCACGCCGCCGTCGCGTGCAGCCACGACGAGATCAGCCAATACGTCCGCAGATTGCAACATCAGTTTTAGTAAGGGTTCGGTCGCAGCTGTTTTGCCAGACCGGAGGTCGTCGAGCGTTGTCTCGAACGCATGGGCGAAGCGCACTAGATCATCCAGCGCGAACGCGCCCGCACCTCCCTTCACCGAGTGCACGGCGCGGAAGACCGCGTTGACCGTTTCCGCGTCGGTGGCTCCCGCTTGCATGGCCAGCAAACCGACCTCCAACTCAGCCAGCTGGTCAGCACACTCTTCAAAAAACACCGCGCGGATCGCGGCCATTGGGTCCGAAGCGTCGCTCATCTCAGGGCGCCACGCGTCGCACTGCGCAAATCAGGGATTCCGTGTTGAATGGCTTGACGATCCAACCGGTCGCGCCAGCCTGTCGCGCACGTGCCTTCTTCTCCGCGCTGCTCTCGGTGGTGAGCACAAGAATCGGTGTCGCCCGATGCCGGCCACCACTGCGCACGCGTTCGATAAAGCCGAACCCGTCGAGATTAGGCATGTTGATATCTGTAATGATGACGTCCGGCGCTGCACCGTCGAGCACGCGCAGTCCGGCCTGGCCGTCCTCGGCCTGCAGCACTTTGAAGCCGGCGCTGACGAGGGCTGACTGGAGCAGGTCTCGCATCGTGCGTGAGTCGTCTATGGTCAGGACAGTCTGAGCAGTCATGGTGCAACTCGCTTGAGAAAACGGTTAGATGGCTGGGTGGTCAGAGGCCACCCGGCAAGCCCAGTACGCCGAGTTGCCGAGTGAGCTCCTCGCTGGGCAGCACCGACAGCGTTCTGCCATCCGCGCGCCAAGTGTCGCGCGCCGCGAGCAACACCTGTAGGCACAAGCCACCAATGCGTTCGACCCCAGAGCCATCGAGCAGGAGATCGTGTCCGCGCCGCTCCAGCAACGCGTCGCGCAATGGAGCTGCCGCGAGCGTGTCGAGATTAGTGTCGAGCGTTAACTGCGCGTCAGGCATTCTCAGAACTCCTGCCAATCTTGCTCGCTGCCCGCCATTGCAACTGGGCGCGCAGCGCCGGCGGCTGATCGTCCGCCGGATGCGACCTTGCGCAACACTGCTCGCCCGGTTGCCGCCCGGTTGCGGCCAGGCTGGACCCCGTCCCGCGCCATTGCGCGGCGTATCTGGAAGCTTCCGACAAGTTGGTTGAGCGCCTCGCCCTCCTGGTTGAGCGAGTGGCTTGCGGCCGTTGATTGCTCGACCATAGCGGCATTTTGCTGAGTCATCTGATCCATTTGAGTAACGGCAGTGTTGACCTCCTGCAGTGCTGTTGCCTGCTCCTGGGCCGACGCGGATATCTGTGTTACGAGCGAGGTGATCTCAGCTACCTTGAGGACGATGCTTTCCAACGCTCGCCCGGTCTCTCCGACGAGGCTCACTCCCGAGCCTACGAGGTTGGTCGATGCCAAGATCAGCGCCTTAATTTCCTTGGCGGCCTCCGCCGAACGCTGAGCCAGGGCGCGGACTTCGGACGCGACGACAGCAAAGCCCTTTCCTGCCTCACCCGCGCGCGCCGCCTCCACTCCCGCATTGAGCGCAAGCAGGTTGGTCTGAAAGGCAATCTCGTCTATCACGCCGATGATCTGGCTTATCTGCTGGGCCGACCTGTCGATATCACCCATGGCGTGGACAGCTTGGCGCACCACGTCACCGGATCGCTCAGCATCGAGTTTGGCAGTGGCCACGACCATGGCCGCCTGCCGAGCACCCTCTGCGGTACTGCGCACCGTCGTCGTGATCTCGTTGAGCGCGGCGGCCGTCTGCTCGAGGCTTGCCGCTTGCTGCTCTGTACGCCGAGACATGTCGTCGGCCGCCTGGCTGATCTCGCCCGCTCCGGCATGAATGCCGCGGGCGTTGCTGGCGATCACGCCCATAGTCTCTTCCAGATGGCCCATCGCAGCATTAAAATCGGATCGCAGCTGCTCGTAGCCCTCCGGCAAAGCGTCATTCAGCCGGAACGTCAGATCGCCCGCGGCCAAACGTGACAGCCCCGCTCCGATCGATCCCACAACCATCGAGACTTGCGATTGAATCGCTTTCTGCTCGGCTTCGGCGCGGTCCGCATCGGCCTGCCGCCGGACGAGCAGCGCGTCTTCATCAGCTTTGATCTTTGCGAGCGCATGATCGCGAAAGATTGCCATCGCTCGTGACATACGACCGACACAATCCCGGTGATCGGGGAATTGTATCTGGCTCGCGAGCTCACCCGCAGCAAGCCTCTCCATCCGCACGACCGTGGTGACGTAAGGCGTGCTGATCAGATGGTTGAACGCATAGCCAACCAGCAGCGAAAGTAGAATAAGGGCCGAGGCCGGCAGTGCGAAGCCCACCGGAACGGACATCATAGCGTGCGTCGGGCTCGACTGCGATAGCGACCAAGCACCCAGCGTGACGCTCGCCGCGGTAATCGCCGACATAGTGCCGAACGCGAGCGTCAGCTTCCGCTTGATCGGCGCGTGATTTCGAAACCAAGCCAGCATCGCCATCTCTCACGTAACGTCGGATGATGCTTAGCAAAACCACGTGAACACGGGCTTAACGCGCCGCCGAAGCCTAGGTCGGGCCGCAAATTCGATCTGACTATTGGTCCCACGTGTTTCGAAGATCCGAGGTTTCGCCGCCCAAGGCGGACGACGCTCATATCGCAACCCGGAACAGCTTCAATTTGGTTACCATCTTGGTGGCAGCTCACGGCGTGGAACGCGCCTGCACCGCACGCGACAGCGTTCACCAACCGCGACCGGCTGCAGAGTAAGACGCCGCCATCCAACGGCCTCCGGCGATCGGGACGTGACCTCGCTTTCGGTGCCGCCACATAGCGTATGGCGATGACGGCGCGATCAGTCCGGCGAAACCTTGAGGGTCGTAGGATCAACCGCGCCGGTCCTGGCACTCTGCTTCGTCTGTACGGTTTGCACCACGCTGACGTGGGCGGGCGATGCAAGCGAGATGACGCTGAGCGTGCCGTCCCTGCCGCAGGGAATGAAAGCCAGGCGCCGCACCGCATCCAATATCACGGCGTCCGGACCGCGGCCGATCGTCAAGGTGGCGACGTCACGCCCGCTCGCCGCCTCCATCACCTTGGCGCGCTCGTTGCCGCACGCGGCGATCAGCAGGCCCGTCGTCGCGTCAAAGGCCAGCCCGCTCGGTCCGTCGCAGCCGGCGAGTGGAATGCGCCTGGCGATACGGCGGGCCGCCACGTCCAGCACCACGATCTCGTTGCGATCTTCGATGTTGTCATAGATGAGTCCCCGCCCGTCCGCGGCCGCAAACTCCGGCTTGCCGTCCAGTTGCACGCTCCCCACCATCGTCTTCCTGGCCAAATCGATGATGCTTGCATCGTGGCCACCCTTGTTGAACGAAACGACGCTGTTGCTCACCGGCTCATAGGCCAGCGCATCCGGCTCGGTGCCCGTCTCGACTTCGGCCACCACAGCACCGGTCGCGCCGTCGAAAATGGTGACGGAACTGCTGGCGCCGTTGGCTGCGGCTGCGCGCCCGGTGCGGCCGATGGGAATGACGCCGTGGATGAACTTGCTTTTTGTCAGCTGCGGCGTGACCGTCTCCGTCCGCAGATCGACGCCGGTGACGCCGCCGGCTTGCCCAATATACAGGCGACGCGCGAAGGGATCGATGGACAGGTAGTCCCATCGCTCATCCCGGCCGCGGATCGATCCGTTCAGGTGATGGCTGGGAACGGCACCAGCGGCTGAGCAGACGAGCACCGAAAGGATCGCCGCGGCCAGCCGTTTGTGTGTGGTCTTGCGCATGTTCCTAATTTACGACACATTTTCAGTATCGTTTCACTTTTACGAAGAGGATATTGCTGCCGTTTCTCACCACCATCGGTGAACCGTTCCGCACGAGACCCGGGAACGCTACATCGTAGCGGTTTCTTCACTCGACTGGGTGAATATCCGCATCGATCGCGTAGAACCACGTTGGAGGTCTCCTCAAGCCGCAAACTCGTATGCCGACCGAACCATCGTTCCCTCACCCGCTCGATGTGTCGCCGCTGACCGCCCTGCCTGTCCGTCGCTGCATGGCGGTGACGCTCCGCAGTTGCGCACCGAGCCGCGACTGTCGATGCTGTGGGCACGCACATTACCGCTGGAGCCGCCGATGAACACCCAACCCGCTCTGCGCTTCGCCCTGGCCTGCGGATGCGCCCTCGCCATGGGCGCAGCGCTGCCACTCAGGGCGCTGGCGCAAGCCACCGGGCCGGAACCCTCGGCTCGCACCACCCAAACTGGGGCCACATCCGCCATGTCGCCGCCGGCGACAACCGCGCCCGCTGGCCATACCACAAGCGCGACGACCCCCGCCCAGCCGCAGCCGGCGGCGAGCCTGGTGGACCCCGCCTTGTTCGGCGCCATGCGGTGGCGCGACGTGGGGCCGTTCCGCGGCGGGCGCGCGCTGGCCGCGGCCGGGGTGCCAAGCATCCCCGGCCTCTACTATTTCGGGGCGGCGGCAGGCGGCGTTTGGAAGAGCATCGATTTCGGCACCACCTGGCAGCCGATCTTCGATGGCCAGGACATCGGCTCGATCGGGGCCATCGCGGTCGCCCCGTCGGACCCGAAAACGATCTATGTCGGCACCGGCGAGGGCGCGCTGCGCGGCGATATCACCTACGGCCGCGGCGTCTATAAATCGACCGATTCGGGGAAGAGCTGGACCCATGTCGGGCTGGCGGACAGCCGCCAGATCGGCGCGCTGATCGTGGACCCGCGAGACCCCAATGTCGTGCTGGTGGCAGCCATCGGCCATGCGTTCGGCCCAAGCCCGATGCGCGGCGTCTATCGCACCACGAATGGCGGCAAGAGCTGGACCCGGGTGCTGTACCGCGATGACCAGACCGGCGCCATTGACGTCACTTTCGACCCGTCAAACCCGAAGATCGTCTATGCGGCACTTTGGCAGGTCCGGCGCCAGCCCTGGAACTTCTCCTCCGGCGGCCCGGGCAGCGGCCTGTTCCGATCCAGCGACGGCGGGGCGAGCTGGACCGAGCTCAAGGGCAACGGACTGCCCGGCGGCATCCTCGGCCGGATCGACATCTCGGTGTCCGCCGCCAACCCCGCCCGCGTCTATGCGATGATCGAAGCCAAGGAGGGCGGGCTATACCGCTCGGACGACCATGGCGGGCATTGGCGCCTGATCAGCCAGGATGGCCGCATACGCCAGCGCGCCTGGTATTTCTCCAAGATCTTCGCCGATCCCAAATCGGCGGACACGGTGTTCGCGGTCAATACCGGGCTGCTGAAATCCACCGATGGCGGCCGCAGCTTCGACCTTGTGAACGCAACCCATGGCGACCACCATTTCCTGTGGATCGATCCAGCCGACCCCAGGCGTATGATCGACACGAATGACGGCGGCGCCAGCGTCTCGCTCGATGGCGGGCTGACCTGGTCCAGCCAGGACAACCAGCCGACGGCGGCGATCAACAACAAACCCCCCCCCAACCCCGATTCATAAAAAAGTTATTGCGCGCCC
>CAXUNK010000008.1:11399-36134 GCA_964252425.1 uncultured Acetobacteraceae bacterium
GGTCCGGGGGTGCGGGGGGGCTCACCGGGCCCCGCCTGCACACCCCGCCGCGGGCGGCTCTAAACCACCCGCCGCCCGACAACCGCTTTCCTTACTGGCTGTATGGCGCGCAGCAGGACAATTCGAACCTTGCCATTGCCAGCTACGGTGACTCGGGCGTGATCGGGTCGTCGGACTGGTATCCGGCGGGGGGCGGCGAATGCGGCTTCGTGCTGCCCGACCCGCGCGATCCGCAGATCATCGTGAGCGACTCGGAGAACTCGATCAGCCGCTTCGACCGCCACACCATGCAGGCGCAGGACATCAGCGCCTGGCCGGTGGACAATTCCGGCCACCCGGCGGACGAGCTCGCGCACCGGTTCAACTGGACCTCGCCGATGATGCGCTCGCCGCACGATCCGGACGCGATCTACGTGGCCTCCGAGGTGGTGTGGAAGACCACCAATCACGGCCATGACTGGGCCGTCATCAGCCCCGACCTCACGCGCAACGACAAGTCGAAGCAGACCGCCTCGGGCGGGCCGCTGACCAAGGACATCACCAGCGTCGAATATTACGATACCGTCTTCGCGCTGGCCGAAAGCCCGGTCGCCAAGGGCATGCTGTGGGCGGGGTCCGATGACGGGCTGATCCATCTCTCCCGCGACGATGGCGCGCACTGGACCGAGGTCACGCCCGATGCGACCAGGCCGGGCGCCGCGCTGCAATGGGGTGCGATCAGCATGATCGAGCCGTCGCCCTACGATGGCGATACCGCCTATGTGGCCGTGGACCGGCACAAGCTCGACGACATCCAGCCCTATGCGTTCAAGACGACCGACGCCGGACGAAGCTGGCAGCCGATCACCACCGGCCTGCCCGATGGCGCGGTCGTGCACGCTGTGCGCGAGGACCCGGTGCAGCGCGGCCTGCTCTACGCCGGCACCGAGCGCGGCGTGTTCGTCTCGTTCGACGATGGCGGGCACTGGCAGAGCCTGCAGTTGAACCTGCCGTCGAGCCCCGTGCACGATTTGATGGTGCGCGGCGCCGACCTGGCGATCGCGACGCATGGCCGCGGCTTCTGGATACTGGACGACATCACGCCGCTGCGCCACCTGCACCCCCGCGCGCCAGCCGCGGACGTGGTGCTGTACACGCCGGCGCCGGCGATCCGGCTGTACTATCCTGACGACGTGGATTCCCGGCACCCGGTCGGCCAAAACCCGCCTGCCGGCGCGCTCATCGACTACACGCTGAAGGCGGCCCCCGCCGGCGAGCTGACGGTCGATATACTGGATGGGGGCGGCAAGATCCTGCGCCACATGTCCAGCACACACACCGACAAGGAGGTCCAGCCGCCGGAATGGCCGGACCGCATCGTGGAGACCGGCCTGATCCCCGCCCGCGCAGGCATGAACCGGCTGGTCTGGGACTTGCGGATGGACGACCCGGTGCAGATACCCGGCGCGTTCTACTCGGATCAGGCGCCGCGAGGCCCGATCGTGGCGCCCGGCCAATACCAGGTCAGGCTGACGGTCAACGGCCAGAGCCGGACCACGCCGATTTCGGTGCTGGTCGATCCGCGCGTGGGCCGTGCCGCCATTCCGGCGATCGAGGCCAAGACCAGGCTTGCGGTCGCGACCACGCAGGACATCAGCGCATTGCACCAGACGGTCAACGACGTCCGGGCGGCGGAAGCGGGGCTGGCCCGCGTCAAATCCGGCGCGGGCAGTTGCGCCGCCGGCCGCAGCCTCGCCGCCAATGCGGACAAGCTTGCCGGCGCGCTGGGTGGTCTGGAGCAGACCTTGATGCAGGTGAACATGAAAGGCTCCGAAGCCAACCTCGCCTTCCCCGGCATGTTGAACGAGCAATATGCGACCTTCCAATTGACGCTCGGCGACGCCGACATGCCGGTGACGACGCAGCACCAGGCGATGTATGACTCGCTCCACAAGCGCCTGCAGACGACGATCGCCGCCTGGCAGCAGGTGAAGTCGCGCGACCTCGCGTCGTTCAACGCGCAGTTGAAGCAGAATGGCGTGTGCCCGATCGGCGGGGAGTAAAGCAGACGGCGTGCTAAAGCCGTGCCGACAGCGTCACCAGGACGCTGCGGCCGGGCAGCAGATAGTATGACGAGTCGCCGAACTCGCTCTGGGTGACCGGCGGCCGCTGGTCGCTGAGGTTGGTTCCGGTCACCAGCAGCTCGTAGCGCCGGAACCGGCAGCCCGCGCTCGCCTGCACTGTCGCGTAGCCGCCGGCCGGCGCGTCGTTGGCCAGATCGAGATACCGCCGCCCCACGTAGTCGATGATCGCCGAGCCGAAGAAGCCCTGGGCAGGCGCGTAAAGCAGGCCGGCAGATGCCAGGTAATGTGGCGCCAGCGGCAGTTGCTTGCCGGCCGCGTTCACGTTTTCGCCGCCCTCCGTCGCGGTGTAATGCGTGAAGGTTGAGTCATGGTAGCTGCCGTTCAGCGACAGAGTCAGGTCCGGAGCCAGACGGCCGCGCAACTCTGCCTCCACGCCGCGCAGATGCTGGCCGCCGGCATTTTGCAGGATCGGATTGCCGCTCGCATCCGTAGTGGCCACGACCAGGTTCCTGAAATCCACGTAGAACGCGTCGATGTCGAAATGGAGTGCCTTGCCGAGCAGATCGCCTTTGACGCCGCCTTCGATGTCGTCGGCGGTCTCCGGCCGCAGCACATCCGGCGTGAAGTCCGGACCGAAATCGATTGCGGAGGGCTTGAACGTGTTGCGGTAATCCAGATAAGGCGATATGAGGTCGCCGCCTCGCTCCCACACGGCGTAGCTGCCGCCCACCACGAAGCTGGGGCGCACCACCTGGCGGCTCGACCGTCCGTCCAAATCGTTCGCGGCATCGAAACCGTCAATATGCCTTGAGAGCTGCCGCTCGAACGTTTCGTTCAGCCGGATGCCCGCGATCACGTCCAGGCGCGCCCGGGGCTTCCAGTCTGCTTGCGCATACTGTCCCAGGAATTCCCGCCGGTCCGACAGGCTGTTGACCTCATCGACGTGCAGGGCGGTGGTTGCCGGCAGCCTTCCGGTCCCCGACAGAGGCGCGTAATAAGCCCCGTTCACACTGTCCTGCTTGCCAAGGCCGTACAGCAGGTCGGCGCCATATAGCAGCGTCACATTCGCAGGCAGCGTGCTGCTGACGTGGCTGTCGAAATACCCATCGCCGATGCGGCGCCGCTGGTTTTGCGAGTCGGCGTTCTGCTGGCCGTCATTCGTCAGGTCCGGGCGCAGAAAGCCGCGTATGTCGGCAATCTCGTCGAACGCATAGGAGGCCGTCGTCTCCCAGATGCCGAAGCCCACATCGCGCGTGTAACGCAAGACGCCATGGTAACGGTTGTCGTCGATCCGCGCGTCGGAGGGGTTGTAGTTGGCGTCGAGCGGCGTCAGCGTGGTCAGACTTAGGCCGGTGCGTATCACCGGGCTGGGCGGCGTGGTGCGGTCGTAAGCCAGATCGAAATCGAAGCCCAGAGTGCCTCCGGCTATGTCTCCCGCACCGCGATATAGCAGCTTTCCGTTGCTGACCTGTTCACGTGGGTCGGAGAAGCCTTGCCCCTCCCCCTGCAAGGTGAGGGATTGCTGCCATCCACCCAGGCTGGGCAGTGCAACGGACAGGCTGCCCAGGGCTTGGCCATGCGTGCCGAGGCCGACAAGCAGCTTGTCTTCGGACCGTCCGGCAGCGTAATGAATTACCTGAATAACACCAACGAAGGATGTGGCGCCGTACGTCACCGGTGCCGAACCCTTCAACATCTCGACCCTGTCCACATCGGCCAGGTCCAGGGAAGGAATGGATGGGTTGAAGGCACCACCCCACGGCACACCGTCCACGACCAGGAGGAACGCATCGAACTCGTGCAAACCAAGCAGCGAGGGTACTGCGCTGGCCGGACCCGCATCGCCGCCGGGCGGGGCTTGCACGCCGCCGACCAATGCCACGACGCCTGCGAGGTCGGTGACGTTGCGGTCCCTCAACTCCTGCCCTGAGACGATTGTCACTGATGCCGGCACCGAGGCGGTCAGCTCGGGCGTGCGCGTTGCCGTTACCTCGATCGATTCGATCGGGCTGTCGGGAGCTATTTCGGCCCGCGACGGCAACGCAAGCGCCATCGGCATCAGCGGAATCAGAGATGCCAAGCAGGTGAAACGCCCGATCATGGCCGAACTATCCCGCAACGCCACGCCGGCGCAACCACTCATCTCGCCGCGCGGGTTGGTTGCTCCGACCAATGCAAAGCAAATGTTAGTGATTGAGGCGTATGATGGACATAGTCAAAGTCTGAGGAAACGGGAACAAGCCTGATACCGGGACTTCCCATCATAATAAAACATTAAAATGTGTCGTCGGCAGGTCAGAAAGATAGTGGTCGAGAATGACGAGGCTTAGACCCCACTTACTACTCGGTGGCTACGAGGAAAGCGAGGAGCAACAATGGCGGCTGGTCGGCTCGCTATTCCGTCAGCCCCGCTCGCTGGCCGTAAGTGGTGTCGGCACCATGTTTGCGGCAGGAATCTGCTGGAAATACACCGGAAGCGATTGGTATATAGCCTGGGGCTTCACGAGTTTTCTCATACTGGCTTTTCGGCTTGCTCTCGCTACCGCCTTTCACCGCAACGGGTCTCGCCTGAGCGCAGAGGCCTGGGCCTGGTTGTTCGTTGCGGGAGGAGCCGCGACCGGAACGCTCGTGGGACTGGGCGCAAGCCTGACTGCGCTCCTTGTGGACAACGCTGTCGCAATATTGTATATGGCGACTAACGTCCTCTCCTTCGCGGGCGGTGCGGCTGTCAGGAACAGCGCTTCCCCGCTGGCCGCCATCAGCCAAACGACGATCGCCTTGGGTCTTACCGGGCTCGCCTGCCTTTTTAGCGGCAAACCTTATCTCCTAGTATTCGCGTTTCTCATCTTACTCCATCTCGTCGCACAGTTCGAGATCATACGGTCGCTCGGCCGTACGACCGGGTGGCTCATTACTGCGGAGCGCAGGCAGGCATTGTTGAATGAACAATTATCGGAAACTTGCCAAGAACTTGAAGGCGCGAACTTCAGATTGTCTCACCTCAGCTCCACCGACGGCTTGACCGGATTACTGAACCGTCGCGCTTTCGATGCCGTCATGGCCAAACAGTGGAATAGTGCAGCTCAACACGGGCTGAATCTCGCCGTGCTGATGGTAGATGTCGATCATTTCAAAAGACTCAACGACGAGCATGGGCATCTCGCAGGTGACGAAGCGCTTCGCTGGCTGGCTACGATACTGCGGGTAACCTTGCAAGGACCATCCGACATCGTCAGCCGGTTCGGGGGGGAGGAGTTTGCAATCCTCTTGCCCGACACAGATCTTGCCGGGGCGGTGGCCGCCGCGGAAAGGATAAGATGCGCATTGGCTCAAGCAGAGTTACCAGAATGCATTCGGTCCTCATCAAGGCTCACGGTCAGCATAGGAGCTTCGGCTACAGTGCCCGTCATGGGAGAAAACCACCTGCCGCTGGTCCAGTGGGCGGACCGCGCGCTCTACGCCGCAAAGCGAGGCGGCCGCGACCGCGTGAAGACAGCTTGTGCCGACGCCTCGTTTACGCATCAGGAGCTGTTGGCCGACAACAAATAGAGCATTAGGCCGGCATCATCCAGACTGGACTCAGCCTGGATGCGACAGTTGCCCTCCAGAATAAGGATTGAGCGGGTCAAGCTGGCACAATCCGCATGAACCCGCTTAAGGCTGTGCTTTGTGCTGGAACAGAATAGTCCTATGTCACGGGTCCCGCGCACGCATGATGGATGCCTTGTTCTCGGAGAGGAGTAAAGCCTGGTGTCGACATACTCGGATCGAGTGTGTTCGGCACGTCTGCGGAAAAGTGACACTCTGCGCAGTCATGCACGTTGCTCTCGCTACTACCCCAAGACAGCCTGCACGAGGGCAGCGCCTTTCGCGTAGGGCGGGTAGAACGCGTCGATCATATCTCCTTCGCCGCGCACGAACACGCCACGCGGGTTGGAAAATTCGCGAAACCCCTCGATCCCATGGTGGCGGCCCATGCCGCTATTGCCGGAGCCGCCGAAGCCCATGGAGGGCAGCGCACTCTGCATCGCGCAGGTGTTGACCGCAGCGCCACCCGAGCTCGTCTGGTCCAGCACATGGTCGGTGGCCGCCTGGTCGTCACCGAACACGTACAAACCAAGAGGCCGCTCGCCCGCGTTGATCGAGGCGATGGCGCCGTCGAGTTCATCATAGGCGACGACGGGCAGGATCGGCCCAAAAATCTCCTCGCGCATGATCCGCAAATCCGGCGACGGATCGATGACGAGCGAGAGCGGCATGCGCCGGCCCTCTCGATCGATCGCATCGTTCTGCTCGAGCGTCACGATGGTGCTCTGGCGCTGGCGCGCCTCATCCAGCAAGGCTTCCAGCCGGTCGAGATGGCGGCCGGAAATGATGCCCGTGCACTCGCTGCCGCGAGCGTAATCGGGTGCTGCCTCGGCCACGAACGCGTGTGCGTGGTCCACGAAAGTCTGCAGTTCGGGGCGGGGGACAAGGGCGTAATCGACCGACACGCACATCTGTCCGTTCTTGACCATTTTCGTACCCAGCACGGAATCCACGTTTCGCCGCGTGACCGAACCCGGGGTGAGCACGGCCGGGCACTTGCCCCCGAGTTCCAGTGTGACCGGGGTGAGGTTCTGCGCGGCGGCCGCCATCACCAGGCGCCCGACCTCCGGATTGCCGGTGTAGAGCAGGTGGTCCCAGGGCAGGGCCGAGAAAGCGCGCGCGAGGTCGAGCCCGCCTTCGGCGACGGTGACGAGCGTGGGGTCGAAAGTGGCCGCCACCATCTCGGCCAGCAGCGCGGCACAGGCCGGCGTGTATTCGGACGGCTTGACGATGACGCGGTTGCCGGCCGCCAGCATCTCCACCATCGGACCCACGGAGAGGTCGAAGGGGAAGTTCCACGGCACCATGTTGCCGACCACACCCTTCGGCTGCTGCTGCACGTAGGCGCGCGAGGTGCCCAGCAGGCCGGGATCGGTGTCGCGCGGCTGCGGCGCCATCCAGTCTTCAAGATGGTCCGAGACATAGCGGGCTCGGCCGAGCGGGCCCAGCACCTCGATGAGGTCCGAGGCGGGCACGGGATGCGCGCCGAAATCCTGGGCCAGGGCCGCGCTGATGCGTTCGCGGTTGGCGGCCAGCATGCCCATCAGCGCCGCCAGGCGGCTGCGGCGCTCCGCAAGCGACGGGTTGCGATCAAGAGCAAAAGCCTCGCGCTGCGCGTGAAAGGCAGCCTCAAGCTTTGCGATCGCCGCGGCATCATTGGCCATTATATAACTCCCGTAGTCACCCACTCAAAGCGGGCGCTTAACCATGAGCGCCCGCGACAGCGGACTAAAAGCTTTTTGCTTCTTCTTCTCGAAAAAAAAAGCTATTGCCTAACCCTACTGCATCATCGCCAACAGCGCCGTCCGCTCCTCACGCACCGCCTCCGGCTGCTCCACCGCCTGCACGTCGAACGCCTTCAGCTCCTCCGGTACATACCAGTGCAGCTTATCCTCGTGATAGGCGCGCCACACCGTCTCAGCGACCTCCGCCGGCTGCACCAGCCGCCACATGCCCTCAGGCGGCGCCATCGTGCGCATCGTGTCCGACAGGATCGGCGTGTCGATCAGGCCAGGCAGCAGGTCGGACGCGCGCACGCCGAAGCGCTTGAACTCGATCGACAGCGCCTCGGTCAGGCCGCGCACCGCGTGCTTGGTGGCGGAGTACACCGCAATGCCCGCGGTGCCGAAGATCGAGGAGGATGAAGAGTTGATCAGGCACAGCGCGCCCGGTGTGGCGCGCAGCAACGGCACGGCGGCCCGCGTGCCGATCATTACGCCAAGAAAGTTGACGTCTACGATTTTCATGATGTCGGCCCAGGCCATCTCCTCGAACAGTCCGCCAAGGGCGATTCCGGCGTTGCTGAACATCAGGTCCAGCGTACCGCCGGTCGCCTGCCCGAAGGCGGCCATGGCAGAGTCGAAGGCGGCCGGGTCGGTCACGTCCAGCGTGGCGAAGATGCCGCCTTCCGCGCCGATCTCGGCCTTCAGGCTGTCCAGCCCCTTCGCGTTCACATCATAGGCGCCGACGAACCAGCCGTGTGACGCAAACAGCCTGGCCGTCGCCAGCCCCATGCCGCTGGCTGCTCCGGTGATGAAGATGGATTTGCGGCTTGCCGACTGGCTCATGATCGTCACGCATCCTCTGTCTGACGGACTGGCTGCCCGTCGAGTTCGAGGCCGGCGAAATCGCCCTCCTCACGCCATTTTGCCAGCAATTCGATGAAGGCGACCGGGCCCGCACCGTAAGGGAAGCTCGCGGCCACCGCATCGGTCATGCCGCGCCCTTCGTTGTTGTAGTAGCCTGGCGTGCAGTTCTCCAGGAACTGACGCCGCCCCGCGCCCATCGCCAGGATGGTACGCACCCACTCGCGCTCGGCAGCCTCGCTCGTCTCCACCGTGCGTATGCCGTGCTTCATGCTGTAGCCCACGATATGGGCGATGTGCTTGGCCTGCTCGCTGAGCATGTGGGGAAAGTTCGGCGACATGCCCGATTGCGCCTGGCTGATGACGAAGCAGTTCGGAAACCGCCGGCTGTGCAAGCCGTGCAGGGTGGACAGGCCGGCCGACCATTTTTCGGTCAGCGACACGCCGCCCACGCCGCGCATCTCGAACCCGGACCGGCTGGAGTAATCCGTGCTGACCTCAAATCCGGTGGCGAAGATCAGGCAGTCGAGCGCGTGCTCCCGCCCGGCCGCGATCACGCCGTTCTCCGAAATGCGCTCCACCCCACGGCCGGCGGTGTCGACCAGCGCAACGTTGGGTCGGTTGAACACCTCAAGATACTCGTCGTGAAAGCAGGGCCGCTTGCAGAACAGGCTGAACCAGGGTTTCAGCGCGTCCGCGGTGGCCGGATCGTGCACGATCGAATCGATGCGGGCGCGGATCTCGACCATCTTCTCGGCGTCCGCCTCCGCCAGCAGCGCCATGAAATCGGCTTGGCCCGGGTTCTTGGCCAGTTTCTCGCGTATCTTGCGGGCCAGAACCGTCCAGCCGTCTCCCACCTCGTCCGGGTCCTGCAGGTGGCCGGCCATCTGCTCGGTGAAGTTGGCCATGCGCCGCGCCTGCCAGCCCGGCTGCAGGCTGGCCGCCCAGGCCGGATCGGTCGGCGTGTTGTTCCGGGCGTCCACCGAGGAGGGCGTGCGCTGAAACACGGTCAGGTGCTTGGCCGCGTGCGCCAGCGGCGGCACGCATTGTATGGCGGTGGCCCCGGTGCCGATGATGCCCACGCGCTTATCGGCGAGCTTGGTCATCGGCTCGGTGGCCGAGCCCCCCGTATAGGCGTAGTCCCAGCGGCTGGTGTGGAAATTGTGGCCCTTGAAGCTGCCGAGGCCAGGAATGGCGGGAAGCTTCGGCTTGTTCAGCGGGCCGGTCGCCAGCACCACAAAACGCGCGCGCATGTGGTCGCCACGGTCCGTGCGTATGTCCCAGAGAGCATCGTCGCCGTGCCAGTCGAACGAGGTGACCTGGGTGGAAAACAGCGCGTCGTCATACAGGCCGAAATGGGTGGCGATGCGGCGGCAGTGCTCGCGTATCTCCGGCGCCTTGCTGTAGCGCTCCTTCGGCATGTAGCCGGTCTCTTCCAGCAGCGGGAAGTAGATGTAGCTCTCGATATCGCAGGCCGCACCCGGATAGCGGTTCCAATACCAGGTGCCACCCACGTCGCCGCCGGCTTCCACGATGCGTATGCGGCCGACACCCGCCTCGCGCAGCCGGGCCGCGGCCAGCAATCCGCCGAAACCGCCGCCCAGCACGAGCACGTCCACCGTATCATCGACGGGCGCGCGCTCGACCGGTGCCGTGTAGGGGTCGGAGAGAAGGTGCGAGAACCCCTCCGTCATGTCCTGGTATTTGCGGGTGTCCAGGTTCGCCGCGCGGCGTTCGCGCTCGACCCGGTAGCGCTCGCGAAGGTCGTCGGGGGAGGTGGTATCGGACAAGCTGGACATCCCGGATCGATTGGTCGTCGGTATTTGACATGAGTTCGTGTCAGATGCAAGGTCGAAACGCTTGTCTGTGCGGCCAGGCAGTGCGCTGAGGGTGGCGGTGCCCGTCCGGCTGCCGGCGGGGCGGCAAGATCCGCGATGTTGTGCTTGTTCCGTTGAGTGGGCCCGTATTGTCAGGAACACCGAAAATGGCGCGAGCGGAAAGGCGGTACGGCGAGAGAACCGGCGACGAGCGCCGGGCAGAGCGGCGTGGACAGATCATGCGGGCGGCGCTCAGCGTGTACGGCGCCACCGGCTTCCGCACCGCCAGCGTCAAAGCCATCTGCAGCAAGGCCGGCCTGACGGAGCGTTACTTCTACGAATCGTTCGCCAACGGCGAAGACCTGCTCAAGCAGTGCTTTCTGCAAGTGAACCGGGCGCTGATCGTGCGGATGCAGGAGGCGGCGGTCGAGGACGGGCGGGCGCCGCTGGAGCGCCTGCGGGCGGCGCTGCTCGTGTATTTCCAGCATATCAAAAACAACCCCGAGGGCGCGCGTGTGTTCCTGACCGAGATGGCCAGCGTGAGCGCGGAGACGGAGGCGCTGGTTTCCCAAACGCTCGACGAGTTCGGCGTGTTGCTGTTGCAGGTCCTCGACGTCGATGGCCCAGCCTCTCCTCTGCTCCTGCGGGGCGTCGTCGGCGGCGGCCTGCACATCGCGCGTGCGTGGATCGGCACGGGCTACGCGGAAAGCGTCGAAAGTGTCGCCGATGCGGCGTTGCAGCTCTACGCGCTCATGGCGCCGGAGCCCGATCGCGGGTTGCCGCACAGCGCTATGGCCGGTCGCGCCTCCCGAGCATGAGGGAACGCCACGACACTGACAGGCGGTTCGTGGGCCGACCCGTTCACCCTCAAACCCGGGCGATCCGCTGAAGCAGTTCGTCCAGCAAATGGCGCTCGCCCGGCGTGAGTTCGGCGACGTCGCCAAGGCCGGCGCGCAGCCCTGTCGCCATGGCGGCCAAGCCGCCCGCTCCGGGACGCGGCTCGTCCAGAATGGCCGCCATCACCGCTTCACGCGCGGCGCCGGCAAGGTCGTCCCGCGCGACGGGCGGCTTGGCGATCAAGGCCAGCACCGTGCCCGTGCCGCAAGCGTGGATCAGAGCCACTGCGCGCTCCTCGGTCACCCGCAATCGCCCGGCCCGCGCCACGCGATGCACACGTCGGGCGAGGACGGCCAGCCCAGCGTCCATCGCCGACGAGCGGGCTGATTTTGCCGCTCCGTTGATCAGCGCGAAGACGGCCGGGTGACCCCGTCCGAACGCCACATAGTCGTCCCAGCCGCGGCGAAGTTCGAGCACCGGGTCATCATCGCCGGCAGCCTCGTCCTTGGCGGCGACGTAGTCGGCCATCACCTGTTCGGCAACGGCCGCCAGCAGGCCGTCCTTGTCACCGAACAGCCGATAAAGGGTCGGCGCCTGCACGCCGGCGGCCGCTGCCACGGCACGCGTCGTCGCCGCTTCGCGTCCTCCAGCAGCCAGCAGGGCAGCCGCCGACGCGATGATGCGCTCGCGAGCATTCGCAGACTCGTCGGGGGTTGCGTGAGTCTCCACCGATGCACGTTAGCGCCGGTCCAGAGATCTCGGTAGCGCCAGTTGCATTGCTATGTTATCGACGATACCGTAATTCAGTTATCATTGGGACTCGAGCCGCAGATGATTATCGTGACCGGGGCCACAGGTCAGCTCGGCCGGGCCGTCATCCATGCGCTGCTGGCACGGTGTCCGGCCGGCGACATCGCGGCCAGCGTTCGCGACCCGGCCAAGGCGGCCGACATCGCAGGGCGCGGCGTGAGCGTCCGCAAGGGAGACTTCGCCGATCCCGCAAGCCTGGCCGCGGCTTTCGCAGGTGCAGAGCAGCTGCTCCTGATCTCCGCAAACAAACTGGGCGATGAGGCGCTGCGGCTGCACGGCCACGCCATCATCGCCGCGCGGGACGGCGGCGTGCGCCGGCTTCTCTACACCAGCCACATGGGCGCGCGGCAGGGCTCCCCCTTCGCGCCGGCCGACCAGCATGCCCGAACGGAGGCCGATCTCGCCGCCAGCGGCGTGTCATTCACCGCGCTGCGCCACGGCTTCTATGCCGAGAGCTGCCTGCAAATGGTCGGCGACGGGCTGAAAGCAGACGAGCTGCGCGTGCCGGAGGACGGCCCGGTGAGCTGGACGGCGCGCGCCGACCTGGCCGAGGCCGACGCGATCATACTCGCCGGGCACGGCCGTACAGACGGCATCACGAAGCCGCTGACCGCAACGGAGGCCTTCACCATGGCGGAGATCGCCGGGATCGCGTCCGAGGTGAGCGGCCGGGAGGTACGGCACGTCACCGTCACCGACGGCAAATGGCGCGACGCCCGCGTATCGGCAGGCATGCCGCCCTTCTATGCCGACATGCTGCTCGGCATGTTTCAGGCAGCCCGGCGCGGCGACTTCGCAGCGGTCGATCCGAGCCTGGGCGAACTCCTCGGTCGTCCGCCGCGCAGCTTGCGTGACATCCTTGCCAAGTTTCTTTGATTTTCGGGAGCACGACGCCTGCGCGCACGGGTGGTCAGCCGCCGAGCGCGTGCACCACTTTCGTGGTGCTGCGCGCGAATGCCTCATCGGGAACGAAGAAGTCGGCCACCAGCGGCGCCTCCGGATCGTAGGCATACTGGCCCAGATCGGTGACCCCGTCCTCCAGCAGCACCTCCTCATCGATGAAGAAACGGCCGCTGCACGTCTTGGCGTCGCGGCAGAGTATCGCGTGCGCGGCGTCGGCCATGATCTCCGGCCTGCGGCTGCTTTTCGCCATGCTGTCGCCGCCCAGCACGTTGCGCACGGCCGCGGTGTCGATCGCGGTCAGCGGCCACAGCGAGTTCACGCCGATGCGCCCGGCGAACTCCTCCGCCATGCCCAGCGTGCACAGGCTCATGCCGTATTTGGCGATGGTGTAGGCGACGTGCGGTCCGAACCACTTCGGGCTCAGATCGAGCGGCGGCGATAGCGTCAGGATGTGCGGGTTCTCCGCGCGCAGCAGATGCGGGATGGCGGCGCGGCTGACCATGAACGTGCCGCGCGTGTTGATCGACTGCATCAGGTCGTAGCGCTTCATGTCGGTGGCCAGCGTGCCGGTCATCGAGATGGCGCTGGCATTGTTGACGAGTATGTCGATGCCGCCGAACGCCTCGACCGTCGCGCGGATCGCGGCATCGACCTGATCCTCGAACCGTATGTCGCACAGGATGGGCAGCGCCTCGCCGCCGGCGGCGCGTATCTCGTCCGCCGCCGTGTGTATGGTGCCCGGCAGCTTCGGATGCGGCTCGGCGGTCTTGGCGGCGATGGCTACGCGTGCCCCGTCGCGCGCCGCCCGCAGGCCGATGGCCAGCCCGATGCCGCGGGACGCGCCGCTGATGAAGATCGTCTTGCCGGCCAGGCTCATGGACGCCGTTCCTTCCCTCTCCGGCGTCAGGCTTGGGAGTGCGCCGCCGCGCCGTCAACCCGCCCCCTTGCGTGCCACGCCCAGGCTGGCCATGAGGACGCCCACCACAGCAACCCTTGGGTGGAAGGAGCCGAGTTTGTCCGATACGGCTCTGCCCGTCTCACATGCGCCCTATACCGCCAGCGTCCGGCGGCTGCCCAACGCGTTCGATCTGGGCGCGCTGCTGTTCGTCGCCGCGGTGCTGATCGCGGTCGGCCACGCCGCGCGCCATACGTTCGGGCCGCTGGCCGCGCCGCAGGACCATGTGCACGCGGCCGCCATCTCTCTCGATCCCGCCTACCTGCCGGGCTACGCGCTGCGCACGGTGATGCGCATGTTCGCGGCGCTGGCCTGCTCGCTGCTGTTCACCTTCGTCTATGCCACCTGGGCCGCGAAAAGCCGGCGTGCGGGGCTGGTACTGGTGCCGATTCTCGACATCCTGCAGAGCCTGCCGATCTTCGGGTTCCTGACCTTCACCGTGACGTTCTTCCTGGGGCTGTTTCCCGGCCGGGTGATCGGCGCCGAACTTGCCGTCATCTTCGTCATCTTCACGTCGCAGGCGTGGAACATGGCGTTCAGCATGTACCAGTCGCTGCGCACGATCCCGTCCGACCTCGATGAGGCGACGCGCGGCTTCCGCCTGTCGCCCTGGCAGCGCTTCTGGCGGCTGGAGCTGCCGTTCGCGACGCCGGGGCTGGTGTGGAACATGATGATGTCGATGTCGGGCGGCTGGTTCAGCCTGGTCGCCTCCGAAGCCGTCACCGTCGGCGACACCACGTTCCAATTGCCCGGGATCGGCAGCTACATCGCGGTCGCGTCGGCTTCGCGCGACATCCCGGCCGTGCTCTACGCCATCGGTGCGATGCTGCTGGTGATCCTTGCCTACGACCAGTTGCTGTTTCGCCCGCTGGTTGCCTGGAGCAGCAAGTTCCGCTTCGAGACGACGCAGCTCGATCAGGGTGAGGACCCGTGGATGCTGGCGCTGCTGCGCCGCACACGCCTGCTGCGCCGCGCGGCCGATGCCGTGGGGGTCGCCTTCTTCGCGTTCAGCGGCCTGCGCCGGCGCCCCCGCCGCCCGGCCCGCGCGCGTGTCCAGCGCCTCTCCTCGCGCACCACGGACGCGGTGTTCGGCGTGGTGCTGGCGGCCATCGTGGGCTGGGCGGTCTGGCGGATCTTCGCGTTCTGCCTGGCGGGACATTTGACCCTGAGCGACCTGGGCCATGCGGTGCGGCTGGGCCTGTTCACGCTCACCCGCGTGGTGATCCTGATGACGCTGGCCACGCTCATCTGGGTGCCGGTCGGCGTGCTGGTGGGTCTGAGCCCCCGCTGGTCGCGCGTGCTGGGGGGTGCGGCACAGTTCCTGGCGGCGTTTCCGCCCAACCTGTTCTATCCGATCTTCGTCGTGGTCATCGTGAGCCACGCGTTGAACCCCGATATCTGGCTGACCCCGCTGATCATTCTGGGAACGCAGTGGTATATTGCGTTCAACGTGATCGCCGGTGCGGCCGCCTATCCCGGCGACCTGCGCGAGGCGGCGCGCAATTTCCGCGTCGGCGGCCTGCTCTGGTGGCGCCGCGTGATCCTGCCTGGCATCTTCCCCTATTTCGTGACCGGCGCCATCACCGCGTCGGGCGGCTGCTGGAACGCATCGCTTCTGGCCGAGGTGGCAAGCTGGGGCAACACCACGCTGCGCGCGCATGGTCTGGGCGCCTACATCCAGGACGCCACAACGCGAGGCGACACGGCGCGCGTTCTGCTGGGCATGGTGGTGATGGCGTGTTTCGTGCTGACGTTCAACCGCGTGGTCTGGCGGCCGATGTACGCGTATTCGAGCAAGCGGTTGCGATTGTAGCTCTGAACAATCGCCCGAACTCCTGGCTCGTCATTGCGAGCGCAGCGAAGCAATTTACCGTTCAACCAACGAGTGTGTCTCGTGCGGCACTGTGGATTGCTTCGCTTCGCTCGCAATGACGGCTTGAACGTTTTGACGCGTCAGGCGTCGGCCACTTGCGTAATGAGTATCGATACGTGCAAAGAGACTTGTCGGTCTTACAACTCCAGTGCGGCGGACGCCTCGCCTTCAAACTTTGCACAGCTGGCTAGGCCGCAGGATGTCGCGTCCCATTCGCTCATTTCGGCCGCCAGGCGCTCGTCCCGCTCCACGGCCAGGGCCGCCTGATACAGCGGATCGTCCTCACCCTCATCGGCCGGGAGCGCCCTTTGCAAGTGATGCATGAATCCACTCCGGTTGCGCGACGGCACATAGCGCCGAAGCCGCTGCACGGATAGACAGTCAGGCTGTTTTCTGCAACGCGGCAAATAGGACTACAAGGCGCACGCCGAGCAGCAAGGTGAACGATGGACGCGCTGACCGAAAACCTTCTGGAAGTCCGCAACTGCAAGCAGGCCTACCACAAGGACTCCGCCAGCGATTTCGTCGTGCTGGATAACGTGGACGTCACCATACGCAGCAACGAGATCGTGGGCCTGCTGGGGCGCTCCGGATCGGGCAAATCCACCCTGCTGCGCATCGTGGCCGGGCTGCTGAAGCCCACTTCGGGCGACGTCATCTGGCGCGGCGCGCGCCTGACCGGCCCGGCCGAGGGTGTGGCCATGGTGTTCCAGTCCTTCGCCCTGTTCCCCTGGCTGACCGTGCAGGAGAACGTGGAGCTGGGCCTGGAGGCGCAGGGCATCGGCCGCGTGGAACGCTGCCGCCGCGCCGAGGAGGCCATCGACCTGATCGGGCTCGGCGGCTATGAGGATTCCTACCCCAAGGAGATGTCGGGCGGCATGCGCCAGCGCGTGGGCCTGGCGCGCGCGCTCGTGGTGCACCCCGACCTGCTGCTGATGGACGAGCCGTTCTCGGCACTCGACGTGCTGACGGCCGAGACCCTGCGCACCGACCTGATCGACCTCTGGATGGATGCGAAACTGCCCGTCCGCTCGATCCTGATGGTCACCCACAACATCGAGGAGGCGGTGCTGATGTGCGACCGCATCCTGGTCTTCTCATCCAACCCCGGCCGCGTGGCGCAGGAGCTGCGCGTGCCCTTCCCGCATCCGCGCAACCGGCACGATGCGGCGTTCCGCAAATTCGTGGACGACATCTACGCGCTGATGACAAGGCGGGCCACCAGCATGCCGGCGCCGGAGGTCGGCGACACGGCAGGTGCGACCCCCGTCGAGACGGTGCATGCGCTTCATCCGGTCAACACCAACCTGCTCGCCGGCCTGATCGAGACGGTGGCCGGCGAGCCCTATCGCGGCCGCGCCGACCTGCCGCCGCTGGCCGCCGCCCTGCAGCTCGAACTCGACGATCTGCTGCCGCTGGGCGAGACGCTGGCGCTGCTGCGGTTCGCCGAGCTGGAGGAGGGCGACATCAAGCTGACCGAAGCCGGCCGCGCCTTCGCCAACGCCGAGACCGACGACCGCCGCGTGATGTTCGCCGCGGCGTTGCGCGCGCACGTCAAACTCGCAAGCACGATCAGGGGTGTGCTCGATGAGCGCTGGAACCACCGTGCCAGCGCCGTGCGGTTCCGCGACGAGCTGGAGGATCACATGTCGCCGGATTATGCGGAGGACACGTTGCGCGCGGTGATCGGGTGGGGACGGTTTGCTGAGTTGTTCAATTACGATGAGGAGGCGGATCAGTTTTTCCTTGATACAGATGAGTAAGCGCTACTTTTTTGAAAAAAAGTAGCAAAAAACTTTTATTCATTTGAGTCCGCGACAGCCGAACAAAAGTCTTTTGGTTCTTTTCTTCAGAAAAGAACGCTTTTACTTCCTTAAGCATTGCGTCACCACCCGCGCCGCCTCCGCCCCAGTCTTCGCCACGTGCCACGCCGCCGACACCTTGCACTGCCGTGCCGCCTGCTCCGTCGGGTGCAGCGCCAGCGCCTGGTCCACGCATTCGCGCCATTCCGCCATTGCCGGGTCGCTCAGCATCACCAGCTCGCAGGTCTGCACCAGCGCCTTGGCGCCCGGCGGCGAGTTGGTGGCCATCATGCGTTTGAGAGCGCGCGCCGCCCCCACCTCGGCGGTGATGCACGCGCCCCGGGCGGTGCGTCGGTCCGAGCACGCGGTGTTGTAGGCGTCCCATCCCACCTGCACGTCGGCGCCGGTGAGGCCCGAGAGGGAGGGTGCGATCGACGGGTCGGCACGCATGTCGGCGGCGCATTCCGCGATACCCTGGGCGGCGGCCTTCTGCGCCATGTTCTCCGGCGTGTCGGCGTCCAGCGCCGGGTCGTGGTCGTGCTGCAACTGGGACTGCACGATGGCCAGCATGATCTTCGGCGAAAACGCCGGGTTGGCCGCGCACAAGGTTTCCAGGTTTCCCGCCAATGCGGGGGTGGCGAACAGGCAGGCCAGGATGATGCGCATGCAGGCAGGCTAGCAGCGCCGGGCACAGGATTGGAACCGGGGCGGGTGCGGGCGATATAGGCCGCATGGCACCACCGCTGACGATCCTGTATTTTGCCTGGGTGCGCGAGCGCGTGGGCGCCGGCGAGGAGCGTGTCGCACTGCCGGACGGGGTGGCCGATCTGGCCGGGCTCGTCGCCTGGCTACGATCGCGCAGCCCGGGCCACGAAGCGGCCTTCGCCCAGCCGGCGCTGGTGCGCGCCGCCGTCAACCAGGTTTTCGCCAAACCCGACACGCGCGTCGCGGCCGGCGATGAGGTGGCGTTCTTCCCCCCGGTCACCGGCGGATGACCGGCTGCACTGTCCGCGTCCAGGCGCAGGAATTCGATGTGGGTGGCGAGGCGGCCGCGTTGCTGGCCGCCTGCCCGGACGCGGGCGCAGTGGCCAGCTTCCTGGGCGTGGTGCGCAGCACGCCGGACCATCCGATCGCAGCGCTGACGCTGGAACATTATCCGGCGATGACCCAGGCCGCCATCGAGCGGATCGCTGCACAGGCAGGCGAGCGTTTCGGGCTACGGGGCGGCACCGTCAGCCCGCGCGGCGGCCGCCGGGCGCCCCGCGCGCCGATCGTGCTCGTGCTGGCCGCCGCCCGCCATCGCCAGGCGGCGCTGGACGCCGCCGCCTACCTGATCGACTGGCTGAAGACCGCGGCGCCGTTCTGGAAACGGGAGGAGATGCCGGACGGCTCCTCCGTCTGGGTCGAGGCACGCGACGAAGACGATGTGGCGGCCGCGCGCTGGTGACACGCCAGATCCGCCTGCATGCCTTCGAGATGGCCACGGTCGGCCATATCCAGCAGGGTCTGTGGCGCCATCCTCGTGACCGCTCGGCGGAGTATACGACGCTCGGCTACTGGGTGGACCTCGCCCGCACGCTGGAGCGAGGTCTGTTCGACGCCCTGTTCCTGGCCGATGTGCTGGGCCCCTATGACGTGTACGGCGGCTCGGCGGCTGCGGCCCTGCGCCATGCGGTGCAGATCCCCAATCTGGACCCGATGTTCCTGGTGCCGGCCATGGCGCATGCGACGCGGCATCTGGGCTTTGCGGTGACTGCCAACACCGGTGCCGAGCACCCGTTCACCTTCGCCCGGCGCATGTCCACGCTGGACCACCTGACCGGCGGCCGCATCGGCTGGAACGTGGTGACCGGCTACCTGGACAGCGCGGCCCGCGCGCTCGGCCGGCCGCACCAGCAGGGCCACGAGGCGCGCTACGATGCGGCGGACGATTTCATGCGTGCCGTCCGCGCTCTGTGGGAGCGGAGCTGGGAGGATGGCGCGGTGCGGCGCGATCGCGGGGCCGGCGTGTTCACCGATGCCGCGCGCGTGCACGAGGTCTGCCAGGGCGACATGCGCGCGATCCATCTGTGCGAACCCTCGCCGCAGCGCAGCCCCGTCATCTACCAGGCTGGCGCCTCGCCGCGCGGCCTGCGCTTCGCGGCCGAGCACGCCGAATGCGTCTTCGTCAACGCGACTACGCAGGCGCAGGTGGCGCGCCTTGTGGCCGATCTGCGCGAAGCCGCCGGCGCCCGGAACCGCACGCTGCGCATCTTCGCCGGGATGACGGTCGTGGTCGGTGCCGACGAGGCCGAGGCGCGCGAGAGGTTGGCGGAGTACGAGCGTTTCGCGAGCGCCGAGGGGGCGCTGGTGCAGTCGGCGGGCTCGATGGGCGTCGATTTCGCCGCCCTGGCCGACGACGACCCGATTGAAGCGTCCGGCACGCAGGCCATCACCTCCAACCTGGCCGCGCTGACCGCCGGGCCGCGGCTGACGAAGCGGGATTTTATGGCACGCCTGGCCTTGGGCGGGCGCCAGAAGCCGGTGGTAGGGTCGCCCGCGCAGGTAGCCGACGCGATGCAGGGCTGGATGGAGGCGGCCGATCTGGACGGCTTCGTGCTGGCCCGAACGGTGGCCCCGGAGTGTTTCGAGGATTTTGTCGATCTGGTGGTGCCGGAGCTGCAGCGGCGCGGCGTCTACAAGACGCAGTACGAGCCGGGAACTCTGCGCGCCAAGCTGGCGATGTGATCGCGTCATCGGAGCCCGAGCAGCCACATGCCTCCCGATCAGCAGGATGCAGCACTCCCCTTTACCGATGACGCCGGCGTCGCGGTTCAGGACGCGCTCGGCCGGCCCATGGTTCGGCCACGCGGATTGGACCCGCATGTGTTTGTCAACCAGGGTGCGCTGGACCGGCGGACCTACGGAGCGTTGTTGGAATACAGCTATGGCGACGAGAGCGGCTCAGGGCTGTATATCCTTGAGCACACGATGACCGAGCTATCGCGTTTTCGCCAGGGCGGTGACTGGGATGCGCAACGGATCGGCGGGCATTTCCATGCCGAATTCGTTGATTATGCGACGGTCGCGATCGGCCTCTACGCCGCATCGTCGGGGATGAGGCGCAGCGAGATACTCGCCATACAGAACGACTATGCTCGCCTGCGTAGCCGCTACCCGGCTGGCACGCTGATGGACCGCACCTACACCCATCTGCCGGCACGCAACGTCGCCAACACCGAAACGGGCTACAAGCTGATCGAGACCGGCCGCATCCGGCCCACGGCAGATGCGCGATGACGGCGGCGGGTCAGGCAGGGCGCCGCCGCTGGCAGCCCCTGATGCTCGGCGCGGCGATATCAGGTGCGATATTGCACATCGCCATCGCAAACGCGGCACCGGACACCCAGGATGGATGCAGCCGGGCGGTCGTGGCGCGGGCGCCCTCTCCAGATCGGGCGCGGACGGCCCTTGTCGTCGAGTCGGTCTGCGGCGCTGGCGGCTATGCTCAGGACGTGACCGCGGAGGTGCGGATTGGCACGGCAACGATCTTGGGCGTGGACACTGGCGGGCATGAGTCGGATCGTCCCCTCCTGCTCTGGGCCAGTCCGACGGTGCTGGACGTGACCGTTCCGAACCTGTCCTTCCTGCATGTGCTGGCACTGCGCGCCGATGGGGTCGAGGTGCGGCTGCAGTTCGCGCCCGACCGGCCGGCGGTTCGCGCCGCTTGGTTGCACGACCACGGGCTGCCGCCCGACCCGCCCGGCTTGGCCGCACACTGACCATCGCGGCCTGTCAACGGCCGACATTTCGCCATAGACTGGGCCGAACAACACCAGGGCGGAGACGATGCGCGTTGTTTGGAGTGGTGTGGCGGTCCTGGGCGCCGCCTGTCTGGGCGTGCTCGCCCTGCACCGCGGCGAGACGGTCAACGCGCTGTGGCTGGTGACGGCCGCTCTCTGCGTCTACGCGCTTGCCTACCGCTACTACAGCCAGTTTCTGGCAAGCCGCGTCACCGGGCTGGACCCGGCCCGGCGCACGCCGGCCCACGCGCGGCAGGATGGGCTGGACTACGTGCCGACGAACCGCGTGGTGCTGTTCGGTCACCATTTTGCCGCCATCGCCGGGGCCGGGCCGCTGGTGGGGCCGGTGCTGGCGGCACAGATGGGCTACCTGCCGGCCACGCTGTGGATCCTGGTGGGCGTAGTGTTCGCCGGCGCGGCGCAGGATTTCCTGATCCTGTTCCTCTCCGTCCGGCGCGACGGGCGATCGCTCGGCGACATGATACGCACGGAGATGGGTCCGTTCGCCGGGATCGTCGCGAGCGTCGGCATCCTCGCCATCATGGTCATCCTGCTGGCCGTGCTGGGCCTGGTGGTGGTCAAGGCGCTGGCCGGCTCGCCCTGGGGCACGTTCACGGTCCTCGCCACACTGCCGATCGCGCTGCTGATGGGCATCTATGGCCGCTTCCTGCGCCCCGGGCGCGTGCTGGAGATGTCGGCCATCGGTTTCGTGTTGCTGATGGCCTCGCTTTGGCTGGGCGGCATCGTCGCTGCCGACCCGGTCTGGGCCGCGCGGTTCACCTTTTCGGCGCGGCTCTGGGCGCTGATGCTGATGGCGTACGGCTTTGTGGCGAGCGTGCTGCCGGTGTGGCTGATCCTGGCGCCGCGCGACTACCTATCCACATTTCTCAAGATCGGCACGATCTGCGCGCTGGCGCTCGGCATCGCGGTCGTGCTGCCCGAACTGCACATGCCTGCGGTCAGCCGCTACATCGACGGCACCGGTCCCGTGTTTGCCGGTTCGCTGTTTCCGTTCCTCTTCATCACCATTGCCTGCGGTTCGGTCAGCGGTTTTCATGCGCTGGTCAGCAGCGGCACCACGCCGAAGATGCTGGACCGCGAGACGGATGCGCGTGCGATCGGCTACGGCGCGATGCTGGCCGAATCGGCGGTCGCGATCATGGCGCTGATCGCCGCCTGCGTGCTGGAACCCGGCGCCTATTTCGCGATGAACGCGCCGCCCGCCCTGATCGGCAGCACTGTCGCCTCGGCGTCCAGCACCATCTCCGGCTGGGGTTTTGCGATCACGCCGGACGCACTGACCCAACTGGCAAAGGATGTGGGCGAGACAACCATTCTTTCACGGGCGGGCGGCGCGCCGACGCTGGCGGGCGGCATGTGCCGCATACTCTCAGGTGCGGTTGGCGGACGCGCGCTGATGGCGTTCTGGTATCATTTCGCCATCCTGTTCGAAGCGCTGTTCATCCTGACCACCATCGATGCCGGCACACGCGTCGCCCGCTTCATGATCCAGGACCTTTTCGGCATGGCGCTGCCCGCCTGGCGGCGCACCGAAAACGTGTTGGCAAACATGGGCGCCACCGCGCTTGCGGTCGGCGGCTGGGGTTTTTTCCTCTACCAGGGCGTGATCGATCCGCTCGGCGGCATCAACACGCTGTGGCCTCTGTTTGGGATCAGCAACCAGATGCTGGCGGCCATCGCGCTCACGCTCGCCGCCACCGTGCTGTTCCGCATGAAGCGCGAGCGTTACGCCGCGGTGGCACTGGTGCCGGCCGCATGGCTGTCGGTGTGCACGCTGACCGCCGGATGGGAAAAGATTTTTTCTGCAACACCCGCCATCGGTTTTCTCTCGCACGCGGCACGGTTTTCCGCGGCACTGGCGGATGGCCGCGTACTTGCTCCAGCGAAGTCCTTGGCCGACATGCGGCAGGTCATGCTGAACGACCACGTCGATTGCGCACTGACCGTGCTGTTCATGAGTGTCGTGCTGGCCATGCTGGGTGCGGGCTGCGTATGCATAGCGCGAGCCTTGGTCGATAGGCGGGTGACCGCGCAGGAGCAACGCTATGATATGCCGCTGTTTCGGACATGATCTCGACACGGGCGAGCTGATCGCCGCGGCCCGCCGCGCGGCGTGGCTGATCGCGGGTGTCGCCGATTATGACGCGTATGTGGCGCATATGGCCGATACTCATCCCGAGCAGGCGCCCATGGATCATGCGACGTTCCTGCGCAATCGGCAGTTGGCACGTTACGGCGCAGGTGGCGGTTTGCGCTGTTGCTGAACAGAACTGGCGCAAACTAGCCAGATGTGATAACGATCCTTCCACAATAAGGGGAGGTGGTTCGTGAGTAGATTTCACGCAATTGCATGCATGTTCGCCGCCAGCCTGCTCGCGCAACACGCAAGCGCCCAAATCAATCTGGTGAAAAGCCGAGACGCCCTCAAATCGAACGCGTCGGTCGAGTGGTTCGCCTTTGGCGGCGACGGGGCGTTCATTTCGACACCGGTCACAGAAAACTTCGGCATCGAGCAGGTGACTGTCAGCTCTTCGAGCGGGGAGCTGCTCGTCAAGCGCGAAGGCACGAGCTGGCAGGGCGACTTCATCCCCGGCCAATATCTCCTTACCGAGCCGTTTGTGAGCGACTCGTTCCTGATTTCCTTTTCGCCCCCCGTCACCGGCTTGGGCATGCAGATCGATCCGGGCAGCAGCAACCCGCCTTTCAAGGGCAGCTTCACCGCCAGGCTTTGCTTCTATGACGTGAACGACAAATTTCTCGGCAGCGTGCAATCGCAGGCACAGGCCGGAACGGGCGAGAACAACACCGCCAAATTCCTGGGTGCACGCTCGGCCGGTGCGCCGATCAGCCTCGTCAGGGTTCAGGTGGCCGGCGTGACACCCGGATTTAGCGTGGAGGGCGACCTTGCGATCAATCGCATGGACCTGGTGACCCCGCTCACACAGGCGCCAGCAGCACCGGCGAGGAAGCTGCCGGCAAGCCTGCCCGCGTGCCCCGCCTGAGCCCGCCGAAGAAACTGTCTGGGCGCAGGCTCAGCCCGCGGAGCGTGCCGCGAACAGGCCCATGCCCTCCATGGTCATGACCACGTCGCCGTGCTGGTTGCGGAACGTCCAGCGGCGCTTGACGGAGCCCATTTCCGGCCGGCTGCGCGAACGCTTCACCTCCAGCGTGTCGGCCTCCAAGGTCAGGCGGTCACCGGGATGGACGGGCTTCAGCCAGCGTATGGCGTCGATCCCGGGAGAGCCGAGCGACTGCACCTGGCGCGCCTGCATGTCATCGACCATCAGCCGCATGGCATAGGCACAGGTCTGCCAGCCGCTGATCGACAATCTGCCGAAGAACGGGTGCGCTTCGGCGGCCGCATCGTCGAGGTGGAACGGTTGGGGATCGTATTTCGCGGCGAAATCCAGCGCCGCCTCGCGCGTCACCTCGATCGGGCCGAGCGTGTCGCGGTCGCCGACCTGCATGTCTTCGAGAAAGATCATGGGCGGAGTGTGCCGTCAGGGTTTCCGAGCGGCAAGGCGGTCTGCTCGCGCAGCAGAACCACGCCCAAAGTCGCCGATGCGGCGAACAGCGCCGCGCCCAGGCCCAGTTGAACGGTCCGGTCCACGTGCACGCCGCTGCCGGCCAGCGCGAACACCGCGGTCTGCGGCAGGTAGCCGAGCAGGCTGGCGGCCAGGAACGGGGTCGCGCGCAGCC
>CAXUNK010000009.1:0-2664 GCA_964252425.1 uncultured Acetobacteraceae bacterium
TATGAATCGAAAAAACTGCCGCGCCGGAATCCTCTAAATGACGACAGGCCCTAGTTCACCTGCGATCGAAGCGGGAGAGTGGTTGCTGCGGCCGCCAATACCGATTCATCTCAGTCGCCACCCTCCGGCGCCGCTTCCACTCCGCCTTGGTCCCCCGCTCCTGCCCCCTTCTCACCTTGCTTGCGACCCCGCCTGACCGGCATCACTGCCTCGACGGCAGCTTGGCCGTGGCCGGGACAGACGGGGGCGACGCGGTCGTGCACGCGGCCCCAGCGCATCTCCGGCCGTTCCAGCTGGTCGTCCGGCAGCAGGTAGTGCTGCCAGTAGCCCTTGAGGTCCCGCGACTGCGGGTGGCGCAGGCAGAGGTCGAGGATTTCGGTCGCCTGCTCCTTGTTGCCGAGCTTCCGCCGATCCTCGCGCCAGGCCATCTCCCCGGCATACATGTCCAGGTAGGTCACCGAAAACCGATGGTGGATGCCGTAGTGCGCCCGTCGGATGCGCGAGAACTCGCCCTCCGCCCAGTTCGTGGAGAACCCGTGCACCTCGTAGCCGACCGTGTGGTTGACGGTCTCGTGGAGACGCACCTCCCCGACGGCGGTATAGGCACCGGCCTGGTCGGTGATGACCGTCGTCCCCGGCAGCGTGACCTCCGCGGCCGCCGCCCGCGCGATGTCGCCGTTCTCGCCGTCGGCGGCGAACATGACGCTCTCGCCGTCGCGCTGCCTGAGCACGAGGACGGCTCGCTTCCCCTGCGCGTACAGTTCGGCGGACCGTTCCTGCGAAGTTTTCTTGCCGTTGGCCTTCTTGCGCGCCTCCTCGTCCGCGACCAGGTTCTTTTTGCGCGCTTTCCCGCCAATCCAGACGGCGTCCATCTCGACGACGTCGCCCAGGAAGACGCCGTCTCGCCGGGCCGACATGGCCTGCCGCATCTTCATCATGTTCACCCAGGCGGTCTTCACGTCGGCCTCGAACTTGAGGCTGAGCTCGAGCGCCGGGGCGCCCTTGGCGCAGTCCGCAAAGTGGAAGGCGAGCTTCACCAGCTTGAGGAAGTCGAGCTTCCGGCTGTGGAAGATGGTCCCCGACGTGACCGAAAACTGCTTACGGCACAGGGGCGCCCCGCACACCCACCAGCGCGGACGGCTCTTGATGTCGTAGTACTTCGTCGAACCGCACAGCGGGCAGAACGGCGCGCCGCCGTTGTCGGCGAAGCGCACGCCCTTGAACCATTGGTAGGCGGTCTCCTCGGTCAGCCCGTGCAACCACTTGAACGAGGTGGTCCGGGCTGCCTTGGAATGACGGTGCGACTGGGGCGGCCGCGGCGCGCCGTCCATGCCGTCCCTTTTCCTGCGACGGGGCATGGCTCAGCGCCCTCCCGCAAGGGAGCTGCAGCCGCGGTATTTGCCAGCCTCCCGACCGGCCGGAGCCGATGCCCTCCGGACGCAGGAAGGCGGCGGCGCAGGAGACGCTGAAGGCGGGGTTCGGGGACATGCAGGGACCTCTGCTCGGGGGTGCTCGCGTCGTCGCGGCGCCCGCCTCGAGGAGGGCGCTCGGTCAGGCCGGGAGCGGTATGGTCTGGTGCATGCCGCAGTCATACCAGGTCCGGACCGGCTTGTCGATCGTCCGGCGCGGGAGGAGCTCTTCCGGCTCGAGGACGCAGGTTTCCTTGCCTCGCCGGGGCTGCCGACGGGCGTTGTGATCGCCATGGAACATGGTCCGCAAGGATTGGCGTGACCCCGCCGATACGGGGCTGCTCGGTCGGGCCGCCGTCAGGCAGCCCGTGATCCGGGCAATCTGCCCACGCGGTCAGCCTCGTACGGGCGCCACCGGCGGGCGCGGCCGGTCACGCGCGATCTCACGACAGCCCTGGGTCGCGGTTGCGCCGGAGCTCCAGGTAGGCCCCGGCATGCTTCTCCAGAAACGTCCGCACCGCACGGGCGGTCCGAGACGGGACGTCCAGCCCGAGATGCCGCGCCGCCTTGCAGGCCACCAGCCACTGGTGTTCCAGGTCGCGCAGCTCTTCGGCCAGGTCGAACTCGACGCCGAGCAGGAAACCGAAAGCCACCCGGGCTTCCCCGCCCTCGGCGCCGACGTCGAGCGGGTCGAAGCGGCGTCCCAGCCGATAACGGCGGCCGCTGGCGGTCCACGCCCGCTTGGCCCGGGGTTGCAGCCTGACGATCCGGCTGCTGCGCAGCCAGGCGAGCCCGCCGGTCTCTTCGTGATGCAGCGCGTAGCCGAACAGCACGGCATCGCCGGTGTCGAGCGGCGCCTCGCACCAAGGGTCCAAGTGCGCGTCGAATGCCTCCCCGGCGGTCACGACCGGCACCTCGGCAGCCCGATGATCTCGGAGATCTCTTGGGGTCCGAGCGCGCGGCGCGCGAGCAGCCTCTCGGCGATCGCCTCGACGTCCGCAGCGCGGCGCTCCACCAGGTTCAAGGCCGTCTCGTAGGCGCTCGCCAGCCGCTGCCGGACCAACTCGGCGAGGCGGGGATCGGCCTCCAGCATCCGGCGCAGGCCGTCAGGCCGGTCGGGCACCTCGGACCATGTCAGGCCGTGATCCTCCTCGAGGCCGAACTGGACGGCTGCCGCCGCAGCCAGGCGCGTGGCGTGTCCCAGGTCGCTGCCGAAGCCACCGCCCGCGGCCGCCGTGACACGGCCGAGCAGGAC
>CAXUNK010000009.1:2674-33919 GCA_964252425.1 uncultured Acetobacteraceae bacterium
CCTCCTCGGCGGCGCGCCCGCTCATCAAGGCGACCACCCGGTCGTGGAGCTGGGCCGCCGTCGGGTAGCAGCTCCCGGGCGCCATCCCGACCGAACCGCCGTGGGACCCCATGTTCCGCAGGCTGATTCCGGTGATGCCGATGCTAAGTTCCAGTGCCGCGACGGCATGACCCGCCTCGTGCAAGGCGGCGGCCTGCAGCTCTTCCTCGGTCCGGCCGTCGGTCACGAGTTCCGCCAGCAGGTCGGCCATCGTGATGGCGCGTCGTGACCGCCGCGCCCGTCCCCGGGCGCCGCGGACGAGCTGCTCGACGTCGGCGCCGGTGCACCCGGTGGCGAGCCGCGCGACGTCGCCGAGATCTCGATCTGCCAGGTCGCCGCCCAGGTGCTCGCGCAGGATGAGCGCCAGCGCGTCGGCGTGCGGCAGCCCGATACGGAGGTGCCGGTCCAGGCGGCCCGCGCGGACCAAGGCCGGGTCGAGGTGGCCGGGATCGTTGCACGCACCGACAACGACCACGCCTTCGCGGCTTTCGACCCCGTCCAATTCGGCCAGGAGGGCGTTGACCACCTGGATCTCCCATTCGCGATAGCGGTGGCTGACCCGCGAGCGGTCGGGGAAGCTGTCGATCTCGTCGATCATCAGGACGCAGGGCGCCTTGCCCTTTGCGTCGGCGAACGACTTCCGCATGGACCGCAAGAGGTCGCCCTGGTGCCCGCTGCCGGTGCCGAGCCACTGGGAGTAGGAGCCGGTCACCAGCGGGACGCCGCAACTCGCCGCCAGGGCGCGCGCGAAGGTCGTCTTGCCCACGCCCGGCGGCCCGCTGAGCAGAAGCCCGCGGTCCACGTCGGCCCAGCCGAGCCTGCCCGCGCGGTATTCGGCGAGGTCGTCGCGCAGGCGGAGACCCCAGGCGACCGCATCGTCCATGCCGTGCAGTCTCTCGAGGGTCGGTTCCTGGCGCACGGTTACCCGTTGCGACGCCACCTCGGCCGCCGGAGCAGCGGCCACCTCTCGGCCGATGAGGACTCTGAGCTTCGCCAGGTAGGCGTCGGCGTCTTGGTCGGGCCGGACGGCTAGCCGGAGCAGGCGCGGCGTTACCTGCGCCGCCTCGCTCTCCATGAGGTCGGCGGTCGCTCGGCTGCCGGTTAGCCGCCCCGCCAAGTCGGACAACACCGTCGGGTTCGGGGTATCGAGTTCGATCAGATGGTCCGCGGCGTGCCGGAGGTCCGGAAGCAGCCAGCCGACGTCCGGGGCGATGCCGACGGCGCCTTGGTTCTGGGAGACAACCTCGGCGAAGGTCTCAGCAAGCCGGTGGTGGTCTGCCCGGTGCGGCTCATCCTCTGCCGAGAAGAAGTAGACCGCGGGGCGAGAGGCGATGACCGACGTGAACGGTTGAGCCTTGTGCGCCTCACCGTCGCAGACGTTCCGGCGCCATGCCCGGCGGACCGGCGTGACCCAGGCGGGCGACGGCACCGTGACGGCAACGATCGTCCCGCGGGCACGCACCTGGGCCAAAGTGCGTCCGGGGTCTCTGAGGGCTTCCTCGATCTGGATCTCCGCAACAACCTCGGCCGGGTCGCGCCGAGGCACATAGCCGTCTCGAGGCTCGTCGGGCGGCGGTTCTCGCAGAATCTGGGCGAGGTCATCTGCGGTCGGAAGGGGATCGGGCGTTGGCGTGGGTACTCGGCGGCGCCCCGCGGTGCGGGCGGGCTTCTTGGCGTTTGGCATGTTCGTCGTCCTGGCGCGGGTGAGGGTATCCGCCGACGGCGGACGGCTCTCCCGAGGCGGCGTCGCTGCCTCGGCTCAGGACGCGGGTATCGGGCCCCTGACGGCGAGATGCGGCGAGAACCGGCGGCTCCCCCGCAGGTAGTCGCGAACTACCGGAACCACGACAGGACCCTCTCGAAGGCCTGGCGCACCAGGGCGGTCCGGCTGCCGGTCATCTGGACGGTGGTGAGGTCATCCTCGGCTTCGCTGATGGCCAGGATGGCGCCCTGCCGGACCGCATGGCGCCTGCCGTTCTCGTCCCGGAACACGATGAAAGGGCCGACGCGTGCCCCGGACAGGATGTCAGCCACCGGCGGCCTCCCGCTGCCTGCCAAGGCGCACCAGCGCGTTGAGTGCAAACTGGCAGCCCTCCTCGTCGCGGGCGGCCAGCGTCTCTGGCTCCAGGCCGCCCAGCTCGACCTGCGGAGTGCCCATCCAGGCACCGGCCGCGCCTTCGTCGGGCAGGATCTTCAGGGCGAGCTGCCGGACCCGGGCGAGCCTGGAGGGCCCTTGGCGGTCTTCCGGCAGGCACACCGGACGTCCATCGATCAGCTTGAAGGCAAGCGGCTGCCGGGCCTCCCAGGCACTGAAGTCCGCCTCCGTCGTGGTCTCCGACATGCACCGCCTCCGTCGCCGGAGGCAATCCGTCCCCTCGGCGGGGCGGATCAGTAGATCGACTCGGAAACCGACGTCCAGCCCAAAGTTCTTGTTACGTTCGCTTTTTTGGGTTGCTGCTGGATGGCGGCCGCCTCTGGTGAGCTGGGTGTCGCGTCCACGGTTCTGAACCCTTCCGAAACCGCAGCTTGCGTGAGTAAGCTACACGAGCGTGTTCGGTCAGGTGGGATTGGTTATGAGTGGGCGCTTCAGGGCACGACCGACCTGGGGCGAACAGGGCGGCATCGACCTCCTAAACAAGCAACGGGTCCAGCAGCAGGAGAAGACTCGTCTTCTCCTGGCCGAGATGGCCGGTCGCCGCCCAGCAACAGATTTGTCTCCAAAGGGGCAAAGAGCGGCTTCAGTCCCGCTCAGCCTGCCGAAAGCGATACCCGAGGCCCTTGCTTACGGCCGCACTCAGGCCGGAGAAGACAAGCTTGTCGTCGCGGACGGGGCGGCGCTTCTCGAAATCCTTCGCTCAGCAACGCAGGATCGTAACAACCGGATTGTTTTGGCGTGGCCGGGTAAGCCCGACAACGGCTTCGTATGTGGCGCTCTCTACCTCCTCGAAGGGCGCGCACGGGGATGGCACGGGCACGCAACGCTAGCGGTTTGGCCTTGGAGGCAGGGTGCAACCTGGACGTCGCGGTCGATCTTCGTTGAGTCCACGAATCTTGTCGCATGCGCACAGGTGGCGGCGGAAGATCTCGGCAAGGGGGCCCCGTGGACGAAGGCGCCGGTCGACCATGATGCACTCGCCCTAGTTCACCTTCGACTTCGCGATCTTGCCGACCAAGTTTCCGCGCACGCGAACAAGGCCGCCTACAAAGTCAGACGCCCCACTCTGTTGGAACTCACGAGCGTATTCCCTCCTGCGGACGCCATCGGGCAGCCGCCCTACCAAGCACAACCTCCACTGATACTTCAGCGCATCCGTGCCCATACCCGTATCAAACAAATGGGCCCTTCAGGCGAAAAGCACCTCCAGGCTCTATCCGATCCAACACGAGCCCCGCTGGCAGTGTTCGGATTGCCCGTGTCGAAGGAGACGGGAATCAAGCGCTGTCTGGCCTTCCAACGCTTCAACGATCTTGGGCTCGATGTCGTAATCGCGGACCTGACGCGCACTGCCGTTGCTGACATGGGCGACAACTGGCCTCAGGCGTTGGGTCACCTTGTCCGCGGGGTGCACTCGCTGAATTCGGCACGTCCCTCCATCGTCGTCCTTACCGAGGACGTGTTTGTCATGCGCAAAGCCGAAGCGGTTTTCCGCGAGGTCGCGCAATCCGCCCGTGTTCAGGGCAAGCCATACATCGCCGAGGGCCTCCTTCTGAGGCATCCCGGCCTTCTTGCGTCACCACGCTCGCCCGCTGCACCGGCTGCCGCAATCAATTTCCGAGCCGACATCAAGGATGGCTCCTTGCTGAGCCTGCGGGACGAAGTGCTAGCCGCCGGGAAAGAGGTGACGCAAGCCGGTGCACCTGAGGCGGCCGCCGCCCTACGGTCGGCCCTTTCTTTCGTCCGCCTGATCGCAAACCTACCAATGGGCTATGCAGAAGCGCGCACGGCAATAAACCTCCTACACGGCACCGATGACGACAGTGATCGAGCGGTGCGTGCGAGGTTTTACCTCGACAGCGCGTTGTCAGCACTGAACCAAGCGATCCACGAAACGCCCGCACACCGGGCCGTCTTGCGACGAATCCACGATCTAGTCTGCGCTGCAGTCGGCCGATGGGAAGCAGCAACTCCGATATCTCTGAAGCTGAAAAACCTTTTGGAGGCCTCCTTAGGATCCCGGGAGCGGGTCCTGCTGGTTCTGCCGGACCGGAACGTGGTTGATTTGTTCCTGGCTTCTGACCTCGCTGTCGGCTGCACGTGGCACGTCACCGCTGCCAAGAACATGCTTGATGCTGCGCGGGCGTGCGGTGCTCGCCGGTGGATCGTCGTTCGCCCTGCATCGGAAAGCCTGAAGGCTATCATCACGACGGACCTTTGCCCCGACTGTGTAGATCTCCTGGGAGATGCAGCCGGTTACGCTCTGCTTGCGGCCGAACTATCGCCAATAAGCAAACTCCCGGCATTTGCTTCCTACGCAATGCGCACGGTTGCACTTCTCGGCGCCATCAGTCGTTCAGGCTCTGACCTCCGAGCTGACGAAGCCGAAATGGCGTTGCCCATACCGACGGCGATGCGCGAGATCGACTTCACGCAGGCGGGCGACGCCTACTCGGGACCTGTCGTGAAGCTCATAACGGAGCGTGGCCATGCCCTTCTCTATAGACCGACCAGCGATGCTCTCCGGCACACGCCGGACGAGCTTCGAGCATTCGAGCGTGCCGAAGCACAACGTATCTCGATTGGAGACCACGTCCTCGTTTTGACTGCACCGCTGATGGTTGCGCTCCGACAGGAACTTGCCCGCGCGCCAAAAACAGTGGAAACCCTAAGACAATACCATAAGGCCGTATCAGTCCGAGCCGCGGCGCTGCCGGGAGTTCTCGTATCGACAAGGCCAGACATCTTCTGCGTGTAATTCAGTCCCGAGATCCTTCGTTCGGACAGGATGAACTTCAGAACATCTGCCGGTGGATCGACGTTGATGAAACAACTCTGGATGATCCCGGTGCACAGCCACAGGCTCCGAGAACACGGCGCCGATTTGATCTTTTCGTTGAAGCCCTGGCGCTCTCGCGAGAGCTTTCGGCGGCGTACTGGGACTATGGGGTCCGAGCTACCCGCTCGTATCGTGTTCGGGAAGGCCTTCTCTTCCACCAGCGCGCCGTGCAGTTCGTAGTCGAACCTGAGAGCCTGATGGCTAGGCACATGGATCGCGATCTTCGCCTTCTTTGGCAAGGGATCATGGACAGCGTAGACGTCGTTGTTCGCAAGGAGATGCTGAATGCCAGATGATTTCCCCTTGGCACCAGCCATTCGGACCGTCGACGTAGATCGTGTGCTGCCGCGTGATGAGGCGCAGGAGCTCAAGGAGGCTGTCTGCGATGCCGTCCTGGAGCGAACCCGTCGCGTTGTAGCGGGAGAAGGAAACTTCGGCGCCGTAATATACGGCCGGAGGCCCAGGCAGGCGCTGACCTCTGGGTTCCTTCTGCCAAGACTAAACAACGACGACGATGAGGAAGCGAGCGACATCTCCATCCCGGTCCACGGACTCGACCTGCGACTTCGCGCGGGCGCAGCCGAGGGCAGCATTCGAATTCGGCCTGAGCTGAACGTCTACGTGAGGGCGCTGCCGTCCGCGGATGAGATGTTCTCCCCAGTGTTGGGGCTCCGCCCAAAGGCTCGCTTCAATGCAGCTGCTGACACACGTATCCAGCAAGCACTCAAGACCCTGAAGGAGTCGGAGGAGTTCCGGAGAAAGAACAAGGCCGAGAGGGTGGAGGCTCGCCTAGCGACAGTTTCCGAAGAATGGCGCAGGCTCGGAGTTTTCGCCCAAGGAATCCACGTTCAGGAGGAGTATGACGGGGACGGGGGCGACGTGAGAGCCGCTGGCGAGCTTGATGCTGCCGCCGACGAGGTGCGTATTCCTGACGAGCATTCAATTCCGCCGGAGATACCCGAGAAATACGTTCGATTGCGCGTCCATGCTCCGGGACTCGAGCTCCCTTTGCCCTTCGACAATGCGGAGTGGACCGCTCGCGCGGCCGCTTACGAGGATGCTTTGAACGGCTCCATTTCCCACGCATACGAAACCTGGATCGCCTCAGAAGACGGCAAGCTATGGGCCTGGCGAAAAGGTGCCGTGCAGGGCAGCTCGTTCTG
This sequence comes from uncultured Acetobacteraceae bacterium, assembly GCA_964252425.1. Taxonomy (GTDB): domain Bacteria; phylum Pseudomonadota; class Alphaproteobacteria; order Acetobacterales; family Acetobacteraceae; genus BOG-908. Next base: position 8,871 of record CAXUNK010000009.1, read on the forward strand.
GACGAGAGAGGCGTGGGAAAACCGACTGGCTGCGCTTCGTGGCATTGAACCTCGCAAGGCCGACCTGGTCCCCGGGATGGTGGCTAAATTTATAGTAGATACCGTGCGCGATCCGATTAGCCCGGAGATTTTGACCGCGCGTTTTGCCATTGAGAACTTCAAGGAGGGGCCACGCCCTGGCGAGCACGGGTTCTTCCAAGTCTCCCTGACGGTTGCCATCCCGAAACAGGCAATCAGTTGGATGAACATGGAGCGCGTGAAGCGCTCGTATCATTTTGCTGGCTTGCTCCGCGTCCCGGCCATCGGTGTGAACGGCGGTGTTGAACACCAAGGATCCGAGTGCGACGAGGTGCTGCGTACGACCTGGATGCCGCGTTTTGTCTTGCCACGGATGCGCGCCACTGAGATCCCGGGCGTCCCGGTGAGCTACAACGCTCTAAGCGGTGAGGCCCTTGATGTGGCCGACCTCGGCGCCCTGCCGTCCGCAATGGAGGCGTGGGCCACCGACGTCGCGGCCAACACCTCCCTCTTTGAGAATGGGGAGGAAGGGAGTGCCGATGACGAAAACCGGCAGAAATCCCGGTTCGTAGGCGATGTCGCGGCATGGCGCGAGGAGGCCGCCCGCATCGCCAGGGGCGTTGGCCTTCTGAAGCGGTCTCAGGATGCGTTTCGAGCGGACCGCTCGTCCCCGCTGGCAGTCCCCTATCTTGCGTGGTTGCTCACGAATAGGACGTTCGCCCAGAATGGTGCGAATCCTGGCTGGCGCTTGTTCCAGCTTGCCTTCATCCTGACCCACGTTCCGACCCTGGCGTCGCGGCTTCCCGGATACACAGACTTCTTCGATCAGACCTTCGACGAGGGAAGTGCCAGCCTGCTGTACATGTCAACCGGCGGCGGAAAGTCGGAGGCGTTCTTCGGGGTGCTGATTTACGCCCTCTTCCTGGACCGCCTCCGGGGAAAACGCCGCGGCGTCACCGCGATGATCCACTATCCGTTGCGGCTTCTGACACTTCAGCAGGCTAGGCGCTTGATGCGGCTCCTGGCACAGGCCGAGGTCATCCGACATGACGAAAACCTTCGTGGGGCACCGTTTGAGATCGGGTTCTGGGTGGGAAGCAACAACACCCCGAACCAAACCGCCAAGGATTCATCGACCCCGTCCGACGAGATGAGGGGAATTCCTTCAATCGATGAGGACCCAACCGGCGAGAAGGAGGAGGAGTTTCGGCGCGAACGTACCGGATACGAGGGAAAGAACGACAGCTGGAACAAGCTGCCTTCGTGTCCGTTTTGCGACCCCACCGGGACGAAAGGGCACGTAACCGGCCTGCGCCTGTTCCCTGCAGAGAAGCAACGGCTCGGAATCGTTTGCGCCAACGACGATTGTGCCTGGAACAGGAGGCAGGGTTCGCGTCGGAAGCGGAAACCATTGCCGTTCTTGCTTGTCGATACCGACATTTACCGTCGCGCGCCATCGGTTCTGCTCGGCACGGTCGACAAGTTGGCTCTTCTTGGAAATCACCCATCCACTATCAACAAGGTAGCGGCCATGTTCGGCATGGCTCGGTTCATTGAGGGGGATGATGACAACGGCCTATTCCTCACCGCGCACAGCAGCAAGGACCTTACGACCTTATCGGCCACAGCCAGGAAGGTTGCGCCGTCGTTTTCGGGTGGGGCGGAGGTTTTCCACGATCCTCTGCCGAGCCTGATAATCCAGGACGAGCTCCATCTCTTGGAAGAATCCCTCGGCACCTTCGGGGGTATCTTCGAGACCACCCTGTTCGCTTGGCTGGCGCAGCTGGCCGTCGTGCTCGGCCACAGAGTCCCTTCGATCCCTGGCGTCCCGGGTCAACCACGTATGCCGCACGTGATAGGCGCCACGGCCACGGCTGCCGATGCGGCTCGACAGATGGAACACCTCTATCAACGAAAGGTGGTCCAATTCCCGCACCCTGGCCCGCGGCTGTACAGGTCTTTCTACACGGAACTGCAGCGCTTTCCGGACGGCAGCGACGCAGCGAACGCTCGGGGCGGAGCTACAACCGCCCGCGACCAGGAGTCCTTGGCCCCTTGGGCCCGCGTGTACGCGAGTTTGCTGACGAACGGCAAGACTCACACCTCGGCGACAATCGAGGTGCTGACTGCGCATGCTGTGGGCGTCACGAGGTGGATGCGTGACCTCACGTCCGACGACCCCGCCAGACGCGTCGCGGCGTCGCTGGAGATAGAGGAGAGCCTCTCGGGCGGCCCACTTCAAGGAAGGCATGTCGCGGCAGTCACCGCCGCGGGAGCGAATCGTCGCTTCGACGTCCTTGCTACCCTCGTCGATCTGCACCGGATCATGCTGACCTACGTCACCAACAAGAAGGGCGGCGACCAACTTATGTCGGCGCTGGAACGGCGTGTCTTCAAGGATCATGCGGCAGCCGGTTCGAGCTACGAGATAGATGCCTACGACCTGGAGCTGATCTCGGGCGGCGTCGACATTAAGGGCATCCAAGATGTCATCGCGAAGGCGGAGCGTCCGTTCGCGATCGGTGGATTCGACATTTCGACGACGCTGAGGGGTATCGTCGCCACATCGGCGATCAGCCACGGCGTGGACGTCAACGCCTTGAATGCGATGGCCTTCGCCGGTATGCCGTCAGACATCGCTGAATACATCCAGGCGTCGTCCCGCGTCGCGCGCACCCACGTAGGGTTCTCGCTGCTGATACCGACCCCGCAGAATCGTCGTGACCGGTTCATCCTCGAAAACCACGAGACATTTCACCGGTTTCTGGAGCGAATGATTTCGCCCCCGGCAATCGAGCGCTGGGCAGACAAGGCCATCGCGAGAACGCTTCCATCCCTTCTCCAAACCTACTTGGCAGGGGTGAAGTATCAAGCCGATTTCTGTCGTGCGTCCGAAGACAAGAAAGCCGGAGTATCTTTTCCTGGGGACGTGACTGTCCTGAAGGACCTGTTCAGCGGCGACTTGCGGGATCCGAACATTCTATCCTGTCTCGCCTTCATAGAGGATGCCCTCGGGGTCGACAGTGATTGCGGCGGCGCTCCTACGAAGTGGCGTTACAAGAAGATGCTGAGACAGAGGCTCGAAGGCATCGTGGACGACCTAACGTCCGGTCGCTTCGGCGGTACCCTGTCCGACTTCTGGAGGGTGCCGACGCACGGGCATCCACAGCCCATGTCGAGCCTCCGAGACGTCGATGAGGCTGGACAGATTGTTGGCACCTCCGGACGAAGCAACTCGGGTCGGTTGGTGCGTGACGGCGACGTACGGCTGGCGATGGACTTCCTCCGCAACAGACGGATTGCGGGCAATCGCACCCAGGCGAGCGCGAGCGAGCTGGACAACGACGGAGGCGGCAAAGGTGGCTAAGGCATTTCATGCAGGGTCGTCGGACGCTGTCGTCGAGGATCGTCGCCCTCCAAGCATGTCTCGCTCACAGGGGCAGATCGCAACCGTCTACGCGCCGGGCGCCCTCTTCACGTTCGAAGGTGGGCTAGGGGCGTGCCGGTCGATTGCCATGCAGACGAGCGAAGTGCGCCTCTCCATTCCGGCAAGACAGTTGATCCGGGAACAAATACAGGAGTTTCTCGAGAACTGGCGCCAGCGTGCTGAGACTTGTTCGGAAGACCTGAAACACGAGGTGCTGCTTCGCCAGGTCGTAGACCAGAGCGTTATTCGAGGCGACGAAATTCAGGCGACGGAAGATAAGTTCGCCTTCGTCGAGGCTAGCGTCATGGGATACGAGCCATTCCCCCTGACATTTGTGTGCCGGAAGAAGGGATGTGGGCTGTATCGGGCCTGCGACGACGCAGCCCGGCTCAAGGCTGACGCCAAGGACTTCAAAAATGCCTGCCCAGGCGGAGCTGCGAATTGCGTCAATGACTGGGAGCAGCTCGACGTCGTCATGGTGCACTGGTCCGGCGAAGTGAGCGCAATGTCGCCAACTCACCTGCGCTGGGATCAAGCCCAGAACAGGGTCCAGGTCTTCGACCGGTGCAAGTTCTGCGAAGGCGGCACGTTCCGGCTGGATCGGCCGAGCAGCTCCTTTGATAGCTGGCAGTTCGTGTGCACATCCTGCAATACGAGGCGGCCGATCATCGTGGCTGACGAGTTCAGCCTTCGCCTTCTCGGGCCTGACATCGCTCGCAACACGGCCCTGCTGGCCGAAGTGAACATGGAGCCCGTTTCATACCGGGCGTCTCAAGCCTTTTACCCACAGTCGGACCGCATCCTTATCCATCGGGACGGTCAGTGGCTGGACTTGCTCCAAAACACGAAGCAAACCGAGTTGAAGCGTTTCCTTGGGCGCGAATTCGGTTATCCTGGCCGCGAGCTCACCGACAGCGAAAAGGAAGATTTGCTCCAGGCCAAAGGGCTCGCCAACGAATGGGCCACCTATTCGGAACTCCGTGCCGTGATGGCCGGGCTGCCCGAGCAAGCAAGAACGGCAATTCAGAAAGCCGTCGAGGAATACGAGACAAGGTGGGCGAGGACGGTGTTAAGGGACGTCGAGCGGGGGTCGCCGCCTCTTGAAAATCAGGTGCAGGCGAGGCGTGATTGGGTCCGACGCTACGACCCCATCCGAATGGCGGTAGAGCACAGGACCTTCCTTGATGAAAAGCTCCGTAGCTCGGCCATGGTGGACGGGAAGCCCGCCTGCGTGGACCTCTCCGCGCCCGACGATTTCCTGTTGCCGGTGGGCGGAGAGGTCACCCCACAAAGCCGAAACGCCATCCTAGAGCAAACTAGGACGCGACTTAGGACCTTGGGTATCGCGGAGATGCGGCTCCTCCGCGACCTGGAGGTCTGCGAGTATTCGTTCGGGTTTACCCGAACGTCGCCGTCCGCCGTCGTACATCGCGACAAGGGTGTCGATCTCCAGATGCCCGTACGCCTGAAGCTGTTCGACAAGATCGGCAAGGGCGCCGACGCCAAGCTGCCGGTCTATTGCCTCAAACAGGCTAACGAGGCGTTTTACGTCCGCTTGGATGAGGAGGTCGTTCGGGCTTGGCTGGAAGCCAACGAAGTGCCGGTCGGCGACGCATGCGCTGCGGCACACCTGGGCGGTCATCTCATTGAGGGTTACCTCCCGTTCTCACGCTTCCTTGACGAATATCGGGGTCAGCGCGGGACCATCCCACGCCACGCCTACCCGTATGTCTACACCCTACTCCACACGATATCTCAAAGACTGATTGCGGTTGTTTCGGAACTCTCCGGCCTCGACCTAGGCTCGTTTGGCGAGCATTTGTTTGTGCCAAATTTAGCAATACTTGTGTATCGCCGCGGGACTACCATGGACCTCGGCAATCTCTCGTCGATGTGGCGCAACTACAGCGACCAGTCCTACGGCAACCTCGCCCTCCACAGAATGGTGCAACCCGAGAGCCTGCGCTGCGGCGCTGAGACCGTATGCATGATGCGCGGTGGCGCGTGTCCAGACTGCGTGATGATCCCTGAGAACGCCTGTCTTACTAGGAACGAGCTCCTGTCGCGTTCCGTGCTCATCGGGCGTGGTGCTCCGAGATGGGACATGGATCGGCGCGACCTCGTCGGTTTCTATTCGGTGGCACACCAAGTGTCCCAGGGACGAGGGGGAGTGCCTTGACGGCGATTGGTTCCGGTCTCGCACAATCCCTTGTCCGGGACCTTGGTCCCGATTGCTCGGTGGCTGCAAAGGTTTCAGCGCTGCTCCGCGCCCGCCCCGGCCAAGTGATCGAAGAACGGGAGTTCCTTGGAGTCGCCGTCTCGGCGTCAGAAACCGGCAGCCTGCTTCGTTCGCTGGCCGATTTCGAACGGCGTGGATGGTGCCTTCGGGAGGGCAAGGGCTGGCGATCCGTCGCGGGGACGTTGCCATCAGCTTTGCCCGACCTTCTGCAGGGCGCAGGCGCCATGTGGCGCAGCTTGGGGCCACGAGTTCAAGCCGAGGCCGTCGTGACCATGCCCTTAGGCGATTCGAGAGTTATTCAGGAGCTTCGCAAGTTAGGTTTGGCGCACGTAGGCATTGCCGTCACGAAGGGCGCGTTTCTGAGGCTGGCCAGCTCGGCGGAACGCACCCTCACGGTGGCAAGCCCGTTCCTGAACGAAGATGGGATGTCCTGGGCTCTTGAGCTATTTAGGGCAACTCAGGCGACAGAGCGCCACCTTGTCGTCCGCGCCCGGGGCCAAACGCGGGATGTCATTCTGGCCCGTCATGCCGAGCTGCGCGGCCTAGGCGTTCATGTTTTCGACTATGCGGTCGCATCTCCCGGCTGCGACGGGTTCGAGACCTTCCACGCAAAGGTGCTACTGGCTGATGACACCGCCGCCTATGTCGGTAGCGCAAATATGCTCGTGCATGATCGCCCCTCCTTGGAGCTCGGCGTCATCCTGGAGGGTGGTCCTGTGCCTGAGATCGCTGCGTTGCTTCGTGCTATCCGGATGGCCTCACAAGGCATCGAAGACGCCCGGTGCCAGCATGCGGATGTGTCGATTTCTGGTTGATGACCTTTGCGCCGTCCTGCAGGATGGTTTGCTGGCCGGTCGTGCAGTGGAGAGATGGACACGTTCGAATGGATCAGGGCGAGCGTGAAGCCATCCTGGCAGACGTATTTCGGAACGCGCGCCACCTTCGGCGCGGTAACCCCAGTTCTGTCTGCCTCCGGCTTATCGCGGGACACGGCCCGCGCGCACTCCAGGAGCCGCTAGACCGACTGGACGGACCGTGGTTCGATTACGCCGTCGCCAGCGTGTACAGCCTGTTGCTGCCTGCTGAGCGTCGGAAGCGCCTTGGCGCGTATTTCACTCCGCCCCACCTTGTTGCGCATCTGATCCGGCGGATGCAGGCCGCAGGGACTGACCTCACGAAACATAGCTTCCACGATCCGGCTGCCGGTGGGGCAGCCTTCATCGTTCCTCTTGTCGACGCGGTGGCAAAGACGCTTCTGGAAGCGGGCATGACCCATCGAATCGTTTTGCGCGAGCTCTCCAGCCGGTTGTCTGGTGTGGAAATCGACAGGGGCCTTGCGAGCATAGCCAACGCACTTGTTCGCCGTACGCTCCAGAGAGGGCATGGTATCACTTGCGGCGAGAACTTTGAGCTCATCAGTGTAGGTGATTCCCTGAGGAGTCCCGGAGGAAAGGTCGATGTAGTCGTGGGCAATCCGCCTTACGCGAAGGTTGGAGCCGCCCGCCAGCGCCTGTTGGCCCCGATCTTTCCTGACATTCTTGGGGGGCAGTTGAACCTCTATGCGATGTTCATGCGCAGCAGCCTTGACCGGCTTACCGAAGGCGGTCTGTTGGGCTTCATAGTCCCCACGTCGTTCATCGGTGGGCCCGAGTTCAGGCAACTCCGGGTGGCGCTTCTTGCTAGGGCGGATGTTTTAACGCTCGACCTGATAGAGAAGCGAACGGGGCTATTTCTGGATGTAATCCAAGACACGTGCTTCATCGTTCTGAGAAGGCGGCAGCAGGTGACTGGATTCGGATTGACGGTTCCGACGACCTGCAGCCAACTTTCTGCAGATGGTGCGGTGCTGCACCTGGGCGGCTTCGTGCCTACGGCGGACGGCTCCCCTTGGACTATACCTTCGCCGACCGACGTGGGCGACGGCGGTCGTCGCCTGTCGGACTACGGCTACCGATGCACGGTCGGTTACCTCGTTGCAAACCGACAACGCGAAAGGGTGCACTCGACGCCGAAGCCCGGGTGCCTTCCTCTCATCGAAGCCGGGTGCATCCGCTCTGATGGAACATTCTTGCATGGTGGGGGTAAGCACCCTTGGGTATCGGCTTCGGCCGGAGGAAGTGGAGTTCTTGCGCAGGCTGCGGTCGCGGTTCAGCGCACGTCGAACCGAAAGCAGAAGCGGAGAATCAACGCCGCCCCAATCCCGCAGAAACTGATCCGGGCCTACGGTGGCATTGTTGGGGAGAACCACGTCATCCTCATTGTGGCCGATGGCAAGCCCTCGTTGCCCTCGACTGCGATGGCTAGACTTCTGAACAGTCGTCCCGTGAATGATAAGTATGGCCGAATGTGCGGCACCGTTAGCCTGTCCGCAAAGCTTCTGACGCTACTTGACCTTCCCGACCCCCAGCTCCTGAAGGCGCTGGTTGGGTGCACTGAAGCAGAAGTCGATAATATCGTGGCGGATGGCTACCGGCGTTCCGCCTTGCAATCGGGGAACGTGGTTGGAGTCGGGCACGACCATGACGACATCCCGAACAAACCATGCCTCGTCCCCTTAGAGCGCCAATCGAGGTCCGCAGGCGGGACAGTCGGCACCGCCGCGCGGTCCTCCGTGACGTAGGCGCGAATCGCCGGGGCGTTGCGGAGCGCCCCGGCCTAGCCGAGTAGCCGCTCGACCCGCTTGCGCTCGAATTCCAGCTGGCGTTCCCGCTTATTCCTGGCGGCCTCCTATCGTGTCCGTGCAAGTCGCTTCGGCCTCCGGGTAGCCACGCTTTTTGGCCTCGGCCAAGGTCGCCGCGACCTCTGCCTTTGACCAGTCGGCCCAGAGGCGGAGTGGTGGCAACCAGAACCAGCCGCCCAGGTAGTCTCCGACTACCGTCACTGAACCCGAATCGGCGAACCCTGCCGTCAGGAGGCAGACAAAGGCGGCTCGGACGTCGTGATCCCGTTCGGCGGCAAGCCGCGCGACCGTTTCGCCGCCGGTCACCCGAGATCCGCGACCAGCCGTTCGAAAGCACCCGTCTGGAGGCACGCCTCGTAAAGCCGATCCGACTTGCCGCTTCGCTTAAAGGGCAGCCTGGCAATGACCTCGTCGGGCAGCAGGACGCCCATGAAGGTGCTGGGGAAGGCCTCCACCATGGCAGCGTTGGGTATGGCCATGAAAGCCGACTCACGGTAGTCCTTGACTACCTCCCGAAACTGAGCGGCGGCCAGAGTCCCCGCCTGACGAAAAGCCAGCCCGTGCCCGAAGTGGCTCATGCCGGGACGACACCTGTTCCAGAACGCGCCCCGGTAGAACACCGCCTCGCAGCTCCGGCGCGGAACACCGGGACCAGGCGGCACGAGCGGGGCGTCAAGGGCCGCCATGTCGAAGGTCACGCCGACAGGCAGCGCGGCACGGCGTGCCTCCCAGCCGGACCCGACCTTGCAGGCGCCGAGTTCGCCACCCACGCGCCACGCCAAGCCCGTGGACCGGCTCGTCTTGGAGAAGCCGACGTTCACGCCGAGGAGGTTTGGGTCTGAAGGGGCGACCGATTGGTCCTCAAACAAGCCCGAGTTCCCTTCGGAGGGCCTTGCGCTCGTCGTGACCCCATAGCCAACGGTCGGCGTCCCGGAGACTGAGGTTGGCGGGGGCGGCTACCCGGACAGCTTCGACGAACCGACAGTAATCCGCCCAGATTCGCTCCGACCACCGCCTGTGGCCGAGCCGATGGAAGTCACCGAGAGCGTCACACACGCGGATGTCGTAGACCGTGAACCGATCGGGATAGAGCACCGCCAGGATCGCGGTCGCGGTCGGCAGCGCGAAGCGCCACGGTTCGGCCAAAAGCAGCCTCAGCCGATCCTCGTCGTCCGCCGCGCCGTGGATAGCCCGGGCGAGGTCGGCAGCAGCCTCAGAAAAGGTGCGGCCGTAGGTCAGCCGCCGTAGGTGCTTCGTCCGAGCCCTGGCGGCCTTCCACTCGAGGATGAGGTAGAGTTCTTCCGCCGTCAGGCGGCCCGTCTCGGCGAAGCGTGCCGCGAGCTTCGGGAAGAGGGTGGTCTCCGGACTGTAAAAGTGGATCTGGTCCAGCAAGCCTGTTTCGTCCGGGTGGCGGACGTATGTAGCCACGTGCGCAAGGCAACCGCAACGAAGACCGCGTCCGCCTGACCGATGCAACGGGTCATGCCCGTGCCGAATCATACCGGGCAGGACGGTAGTCACGGACTACTTCGGTTTGGTGCGCTTCTTGCGCTTCTCGTCGGCTGCCGGTGCTCCGAGCTTTGCCATGAGCGTCTGCGCCTCCTCCACGGCCGTGGCGATCAGCTTTTCGACGACGAGCACGCTCGGCACGGAGTTCAGGGAGACGCCCTGCCCACCGGCGGTGAGCGTCGGCGCGACGTCCGACAAGGTCCCGTTCCTCATGTCGGCTGCCCTCGCTACCCTCGTCCGGCTGCCGCCTGCCCCCAAGGCGGCCAGGGCTGCCCGCTCACCGGCGCTGGTGATCTGGATGAAGGCTCCGCAGACGGACATTGCCCACTCAGAGAACGGGCGGTCCTCGAGTGCCTGCATGCGTTTGACGTCCGCCTCGGCCGCCTTCATCTCCGCCTGCAGCTCCGGCGTGACCTCGCCGCGAAGCAGCGCCGTGATGTGCGCCGCCCCGACCTTCGCGAAACGCCGCCCGACCTCGATCAGCTCGGCGTCGGCCGCCGAGACCCAGGTGCCCGTCGCGGCCGCCGGTTCAGCTGGGGGAGATGCTGCAGCCTGGGACCTGGTCGGCTTCGTGCTCCGGCGGCCCCGCAGCTCCAGCGTATCCAGCAGCCTGGCCAGGCTGCCGCCGACGGCCCGCTTACCGGCTTCCAGGTTCTTCAAGGAGTGCAGGTGAAGGCCGAGCTCCTCGGCGGCCCTCGCCTGCGTCCATCCCATCCGCTGGCGCCACGCCTTGAGCGCCTCGCCGTCGATCAGCCCATCCGAATCCTTGCCCGCCATGCCGGTCCCGACCTCGCGGGAGAGGGCTACCCGGGCGTGTTTCCTTGGGCAAGCCGGGCGGTAGGGAAGACGGCAAGCGGCGGTGGGAAAGCGAACGAGGACGGCGGCAGGTAAAGCCGCTGGTTTAGACTAAATAGATTTGAGAGACTTTTGAACTTCGCTTAATTCGCTGGAGGTTTCGGTGCGGATAAAATCAGCCGCTCAGTTTATCACAACGCCTGCGAGGTATTTTGTTGAATTTGCGCCAAACGCCCAGAAAGGTCCGAAACGGGCACCACTACATCTAGTGGCTTGTTGAGTTTGCGCCAAAGTTCCGGGACCTCGGACGACTTGTTCAGCGTTCTTAAAACGACAAATTCGAACTTCTGCGCCGAACTAATCATATTGCGACATAGCTCAGCTAGTTGTGTCAGATTCTCCACAGCCCAATCGCCAAGTCCCTGCGAATGACCGATGCGTGTAGCGGCCAAAAATTTCTTCAATGGCTACCGCTCTTTTTAACATATGACATTAGTAGCTCGTCGATTCCAGGTATGTCCGACAAACGCTCTCCCGTAATCTCAATCCCACCTGGTAGTTTAAGCTTCACATGTTTTTTTGCTTCGATGCGAGCTTTTGTAACCTCAACTAATTTACGTATAACTATAACGGATAATGGTACAACCACCGACACTACGTTGAGCACACCCGCCATATACTTCGGTTCGCTAACGATTGCGTCGCTACAAAGCGCTAATAACGAAGAACGGGCTTCGTTATCATCCGCCGCTAACTCTATTTCTACGTAAGTCTGTCCATTGTCCATCCCAACTACCCTTCTGTCAGCTTGAGTCATCAACTCGATTATAGAGCAGGTCAATCCTGTCCACCAGCAATCTCGACCATCGGTCCAACAGACTCACCGTGAGAAGGTATGTCCCGCCACGCACCCGATGTCGTCGGTAGTCAGTCACCACCACTCCCGAAGGATAGAACAGCTCAGCGTAACTCATCACTGACAGCTCGACAACGGCCTGCACCCATACCGGAACAATCTCGATTTCGGGATAGGTCGATGCATTACACCGCGCTTACCCATCGTACCTGGCTCTCGGTCTAGCGATTGATCCGTGTAGAATTGCGCGGCACGAGCCGACCTATATTCAGCCCCAGGAATACGCTGAACCCGGCGCCGGTCAACAACGCCGGCCCATGCACGTCCAACCATTCGAGACCTGCACCAACCAATGTGATGATCAGGACCAGCCCGGGCACTAAAGCGTAGTCGCGACGGCTCAAGCGGCCCGTAAGCACCAGATACTCCGCCAATCGGTAGAGAAGGTGAATGCTGAGTGCGGAAAGCAGCGCAATGCCCGCGTAAATTAGACTTGGGGTCGAAACTTTCAGCATGGGCATACGTTGCTCCGCAACGCTCGGCACGGGGGAGCGCGGAGATGAGCATGTCCGACAAGCGTTACATCGTCAAAGCCGGCGACTCGCTGACCAGCATCGCGCAATCGCAACTGGGCAACGCCATCCTCTGGCCACGCATATTCGTGCACAACACCAGGCCCGAGATCGCCGCCAAGACGCACCATCGCCTGACCTCGCCGGACACGCTGCGCGTTGGCGAAGTGCTGATGATCCCGGAGCCGGACCGCATCAACCCGCACGGCCGCGCCGGAACCCACCCGGCGCAGATCACCCGCCCAAAACCGGCCGCGACAACGGCACCAGCCGCCTCGCCGGCAGCGCCGCCGCCGCCCGCACCAATTGCACCTTCGCCAACTGCCAGCGGCGAGACGAAGGTGAACAGCTTCCCGTTCAAATACACGCTCGACAAGATACCGCCCATCAAGCTCGAAAGTGCCGTGGCCGAGATCGAAGTCCGCTTCGAGGGGAGTGTCACGATCTGGGCGGACGAGCAGATACCCGTCATCACCTACACCAACAAAGGTGCGGAACTCGCGGCCAAACAGGAGACGGACAACGCCCTGGCAAAGCTGCTGTCCGACACGCAAATCTCGTGGGACCGCAAGACCAACAAGGTCGAGTTCGAGAACATGCTGACCGTCCACGCCAAAGGCCTGCCACCCGGCCTCTCGTCGGTCGGCATGGCGATCGCGTCCGACAACCCGGTCCCGGTATTGCGCGCCAAGTTCAAGACGCCGGAACTGAAGGGGCGCTACATGAAATTTCTTTACATCTCGCCGGAGTTCGACGTCATCGTCGATATCCGGCCCAAGCCGCAGGACCCTGAGATCACGCGACAGGCGCAACCGGTGACGGAGGAAGCCTGGTACGAGGCTCCGCTTCATTTCATGAAAAAATACGGTCTGTACGTCGCCGCCGGCGTGACTGTGGTCGTTGTCGTCGCGTCAAACGTCGTGACACTGGGCGCCGACACGCCGGCTGATGTTCCTGCCGGGCTTGCCGTGGGCGGCATGCTGGCGACCGCGGGGGCGATGTGAAGCTGGCCAGTCCCGCGGTTCGCCGAAGCAGACGCCTGTTCAACATAGCGGTCTTCGCAGGTGCTACGGCAATGGTGCTTGCGGGATGGATGATCAATCATGTGCAAACAGGCGAGAGCAATGCGGCTGCGCTGCGAGCCGAGATCGGCCGTCACTGGCATGGAGAGATCGTCACGTCCGGATTACAGACCGAGATCGCTCCGCTGGTAAGCCTGCCAACCCGCCCAGTGGTTATAGAGGATTTGCCGCAGGGCGCGACGGCCTCAGCTTTGCAGTCGCTGTCCAGCGCCATCATGGTGTACCCCGACGGCTTCCTTGATCGCATGGTCAAGCGCGTGGCTTTGGCCGGGCGCATACAAATGTGGAATATGGATGTCGGAGGTTTTTTTGACGGCAATACGGTTGCCATAAACGATCACAATGTGTCGCGTCCGGACGGAGCGGCATTCTCCGCCGACAGCTTTCATCATGAGCTCAGCTCGGTGGTTCGTAACCAAGTCCTGTTCGACGTCAGCGAGTGGACCAGTAACAATCCAGCAGGGTTTAACTATCTGAGCCTGGAGGCCTACAAAGCATTGCTGGCGAGACCGCCCTCCGTCGATGGCGACGCGGTGCTGCATAGCCAGGGATTTGTCGCGGCTTACGGCACGACCAGTCTGGACAACGACTGGAACACATATGCGGAAAAGGTATTCGGGCATGGATCGCAATTCGCCACGCTGATCCGTGACTACCCACGGATGCGCGCAAAAACGCGGCAACTGCTAGACATCTACACAAAGCTGGATTCCCGCTTCGACGCATATTTTACGCAATCTGGACTACGGCGGGCCGTGTCCGGCGCGGGTGGCGAGCGGTGACGCCGCATGGCCGACCGACGAGCAAGCGTAGGGCGGAAAAGCGGAGCGCCTTCCGCCATCACTACATCAATCGCGCGCTGCGCTTGCGCCCGACGGCCATTTTGCTGGGAAAATTTCCTGCCGCAAAGGGCCAAAACACGAGGACCGCCATAGGCGGCGCGAACTGCCATCCGGCCTGACCGGATGAAACATAGATGTTTCGTGCAGGCGTCGTCGTCCCCGTAGTTACGGATCGCATGCTATCAACCACTGCTCCTGCACGACCAGCCCGCCGGGCCTCACGCGTGTGCCGGGCTGCCGTTTTACGCCCGATGCGCCCATCAACGTGGGTAGTGGCGGAAGGCGCTTCGCTTTTCCGCCCTACGCCCCCTCATCTTTGGCGAGGCCGCACGTTCAGGTAGCGCCTAATCCAGGCCGAGGCACGTGGCGCGAATGAGGGAGGGTCGGAGCAAAAACCTGCGTGCTGCCGAAAGCCTGACTCACCGGTCAAGCCACCGGACTTGAACACCGGCAGCATGGCGTCGTCCAGCCTCGGACCCATCTTAGGATCGATGACGGTCGCCGCGCCGTGCGTGTTGGCAACAGCCACCTCGTCCACCTGTAGGCCGGGACAGAAATGGGCGGCTGCCGCAGCATAGCCGGCGGCCCAGACCCGGTCGGCCCGATCCTGCGGCACCGCATCGGCCCAAGCCGGGCCAAGCGCGATGAGCGTGAGGAACGCCGGCATCACGACATACGGGCATACCGAATCTGTCATGAGCGCGTGCGGACACATGCGGCAAGGATTTCATAGGCGATCGCCAAGATGAAGCAGAGTGTCACGCCCAAGCCCGCCGCCCCGAGTTGTCGCATCGGTATCGATGATCCGTGCCAGATTGGCAGGACAAACATGATCGTCGACGTTAGGATGGCGGCGGCTATGAAGGCGGGAAAAAACCACCGCCGCGCAGCGAGCGAGACCATCACGAGACCGGATAGAAATAACGTTGCGGCGGCGGAAGATCGTCTCCAAGAGCCCGTCTGTAGAGCTCGACGGGCAAACGGTTTTCCTGGTACCGGCGGATGATTTCCTTCTTCATCTCGCTCTGCTCGGTTTGCAGTATCGTGGCTGCCGCCTGACCCACAAGCCAAACCGCAACGAAGCCCGTGGCGCCCGCTCCCGCCAGGCCGCCCCGCACCGTCTTTCCAACGGCAGCCGCTCCTCCGCGGACCAGAGCCGCCCCGCTCATGCCGGATTTCTCGATCGTACCCGGGACGGACTGCACAATTTTGCCGGCGAAAGATGCGCCCACGCCGGCTAAGCCGGTCAGGCCGGCAATGCTCATGCCCTTCAGCAGCAAACTTACGACAAGATAGTTCTCGACCAAGTCAGTATTGCTTGCAGTCAGATTATGATACCACACCGGAAACTCCTGCATGGTAATGACGAGACCCTGGATTTTGGCGTAGAAGATGCCTGTGTCGGGTAGATCGTAAGGAAACGCCTTGTTGGTGTTCTGCAACACCTCGTTGCCGTATTGATGACGTTGAGCAAAGTCCTTGATCACCGGCATCGCGCCCAAATGAGACATGATTTCAAGCGCGGCTCGGTCACGGCCGTCGAAACTGTTCGGCGGAATAGTCAGTATAGATGCGAGCTGTCGAGCGCGTGTCCTTGTTTCCTCGTCCTGACTGGGTGGCGTCCAGCCGGCTGGCGTGGACAGGGAAGGACTGGCCAAGTCAACGTCTCCGCGATGCCTTGTAAATCGCAACGGTCAAGACGCTGATGAGTTGCTGAAACCTGGAGCTGGCCAAGACCCGAAAAACCGAGCCTGGGCGGCACCGAGCCCTCACCGTCGAAAATTGGCCCGCGCGTCATGACGCGCGGGCATGCCGGCCAGCTTCGGGCTCAACAAGCCCAGCAAGCGTAGAGCGGAAAAGCCGAGCGCCTTCCGCCATCACCACACCAATCGCGCGCCCTGCACGTGCCGGACGACCGCTTTGCGCGGCCAGCTTGTCGCCGACACGGATGCTGGCGGACAGCGCTTCGCTTTCCCGCCCTACGCCGGGCTTCGTCCGGCGAACACGAGGTGCCCGCCACTTCGTCGCGGCGCCGTGACCCCGTCACGGTCTCCGAGCACCCGCGCCATCATCGCCGGCACGTCCAGATCCTCCACCCGATCGAAGCCCAGCGCCTCCAGCCAGGCGCGCAGCTCGGCCGGGTCGAAGAAGCTCACGAAGGGCTCTCCCGCGGCCATCACACGCGCGGCCCGCGCCTCGAACTGCGCGCGCAAAGCCGGGTCGACGGCATCCCGGTTTTCCCCGTAATCGAAGACAAGCTCCGCCCCGCCCGGATGCGCCGCCACGACCGAAAGCGTTGCCCCGATCGCCTCACGGCTCAGATAGGGCACCACGCCCAGCCAGGTGAAAAACGCCGGCGCCTCCGGCCGCAGCCCCGCCGCCGCCAACTGCTCCGCCAGCTCGTCCCGCTCGAAATCCACGGGCGCGTAGGTCAGGCTCGCGGGCACCTCTATGCCGGCTTCCGCCAGCCGACGCCGCTTCCACGCCTGCGTCGCCGGGTGGTCCACCTCGAACACGCGCAGCCGGTCGCCAAACGGGTTGCGATACCCGTATGTGTCCAGCCCCGCGCCCAGCACGACCAACTGGCTCACCCCGCGCGTGTCCACCGCCCGGCGAACCGCGTCCTCCGCCAGGCGCGCCCGGGCCACCACGAAAAAGCGTATCCCGCGCCGGGCTTCGTGCGCCGCCACGTCCGCCCGCAGCGCCTCTTCGTCCACCCCCAGGATGGGCACGGCCAGCCTGTCGCTGAACACACGCCCACCCTCCAACACCTGGTGCACCGCCCGGTATGAGGCGGCGGCGAATGCCGTCCGGCTGGGTTCACGCTCGATCACGGCGCTGCCCTGGCATCGAGACGTGGCGCGATGGTCGCGACAAACTTCGCATCCTGCGTGCCCCCTGGATTTCACGCCGGGCAGACATGGGCGGCCGCCGCGATGCCATCCCCGGCCTACGCGGCCGGGAAGCTGCCTTCGAAGGCGAAGCTGCTCACCGGGTTGCGGCCGTTCGGCTGTTCCATGCCCTGATACTGCTCGGGCAGCTTGCTCTTGTCGCCGCGCTTGCCGATGGCGATCGCGGCTTCGACGCGGTAGCCGTCCGGTATGTGCAGTTCGGTCGTGGCGCGCGCCATGTCCAGGCCGACCATGCCGTGCGCGTGCCAGCCCAGCGCCGTCGCTTGCAGGGCGATGTTCTGCCAGCCGGCGCCGGCATCGTAGGAATGGCTGTGGCTCGGCATCTCCTCGCCGCGCGGCGCCATCATGATCTTGGAGACGGCAACCATCAGCACCGCGGCATCGGCCGCCCAGCCCGGATTGCCACCGGTCAGCAGCCCCAGAAGCGTGGGCCAGGCAGGCGTGTCGCGGCGCGCGTAGATGTATCGCCAGGGCTGTGAGTTGTAGCTGCTGGGCGCCCAGCGCGCCGCCTCGAAGATGGTCATCAGGGTCGCCTCATCCATCGCCTCGCCGGTGTAGGCGCGCGGCGACCAGCGCTCCAGGAACAGGCGCTCGATGGGGTAGTCGGCAGTACGGCCCTCGAAACTGGTCATGTGGTGTCCTTAGTGGTGGGAACGGGGCAGGGTGTTACCACGCAACCACCCGACCCGTAAAAATTCGATGACGACGCGGCTATCTTGCGTGCGACGCGGTCAGAAGCCCTACATATAGGAGCAGACCGCTGCTACGGCGAGTCGCGCGCAGAATGGGGTACACGCATGGACGGTATGGGCGGGCGCGAGATGGAGATGGCCCTGCTGGACGGCGCGGTGCAGATGCGCGGGCGCCACCAGGTGCGGGTGGACCGCACACGCGACGCGCTGCTGACCGATTTCGGCCGCGCCACGCTGGACGACCGCTATTTGCTGCCGGGCGAAAGCTACCAGGACCTGTTCGCCCGGGTCGCCAGCTATTACGGCGACGACCAGGCCCATGCGCAGCGCCTCTACGACTACATCAGCCGGCTGTGGCTGATGCCGGCGACCCCGGTGCTGTCGAACGGCGGCACCGAGCGCGGTCTGCCGATCTCGTGTTTCCTCAATGAGGCGTCCGACAGCCTGGAGGGCATCGTCGGGCTGTGGAACGAGAATGTCTGGCTGGCCAGCAAGGGCGGCGGCATCGGCAGCTACTGGGGCAATCTGCGCTCCATCGGCGAGAAGGTCGGCCAGAACGGAAAGACCAGCGGCGTCATCCCGTTCATCCGGGTGATGGATTCGCTCACGCTCGCGATCAGCCAGGGCTCGCTGCGCCGCGGCTCGGCCGCCGTCTACCTGCCCGTCTGCCATCCGGAGATCGAGGAGTTCATCGAGATACGGCGGCCCACCGGCGGCGACCCGAACCGCAAGGCGCCCAACCTGCATCACGGCATCCTCGTCACCGACGATTTCATGCGCGCGGTCGAGGCGGACGGCATGTGGTCGCTGCGCTCGCCCAAGGACCAGTCGATCGTGCGCCAGATCTCGGCGCGGTCGCTGTGGATACGCATCCTGATCGCGCGGGTGGAGACGGGCGAGCCGTACCTGGTGTTTTCCGACCACGTGAACAACGCGCGGCCCGACCACCAAAAATTCGCGGGGCTCGAGGTCAAGACGTCCAATCTGTGCAGCGAGATCACGCTGCCCACGGGGTTGGACCAGTATGGTAAGCAGAGGACGGCCGTGTGCTGCCTCTCTTCGGTCAACCTCGAGACGTGGTTCGACTGGAAGGACCACCCGCTGTTCATCGAGGACACGATGCGGTTCCTCGACAACGTGCTGGAGGATTTCATCAAGCGCGCCCCGTCCGACATGGAGCGCGCCAAATACGCCGCCTCGCGCGAGCGCTCGGTGGGCCTCGGTGTCATGGGGTTCCATTCGTTCCTGCAATCGCAGAACGTGCCGTTCGAGAGCGTGATCGCGAAGGTGTGGAACAAGCGCATGCACCGCCACATTCGCGAGCAGGCCGACGCCGCTTCGCGCCTGCTGGCCGAGGAGCGCGGCGCCTGTCCGGACGCCGCCGATTACGGGGTGATGGAGCGCTTCTCGAACAAGATGGCGATCGCGCCCACGGCCAGCATCTCGGTCATCGCCGGCAACGCTTCGCCCGGGATCGAGCCGATCGCCGCCAACGTCTTCCTGCAAAAAACCCTGTCCGGCAGCTTCACCGTGCGCAACCGCCATTTGCAGCTTCTGCTCGAGGCGCGCGGCATGGACAATGAGGACGTCTGGTCCTCGATCACGCTACGCTCGGGCAGCGTGCAGCATCTGGATTTCCTGACCGAGCAGGAGCGGGCGGTCTACAAGACGGCGTTCGAGCTCGACCAGCGCTGGATCATCGAACACGCGGCCGACCGCACGCCGTTCATCTGCCAAAGCCAGTCGGTCAACGTGTTCCTGCCCGCCAACGTGCACAAGCGCGACCTGCACGAGATCCACATGCTGGCCTGGAAGCGCGGGTTGAAGTCGCTCTACTACTGCCGCTCGCTATCGATCCAGCGTGCGGACACGGTCAGCGACATGCCCAAGAGCTCATTGATCGACATGGGGCCGGTCGGCGACATCGTTCCGCTGCCGGCCGCGGTTGCCGAGCCTGTCAAGTACGAGGAGTGCCTGAGTTGCCAATAGACGACAGAGCGTCGGTTGTTAGTTAAACAACGCTAAGGTTGAACAATCCATGAACATCGAGGCGCGGTGAGCGAGGCCTAAGCGGCTCAACTGCCACGTTCGCATAGAATTTCGACCGGTCGGCCGAGGGCCGCATTTAACCCCGGAACCGCTTCGCGAGGTATTTTGTACACACGAACCTCATCTTGTAACCCAGCTTGCCAGTCATTAAGGTATTTCATTGGTAGGCCAAGTCGAATAACTGCCTGAGTTCCCGTCTGCTGCAACCAGTTAGTCAGCTTAGCTGGTTTCGGGCGCGGCCAATGTAATTCAAGTCGAAACTCCGATTGCGAACCGTCCCATGGTAATGCACGACAACCTGCAGACCGAATCCATGCCAGAGTTGGCTCATCTACAACTGCGTAAACGCTTCTTAGCCCCCACGGCATCTTGCCCTCATACCTGAGACCGGAAATCCATACGTCGTTTTGGGCGTCCGTATAACCCAAAAGAGAGCCCTCCATGCGCTCCATCGCTTCATCCCACCTGACGAACCTCAACTGACGGCGAAGTAGTAGGAACGCATCGATCCGCCACTCTTCCCCCGGAAGCGAATAGTATAGACTCCGATACGACTCATGGACTCTCCCGCGATAATCACGCCGGGGTTTTTCATAGGGCTCGTCAACGATCCTCTTTATCAGGCGCCCGGATTCAACGTGCGGTTCAAATAAGGCTTCTATGTCACCTTCCCCCGTATACACTGGGTACGAGAAATCGACGAAGCAGAACGGCTTGGTTCCTTCCAGCATCAAGAAGAGCTCTAATCCAGTGTGTATGAGATAAGGAGACTCTCTAATCGGCTCGTTCAAATTGAAGCTTGCTCTCGAAATAAGAATGTCTGGCGTGATCGGCTCGAAAGCGACGCTAAAGTGCTTTGCGATAGCAGCAGCTTCCTCTGGGTGAAGCACATAACCGTCTGGATCACTTCCGTCTTCAATGCCCGCCAATGTTCGAATGACATCCACATCGGGGTTTGGGATAAGAGTTTCTAAAATCGGACATCCAAAAACCGGATCAATCGCAGAAAGTATAAAATGGCTCATGATTCTAGAGGCAATCAAGATAGTCGACATTGGAATTTTGTGTGGCGTTCTTTGCTGCCCTGCGGCGAAGGGTCATGGCGGCCAGGCAAGTAGCTTTCAATTCAAGGCCCCCCATTTCTTTTCATTTGGTGGCTGATTGCTCGGGCCCAGACTATAGAGCCCGTCGGCGCGATATGTCAGGACGGCGGCGGATGGCATGAAGAGCATCCACTGCGGACTGTCATCATCGTCGTAAGGCCACATCTGGATTGTAGTTCCAAGTTCGAATGAGAACTCTGAGATTCGATTGACGCAGTGGACACTAACCGCAGTTAATAATTGCCCATCAACTTCATTGGCTGCTTTACGAACCGCCTCGTCCGGCGACTCGCTCCAAGCGATCTCGTTCCCGGCGCAGATCACGCGCCAATGACAACAATATCTCCAAAGATGCCATTCCCCTCTCGGCGAGATTCGGCGTCTCGAAAAGAGACGGCGCACCTGTTCGTCGTCTGAAGACGATGCAACTGGCTCTCGAACTTGCAAGTGTGGCTGGCCGAACTCCAAAGTTAGGCAGCTAGCATGGCCTTTTCGAACGAGCCAAGCAGGTAGACCTATCAATGGTGCGAATGCTTCCTGTATCGGATCGACGCCAGTTTCTTCTTGCTTGATCACGCCGGATGCACGTCCAATCCTCGTAGCGCTTCATAGAGAGCTGTCTTGCCGACTTCTAGCCGTGTTGCTGCCTCGCGTACGGTCAAGCCTTTTCCGATGATTGCCCGCGCCCGGTCCAATTTATCAGCAGTGATAACAGGCTTGCGCCCACCAGTACGACCCCGTACCGCCGCAGCCGTTAGGCCTGCGCGTGTCCTCTCCTGGATTAGATCGCGCTCAAACTGCCCAAGAGCGCCAAACAGGTGAAAGACTAGGCGACCGCCTGGAGTCGTCGTGTCGATGGCCTCGGTGATGGACCGAAAGCCGACGCCTCGCTTTTCGAGCGCAGTCACCGTCTCAATGAGGTGCGGAAGTGAGCGGCCGAGGCGGTCCAATTTCCAGACAATCAGGACGTCGCCGTCCCGAGCGTAGTCGAGGGCGGCGCGCAGTCCAGCACGATCGGCTTTGGCCCCGGACGCTCAGTCTTCAAACACCTTTGCGCAACCAGCTGCGGCGAGTGCATCAAGTTGCAAACCCGGATCCTGGTCGAGAGTGCTGACGCGTGCATAGCCGACATACGCCAAGGGTTGATTTGTCCGTTTTCCCGTCCATTATCCATGTTGTCCGCTTAGCCGTCCCATGTCCAGGGTTTCCGGACATTTTTTCCAAAAAAGGACTGCTTCCTTCAAGTATTACCTAGCTCGGCATAACACCCCACGGCTGATACTCGATCAGTCATTCCCATGGATGTACATGTAAGGCGACCCGCCGGTCGTGCCGAAGCTGATGCTGAGCTGTCCGTTGGTCAGCGCGGCGCTCGTGTAGCCTGAGAGGGTCACGGATGCGTCCGGCTTGCCGGGTGCGGTCACGTGCAGCGTAAGTCCCGTGTAGCCGCCAGCACCCTGTCCGTTTTCCCAGTCGAACGAGAAACCCGCCTGGGTCACGCCGAACAAGGTGGCCGCATCGCCGGCATGGAAGTTCACCAGCGTGTCCCAGATATCGTTGGTGGCGGCGCGGTCGTCGGTGAAGAACGTGTCGTATCCGGTGCCGCCAACCAGGAAATTCGAGCCGGTACCCCCGTCCAGCACGTTGTTGCCGGACGTGACCTGTATCGCGTCCTCGCCTGATCCGCTGTGGAGAAACTGATTGGGGCCGTAGCCGGTGAGGTTGAGGTTATCGGTCGTGAGATTGATGTACTGATCGGCCAGCCCTGCGACGGGTCCGCTATAGGGCGTGGCTTGCGGCGAAAAATCCTGGCTCGTGCTGGTATCTTCGGCCACGATCGTCTGATGCACGCCGTCAGATGCGAGCCACCCTTCGATCTGGGTGAAGGCCGCGTTCGTAATCTGCGCGTCATTGCCCGAGTTTGGGTTGTCGATGTCGTAGGACGAGATCACGCCCGCCGAGTATTGCTGACCATCGGGACCGGTCACCAGCACCGGGCCGCCGCTCGAGCCAGGACCCAGCGCGTCGCTGTTGAACACGCTGATGCCCGGATACACGGAGACGGGGCCTGTATCCGTGACCAACTGGCCGTTGAAGCTTCCGGGGTAGCCCGCAAGGGTCGCGTATCCAGCCACGAAATCGGACAACAGGCCGAAACTCGTCCCTTGATAGAGCGGCGTGGAGAGGTGGATGACTGCGTAGTCGTTCTGCGACGCATCCAGCGAGAGCATGCCGTTGCTGTCGTCGATCGCGTTGTAGTGGAAGTTTTGCGCGTAACTCGTGAAGCCGCCGAATGAGCCGCCGTAAGGCACCTCGTTCTGCGCCGTCACGTACACATGGGTCGCCGCCCCCACGCCCTGCGTCCAAACCACATGGCTTGCGGTCAGCACCTCGGTCGGTGTCAACAATATGCCGGTACCCTGAAAATACTCGTTTCCGATCTGATCGTACACGGTGACGATGCCGTTATAGGGCGGCGTCGATGGGTCGACGGCGGTGCCGGTCTCGGTGCCGGCCTGAGCGGCCAATACCTGCGCGCGAAACGCGCCGGCTTCCGCCAGACGCACGATGTTGGAAAGTCCGTCTGACATCGCCATAGTGGGGATACCTGTCTAAATAACGGACACGCTAGCCTGCCGGGTAGGCCGACCGCAATCGTTTTGGCACGATCAACCGAGTTGCAGGTGCCTGCGTATCGCGTCGAGGTCGGTTTCGTGTCCGGCGACCAGCGCCTCCCAGTCCAGCAGGCGGGGCACGCGCACCGGATTGTGCCGCAGCAACTCGCGTTTGACGAAGGGGGAGCCGCATTCCGACAGCAGCACGTCCCAGAAGTAATGCGTGGGGTTGAGCGACACGCCCGCGGCGATATCCTCGGCCAATTGCTCGTAATACGCGCGTTCGTTCGGAAGCAGCCGGCCAGGATCGGCCAAATGCCGCCGCGCCCCGGCCAGCGCCAGTTGCGCTGCGCGCGCATACGGACACAGCGCGCCCGCGCGCAGGCCGGCCTTCAGCATGTCATGCGTCAGACGTACCTCGCCGCGGCTGATCACCATGCTGCGCGGCTGCCATATCAGCAACGAGCGCCAGAAGGCGGCAAAAGCCGGCGCGGTCAGGGCCCGTGCCCCAAGCCACAGGAAATATGTCTGCAGGTGGTAGCGGTGGCTCCAGCTCTCGGTGATGCCGAACAGGTCGCACCCGCTCGCCTCTGCCCGCGCTTCCACCTCGACCAGCGCGCCGAACGGACCGTAGCAGGAATCGTTCATCAGGATCAGGCTGTGCATCCCGGCGAGATCGCCCAGCCGCGACAGGCCGTCCTTGAAGGCACCCAGATCGTGGCCGAAATTATGCCTGTGCACGATCTCGCGCACGAACGGCGCGAGGCGCTTCGCCTGGTCCTGGGACAGCTTCGGTGAATTGCTGATCACGGTGACGCGCCGTCCCAACGCGGCGAGTGCGGCCACCTGGCTCACCACATAATCGGCGACCAGTCCGTAACGGTCGTAGGTGACGTAGATCGCCGCGCGCGGGCTGCCGCTATGCGGATCGTCGCCGGCCACCGCGCGTCGGATGCGCGGCACCGGGGCCAGGGCTGCGGAGAGGGCGTATGCCCAGGCGGTGCGCGCCGCCCGGCGCGGGCCGAAACGACGCAACCCTCGCCCGGGCGGGGCGGAGTGCATGGCCGGCGCGATACAGACAGGGCGTGCCGATGTCCATCGCCAGCGCTGACGCCGTAGGGCATACCAGCGCCCATGTCAGCGGATCCCGGCCCCTGTCTGGAGTGGGCGGCTTCAGGCGCTCCGCCCGCCTACGTCTCCTGCCGCAGTTGCTCGGCACACGGCGCCAAGCCGGTCCTGCTCGATGCCTGGACGGAGCTGCCGCAACGGGGCCCGCTGCGGGTGCGGTTCCTCGACTGCCCTGTCTGCGGCTGCGCCTTTGTCGAGACGCCGCCGCCTTACGCCTATGAGGGTGAGCCGGATGATCTGAGCGTTGCGGTCTATGCCGAAGCGGGCGCCGGCGTGTGGCCGATCGTGCGCACGCGGGCGCGCAGGGCCGCCCCGCCGGGCGCCCGCTTCGTCGAGATCGGCTGCGGCTTCGGGTTCGGCTTGGATTTCGCCATCAGGTCGCGCGGCTGGCGCGGGCGCGGCATCGACCCTTCGCCCCTGGCCGCCGCGGGCCGCGCCATGCTGGGCGTTCCGATCGAGAGCCGATATTTCGG
This sequence comes from uncultured Acetobacteraceae bacterium, assembly GCA_964252425.1. GTDB lineage: Bacteria > Pseudomonadota > Alphaproteobacteria > Acetobacterales > Acetobacteraceae > BOG-908. The sequence goes on from CAXUNK010000009.1 coordinate 33,863, forward strand.
GACCGCTCCAGGGGCCCGCACCGGGTCGGCCGCCGCCGACATCGGGCTCGCCAGGGC
>CAXUNK010000010.1:0-30990 GCA_964252425.1 uncultured Acetobacteraceae bacterium
CCGCATGCGAGGCGAGTGCGGCGCGAGTGTAGGTGGGGCGCGGCAGTACAGCAAAGGGAGTCGTGCCCGCAATCCGCATCCAGCCACGCCAGCGCGGAAACTGCCGAAGATTGTCGGCGCCCATCAGCCAGACGAAGCGCACGCGCGGAAATCGCCGGCGCAGCGCACGCAGCGTATCGACCGTGTAGCGCGTGCCTAGATGGCGCTCCAGATCGGTGGCGATGATGCGCCGCCCGTCCGCGATCGCCTGTGCCGATGCGAGTCGGCTGGCCAGCCCCGCCATGCCCGCGCCGGGTTTGAGCGGGTTGCCCGGCGAGACGAGCAGCCAGACCTGATCGAGCCGCAGCCGGCGCAGGGCGGCCCTGGCGATGTGCAAATGGCCGGCATGCGCGGGGTTGAAGCTGCCGCCGAGCACGCCCACCGACACGCGCCTGCCATCGCCAAAGCGGGGCAGGGCGCCGGACAGGGTGGATCGCGGAGCGCGCATGGCCCAACTCTACCCGGTTTTGTCGCCCTGCGGTGCCGCGCCGCGGTAGCGTGCGGGAAATCACGAGGGGTAGATTGCAGGTGCGTCCGGGGCACTTGCGCGCAATGCGGCGAGATCGGCTTGTCTGCCGAAGATACCCCAGTTCTCTTCCGCGACCTCGTGAATGACGACGTACACAGGCGCGGCCGACATTCCGTCCGGCCGTCGATCGAGGATGGCGGTTGCGCCTTCGATGAGCCGGCGCTTTCCGACTGCATTCAGTCCGCCGGCCAGGACGTATATCTGGAGCGTCACAACCGGGAGCCGGGCAGGTTCGTCGCCCATGAACACGGCGTCGGCCGCGTACTCGGCGAAGTAAGTCCATACGGTGCTGCGTACCATCGGCGAGGGCGGCAGCTGCTCACAATCGAGCCCCAGCGCTATCAGAGCACCGGCGATGCGCTGCCGATCGGGCGCATCGAACGCGCCGGCGGGCGAGTGAATGATGAGCTTCGGCATGGTGCGTCGCCTCCGGTATGAGCGCGGGTGCCGCTCTGCGGCGCCCGCCGATAGACGTCAGATGGTCTGGCCGCCCGAGACCTCGATGCGCTGGCCGTTCACCCACCGGTTGTCGGGGCCGAGCAGGCTTGCGACCATCGGGCCGATATCGTCGGGCAGGCCGACGCGGCCGAGCGCGGTCATGCCGGCGAAAGCCGTGTTGTAGTCGGGGATGTCGCGCACCGCCCCGCCCAGGAAGTCGGTCTCGATCGCGCCGGGGGCGACGGTGTTTGCAGTAATGCCGCGCGCGCCCAGCTCCTTCGCCATGTAGACGGTCAGGATTTCCACCGCCCCCTTGGCGGCGGAGTAGGCCGAGAAGCCAGGAAACGACACGCGGGTCAGGCCCGACGAGAAGTTGATGATCCGCCCGCCATCGGCCAGTATCGGCAGCAGCGCCTGGGTCAGGAAGAACACGCCCTTGACGTGCACGGCGAACAGCTTGTCGAACTGATCCTCCGTCGTGGCGGCGAAGTCCGCCATCTCGCCATGGCCGGCGTTGTTGACGAGGTGATCGATCGTGTGGCGGCCGAAGGTGCCGGTCAGCGCGCCACGCAGCGTGTCGGCGAAGGCGGGGAAGGTGGAAACGTTGCCGGTGTCGAGCTGCAACGCCGCTGCCTTGCGGCCCAGCGCCTCGATCTCGGCGACGACCGCATCGGCATTATCCTTGCCGCTATGATAGGTGAGGATCACGTCACCGCCATGGCGGGCGATGCTGATCGCGGTGTTGCGGCCGAGGCCACGGCTGCCGCCAGTCACGAGGGTAAGGGTGGTCAAGGATGCCTCCGGTCAATGTTGTCGGCCGTATGCATCCAACCGCATCGACAGTGTTGCGCGATCGTCCACAAGACTTGCCCGATCGTCCAACCGCGTTGTCGCATCGTCGCGTTTTCCTTATCAGGAGCCCATGACCGACCAGCTCCTCGACCATGCGCGGCGCTATGCGGACGCCCATGCCGACCGGACCGGGGTTGCTGCTACCCCGGTCGAAGGGCTTGCGATCCTGCGGGAGACGGCTCCGACCATGCTGCAATATGCGGTGTCGAAGCCGCTGGTGGCGTTGGTGCTGCAAGGCGGCAAGCGTGTCGCGATGGGCGCCGACACCTTCGATTTCGGCGCGGGCGACGCCCTGCTCATCACCACCGACGTGCCGACCGTCAGCCAGATCACGACGGCCAGCCGTGTCTTGCCTTATTATTCCCTCGTTCTCGAACTCGATCCTGCCATCATCGCTGGCCTGGTGAGTGAAATCGGTCCGGTACCGTTCGAGGCGGATCGGCCGGTCAGGGTCGATCCGACCGAGGCGGAGGTCGCCGACGCGGCCTTGCGCCTGCTCCGTCTGCTCGACCGTCCCGGCACGTTGGCAGTGCTGGGACCGCAGCTCAGCCGCGAGCTGCACTACTGGCTGCTGAGCGGACGGCATGGCGGCGCGATTCGAGCGCTGGGCGTCACCGACAGCCACGCCCAGCGGATCGCGCGTGCCGTCGCCATGCTTCGCGCGCACTATGCCGAGACGGTGAAGGTACAGGCTCTGGCCGAAGCGGCCGGCATGAGCCTGTCCGCTTTCCACGTCCATTTCCGCAGCATCACCTCGTTGTCGCCTCTGCAGTTCCAGAAGCAGCTCCGCCTTATCGAGGCCCGGCGCCGAATGCTGGCGCTGGGCGAGGCGATCAGCGACGCCGCCTACGGTGTGGGGTACGAAAGCGTGCCGCAGTTTACGCGTGAGTACGGCCGCATGTTCGGGCTGCCCCCCGCCCGCGACGTTCGACAGGCGCGGATGCAAGTGAACGACGCCGCTTAGAGCAAATCCGATCAGATGGACTCATCTGATCGGATGAATTTGCTCAAGAAACATATGAGTTAGAGCAACTTAGTCCGAACTGACCGGTCGCTTTGCGATCCGGCCAGTTCGGACGTTGCTCTAGACGATCCGGAGCTTTCAAAAACTCTGCTCGAGCGGGTTTCGGGAGGGCATCCGCGTTCCCGATCAACCATCCTTTTCGGGAAGACTTGGACGTTGCCGGGAGGTGGCGAGAGCCTGCTGGGGTCGTAAGCCGACAGTCAGACTAAAGACACTCCCCGCGCCGTGGCGCGCGTGACCCGCGGCCGCCACCCTGCTAAATCCGCCGCCCGTATCGGAGCCGCCGCTTGCTCGACAAGACCTTTGACAATGCCGCCATCGAGACGAGCCTGTATGAAGGTTGGGAGAGCCAGGGCGCGTTCGCGGCCGGCAGTGGAGGCGATCCCTTCACCATCATGATCCCGCCGCCCAACGTGACCGGCAGCCTGCATATGGGACATGCGCTGAGCTTCATCCTGCAGGACACGCTGATCCGCTGGCGGCGCATGCAGGGCCGCGACACGCTGTGGCAGCCGGGCACCGACCATGCGGGCATCGCCACGCAAATGGTGGTCGAACGCCTGCTCGCCACCGAGAAGACCACGCGGCAGGCGATGGGGCGTGAGGCGTTCACGGCGCGCGTGTGGCAGTGGAAGCACGAGTCGGGCGGCACCATCACGCGCCAGTTGCGCCGACTGGGCGCCTCTCTCGACTGGCCGCGCGAGCGGTTCACGATGGATGAGGGGCTGAGCGCCGCCGTGCGCCGCGTTTTCGTGCAGTTGCACCGGGAAGGGCTGATCTATCGCGACCGCCGGCTGGTGAACTGGGACCCCAAACTGCAGACCGCCATCTCCGACCTGGAAGTCGAGAGTCGGGAGGTGCGCGGCAATCTGTGGCACATCGCCTACCCGGTCGAAGGCACCGACCGCACCCTGATCGTGGCCACGACGCGGCCGGAGACGATGCTGGCCGACACGGCCGTAGCCGTTCACCCCGACGACGAACGCTATCGCGACCTGGTCGGCCGCCACATCGTGCTGCCGCTGACCGGCCGCCGCATCCCGATCATCGCCGACACCCATTCCGATCCCGAGAAGGGAACCGGCGCCGTCAAGATCACCCCGGCGCATGACTTCAACGATTTCGAAGTGGGCCAGCGGCACCGCCTGCCGATGCCCTCCATGCTGGACCGCCAGGCGCGGGTGAGCCTGAGCGAACTCGAGCTGTTCGAGGTGCCTGGCCTCGCCGACCCGGGCTTCGTGCACGGGCTGGACGGGCTGAGCCGCGATGCCGCACGGGCCGCGATCGTATCGGAGCTACAACGGCTGGATCGGTTGGACAGGATCGAGCCGCACACGCATCAGGTGCCGCATGGCGACCGCTCCGGCGTGGTCATCGAGCCGCTGCTGACGCTGCAATGGTATTGCGACGCGAAAACGCTGGCCGGTCCGGCGATAGACGCGGTGGAGACGGGGCGCGTGGCCTTTGTCCCCAAGCAATGGGAAAACACGTTCTTCGCCTGGATGCGCGAGATCAAGCCGTGGTGCATCAGCCGCCAGCTCTGGTGGGGCCACCGCATCCCCGCCTGGTACGCGCCCGATGGCCAGCTCTTTGTGGCCGAGACACACGCCGAAGCGCAGGCCGAGGCCAACAGGGCGCTCGGTCCCGGCACCAGCCTGGTGCAGGACGAGGACGTGCTCGACACCTGGTTCAGCTCCGGGCTGTGGCCGTTCTCGACGCTGGGCTGGCCGGAGCGGACGCCGGAGCTCGCGCGCTATCCGACCGACGTGCTGGTCACCGGCTTCGACATCATCTTCTTCTGGGTCGCGCGGATGATGATGCTGGGCTTGCACGTGATGTCGGACGTGCCGTTCCGGACCGTCGTCATCCACGGCCTGGTGCGCGACGAGCGCGGCCAGAAGATGAGCAAATCGAAGGGCAACGGCATCGATCCGCTGGCGCTGATCGACGAGTACGGCGCCGACGCGCTGCGCCTGGCGGTCTGCCAGCTCGCCGGCCCGGGCCGCGACATCAGGCTGGGAAGCGCACGCGTGGCCGACGCGCGCAGCGTGGTCACCAAGCTGTGGAACGCGGCCCGGTTCTGCGAGATGAACGGGGTGGCGCCCACATCGGGCTTCGACCCGCATGCCGTGCAGTCGCCGTTGTGCCGGTGGCTGCTGGACGCGGCCGGCTCGGCGGTCGGCGAGGCCACCGGCGCCCTCGCGGCCTATCGCTTCGACGAGTACGCGCAGGCGGGCTACCGCTTCACCTGGAACGTGTTCTGCGACTGGTTCGTGGAGCTCGCCAAGCCCGTGCTGACCGGCCCGGACGGCCCGCACAAGGACGAGCTGCGCGCCACCGCAGCCCACACGCTCGGCATCATACTTCGGCTGCTGCACCCGGCCTGCCCGTTCGCCACCGAGGCGCTGTGGGACGGGTTCGCCTACGGACCGAAACTCAGCCTGATCCGGGCGCCCTGGCCCGTGCCGGACAGCGTGTCCGGGGCAGCCTCGGCGCGCGACGAGATCGACTGGGTGATCCGGTTCATCACCGCCATCCGCACGGTGCGCGCGGAGATGAACGTGCCGGCCGCGACCCGGGTCGGCGTGCTGCTGCGCGACGCGTCGCCGCTCACCTTGGAGCGCGCCGGCACCTGGTCGGAGGCGGCCGGGCGTCTGGCCCGGGTCTCGGGCATCGAGCCGGCCACCGACCTGCCGCCCGGCTCGGCGCAGCTCGTCCTGGACGAGGCGACGCTGATCATCCCCCTGGCCGGGCTGGTCGATCTCGACGCGGAGCGCACGCGGCTCGGACGCGAACGGGGGCGGGCAGAGGACGACCGTGCCCGGGTGGCGGCAAAATTGACGCAGGCCGATTTCGTGGCACGCGCCAAACCCGAGGTGGTCGAAGAGAACCGCGAGCGTCTGCGCCGGGCGGAACGGGAGGTGGCGCGGCTTGACGCGGCGCTGGCCCGGATCGGCTGACGGCGCGCGGCGGGGTTAACACTTTGTCCAGCTTTATCGCATACACTGTCGCTGTCTCCGGCCAGTGAAACTGCCTGGGACACCCGAACGCTGCCGATGTCGGTTAGGCCCTAGCCCAATACGTTTTGAACATATAACGATTACGCGCGGGAGCGGGCTGGCAGCGGCAAGCGGTATGCACACAAGCGAGGAAAACTCGGTGCTTCTTTCCTTCAACAGGCGAGCTGTCCATGTCTGGATCAGGAAGGCGGAACGCGTTTTCGCGGCACGCTGCGAGAGCCCCACGTCAGACGCCTCTCTGAACGGCGTCGTTGACGAGTGGCTGGGCGGCAGGCGCCCCGGCCTGCGGCTGCGCTTTCCCGGTCCGCTGGAGGCTCGGTTCGAGGCTGATACCGGCGCTTCACGCAGCCGGATGATGATGGTGTTCGGCATCATCGGTTTCGTGCTGGGCACGTGCCTGTACCCCTCCATATGCAACACCATGCCGGACGTCTCCGACGTGGCCAGGCGATATTACCTGCTGTTCGCCATCCCGCTGGGCTTCCTGATTTCGGCCAGCATGCGGTCGAACCCACGGCCGTTCCTTCGGGAGGGTCTGACGTTGGTGGCCAATGCCGTGTGCACCTGCACCATCATGTACCTCTATGCCCATAGCCGCACGAAAGACGAGTCGATCATCGTCGCGGGCGTGACGGTCCTGATGGTTTACAGCGCCATCGGCATCCAATTGCGGTTTCCTTTCGCACTGTGCGCCGTCATGCTGATCGTCGTGACCTACGGCTTGGCGCTGGAAACCAGGCCGGATCTCGGCTGGTTGGAACAGCGTAACCTCATGCTTCTGACCAGCGCCACGGCAGCCTACCTGCTGCTGGCCAATTGGCGTCTGGAGCGGGAAGGCCGCCGCATCTACCTGGTGATGTTGCGCGAGAGCTTGCAGAAGCAGGACCTCTCCGTTCGCAATACCGAGCTCGATGCGCTGGCGCGGCGCGATCCGCTGACCGGCATCGCCAACCGCCGCGCCTACGATGCATGGCTCGTCACGTGCTGGGAGCAGGCGGCGGCGCGCCAGGGTCGGCTGAGCCTTGTCGTGCTCGACGTGGACCGCTTCAAGGCGTTCAACGATTTCTATGGCCACGCCGCCGGCGATCAGTGCCTGAAGAAGATCGCGCTGTGTCTGCGCGAGCAGCTGCGAGGCACGAGCGACCTGCTGGCGCGGCTCGGCGGCGAAGAGTTCGCGGTGCTCCTCCCCGGCGTGGGCGAGGATGTGTGCGCAGATGTGGCCGAGCGAATGCGTGGGGCCATACAGCGGCTGGAATTGCCGCATCCAGGTCTGGGGCCGCACGGCCTGGTCAGCATCAGCGCCGGCGTCGCTAGCCAGGTCGTGCAGCCCGGCCTATCACCGGACGGCCTGTTCGAAGCTGCCGATAGGGCTCTCTATGAAGCCAAGCTGTCTGGACGAAACCGCGTCTGCGTCGCCACCATCCTGCAGCCCAGCGGCGCCAAGCTGCCGGCGGCCGGCTAGCGCGCCTGCATGGTCCATGCGCCGCGCCCGCCGGCAAGGGGCGTCATTTCAGCACGCTGGCCAGCTTCATCGCGTTGGCGGTGTTGCCCTTCACCTTCAATTTCCCGGTCATGAACGCCATCGTCGCATCCAACTGACCGTGCATGATCTTCTCCAGATCGTCGGCACTGATCACGATGGTCGTGTCGGCGTCGTCATCGTCGTGAGTCATCACGGCAGGTGTCTGCGTACCGTCCACGAACAGCCGGTCGCTGCCGAAATCGAATTTCAGTTTGGCCCCGAGTTCGCTGAATTGCGGAAGGCGGCCGGAAAACGCGGACTCGATATCGGCGACGCTCATCAAATCTGCCTCTGGTTATGACACGCCGAACGCTACCCGCCCCCTGGAACACTGTAAACCAACCTTCCGACGCGGACTGCCGCATGTTCCTGACCGGAGCGGACATACTGGTCGATGGCCGCTTCCTGACCGGCCACGGCGTCCTCATCGACGGCCGGACGATCACGTCCATCCTGCCGGACACGGACCAACCGGCAGCGCGCCGCATCAGGCTGCCGCCCGCCACGCTTCTCTCGCCCGGATTGCTCGACATCCAGGTCAATGGCGGCGGCGGCGTGCTGTTCAACGACACACCCACCGCAGAGGCGGCTCTGGCCATTGCGGCCGCGCATCGCCGCCTGGGGACCACCTCCATCCTGCCGACCCTCATCACCGATACGCCAGGCGCCATGCGCACCGCCGCGTCCAACCTTCTCACCGCGAACGGGCCGGACAGCCCGCTCGCCGGCATCCATTTCGAGGGGCCTTTCCTGTCCCCTGGGCGCCCGGGCGTGCACGATGCCAGTCTGATCCGCGCCCCGGACGAGGCCGACCTCGCTTTTTTTGAAGACTTCGCCGATGGCTGGGACGGCCGCGTGCTGCTGACACTCGCACCCGAGATTTCGGACGATGCGGCCCTGCACCGGCTTGCTCAAGCCGGAGTGGTGCTGTCGGCCGGGCATAGCGCCGCAAGCTTCGAACGCACGCGCAGCGCACTGGCTGCCGGCATCACCGGCTTCACCCATCTCTACAACGCCATGCCGCCGCTCACCGCGCGCGAGCCCGGCATCGTCGCCGCAGCCCTGCTGGACCAGGCAAGCTGGTGCGGCGTGATCGCGGACGGCATCCACGTGCACCCCGCCATGCTGCGCCTGCTGCTCGCCGCAAAACCGGAGCGCACTCTGCTCGTCTCCGATGCCATGCCACCCACCGGCACCGCATCGACCCACTTCACCCTGCAGGGCCGCCGGATCGAGCGCCGGGACGGGCGGCTGACGACGGAGGACGGCACGCTGGCCGGTGCCGATATCTGCCTGGCCGACGCAGTCCGTACCTTGGTGCAGATCTGCGACGTGCCGCCCGCCCGCGCATTGACGATGGCCAGCACCGCGCCCGCCGATTTCCTCAGACTTCGCCATCTTGGCCGCATCGCCGCCGGCGCCCGCGCGGACCTTGTGCTGATGACCGCCGGCCTGGCCGTGCTGGGCACCTGGCTCGCCGGCGTCTGGCAGGGCGAGCCGGGCCTGCTCATGTCGGCCGCAGACGCCGCATGAGCGAGGCGGACATCGCGCGCTTCGCCGGCTACGTCGCAACGCTCGGCCGCGGCCCTGGCCGCTCGCGTCCCCTCACCCGCGCAGAGGCGGCCGACGCGATGGCCATGCTGCTGGCCGGCACCCCGGACCGGCTGCAGGTGGGCGCCTTTCTGATGCTGCTGCGCTACCGCGGTGAGGACGCCGACGAGATTGCCGGCCTGGTGGAGGGCGCACATCCCATGACCAGCATGGCCGGCGCGCCGGTCGATCTCGACTGGCCATCCTACGGCGCCGGCCGCACGCGCGGCGCGCCCTGGTTCCTGCTGGCGGCGTTGGCGCTGGCCGCCTCCGGCACGCGCGTGCTGATGCACGGCACCAACGCGTTCACCGGCGGCATGAGTGTTGCCGAAGCGCTGGCCAGGCTTGGCCGCGAGCCGGCCCGCTCGGTGGAGGATGCGCAGGCGCGACTTGAACGCGACCGCTTCGCCTATCTCCCGATCGAGCTACTCTGCCCACCTTTGGCCGAGCTGTTGGGCCTGCGCCGCCTGCTCGGGCTTCGCTCGCCGATGAACACGGTGGCCCGCCTGCTGGATCCGGCACGCGCCCCGGCCGGCGTGGACGGCGTCTTCCACCCGCCCTACATCGAGGTGCATCTGGAAGCAGCCGAGCGTCTGGGCCGCCCAAGGCTGCTGGTTCTGAAAGGCGGTGGCGGCGAAGCCGAGCGCACGCCCCACCGCCCCGTCACCGCCCATCTATGGTCCGCCGGGACCGGACGGTCGGAGCTGCTCCTGCCCGCCCTCACCACCGCCGCGCCCCAACGCGAAGCCGAACCGGACATCGCCGCCATCTGGCAGGGCACCGCCCAAGACGCCGACATCGAGGCCAGAGTACACGCCACTATCGCCCTGGGTCTCCTCGCCACCGGTCAGGGCAGCGATCGCCACGCCCCCCAAATCTGGGCCACCCGCCACACTTCCTGACCACCCCACCACACGTCCGCAAACGTGTAGGAAACTCAACCGCTCCCCCCGGAGCACACACCCAACATCCCGCCCCAGCTTGCAAACACCCGCACCTACCCTTATTCACCCTCCCACAGCAGGAGCGCGGGCGTAGCTCAGGGGTAGAGCACAACCTTGCCAAGGTTGGGGTCGAGGGTTCGAATCCCTTCGCCCGCTCCAGATTATTTTTTGAAAATCAACGGCTTACGTGCTTAGTGCCTGCCTCGATCAGGGTGCAGCGCTTTCGTGGTGTCCACATGGTGGCCACGGTCGGATGATGCGAACACCGCCCGGAGCGGGAGGTAGGCGGGCTGGAATGCTGGTGACCGCCGTTCCCGCTCAATTCAAAGATGCTGGCTATCAGCCGAGAATGCTCATCGGCGTGAGCCACGGCTAACGGCCACGCTGCAAGTGCAATTGGCGCATTATCCACGCCGGCCTTCGGCCTACTGATTGAGCAATCCGCATTCTATGGTTGAAATCGCGGCTAGAGCACGATCTGGCCAGGTCGACTCGTAAGCGCTTCCCCGGACGTGGCGCGATGTAGTTCAGCACCGATGCTGGCCAGGAGGTCAGCACGGCTGGCAGGAATTCTCTCTTATCACCTTCGATGTCGTGTGCTCGCCGCGGTTGATAACGGGATGTCTCGGCGGTCCGCGGCAGAGCGGTTCGGGATAGGAATCGCCACCGCGATCCTTGGGTGCGTGCCTGGCGAGACGAGGGCGGCCTCCCCCTTACCGATGAGCGGAGGCAAGCGTTCGCACCGTATCGAGGCGTTCCGGGACGTGATCCTGGCGGCGATTGAGGCGCAGACGGACATCACGCTGGCCGATCTGGCCGACATGCTTCGTCGCGATCAAGAGGCCTCGTTTGCGGACAGCACGGTCCCGACCGCCATGACGTGACCTTTATAAAACAGCACACGCCAGCGAGCAGGAGCGGCCCGACTTCGTCGCTCGGCGTCAGGCCCGGTCCTACGGGCAGCCTGACCTCGACCCCCAAGCGCCTGGCCTTCATCGACGAGATCGGTGCCTCCACTAAGATGGACCGGCTGCGCGGGTGCGCGACGCGTGGGCGACGTTGTCGGGCCTGCGTGCCGCACGGACATTGAAAGACCACAACCTTTGTCGGCGCGCTCCGTCTTGGTGGCATGACCGCGCCCTGGGTGCTCGATGGCCCAATGAACGGCTAGGCGTTCCTGGTTGATGTGCAGGAGGTGGTCGTGCCGATCCTGCGCCCAGGCGAGCGTTGCAGCCGTCGCTCCCGCCCCGCATAAAGCTGCAACTCCTACCGCCAACCCACGACGCTACAGCCCCCGCAGAGCCCGCCTGACAGTCGCGCACGTGTTTCCCGCAGCATGCGCGGATCGGTCGCCGCGCGAAAAACCGCTTCGGCGACGTCCTCAGCCGTCGTGACGCCACCAATGACGACGATCTGCAGATACATTATGGGCTGCTCGACAAAGGCTGCTCACGGTTCGAGGAGTCCGCCTGCCGCCCCGATCTGCACTCGCGCCGTCCGGCCGAAACTGGAAGAGGGGGCCGAACCCGGCAGGACCACCCGGGCGCACATATCGAACTCCCCCACCCCAAGTTGAGCGCCTCGGTAAAGGCACCACCGCCATCTTGCTGGCCTCGTAGATTGTAAGAAGCGGTGGAGACTAGTCTGACACATACGGCATTGACTTGGGATGCTAACTCAATGCCTCAAGCAGGTCGGCTGTGTCGAAGTTCAGCAGGAATTGGGCATAAGAGGTGCTGAACAGGTCAGAGATGTATTCTGACACGTCGACGTCCCTGCTTATCTCGCCATCCCTTCGCTGCAGATCGTACTTGCGCGATTTGGTCGTCGCGAAGAGGAACAAAGTATGGAAGTAGACCGAGCTGATATATCGCCGCTCCGCCAGCTCCACCGCCTCAGACGATTTCGCGCTAGAATTGAAGTCCTTAAGCACCTTGCTGTCGACGTTGACGCAGATGCGCGACAGTTTGTCGTCTTCGACGAAGGGGTAGACGACCGTCTCGTAACCCATCTCGACGCCCGCCTCGGCAATCTCTTCCCAGGATTTGAAGCCGGGGCCGCCATTGCGAGAGCATAGGACCAGCTCGGGAATGCCCAACGGCGGCTCGACCTCCGGCTCCTTTCGGGGCGGCTCCTGCTCACGATCCGTGATCCGAACCAAGACCGTCTCGGTCAGATCGCCTGGCGGACTGGTGAGCGTCGCATGCAGCTCGACGGCATCGCCGACCTTCATCTCGGCGGTCGCCCTCACGCCCACTCTGATCGTGCCATCCACGGGACTGGCGCGCACAACATCCAAAAGGTCGCCCTCGCTAGATGGATCAGGCGCGCCACCGCCACCGTGCCCGGCGTCCGACGGACGCAAGAGGGCGAGCTTCATGTCGCCGGGGTCGTCCGTCCGATCGAAATACTCGTTCTCCACGTCGGTCGCGAACGAGATTGTCCTCGTGCCGCCCTTCGGCAACCGGAAGAGCTTGAGCCCTTTCTCGACCGCATCGCCGCCCTTGACCCTAAAGGACGACGGGTAGCGTTGCGGATCAAAAGGAGGAGCGTCGCGCGGCTCGCGCTTGGGTTTCTGCTGCTCCTCTCGCTCCTGCTTCGGGGCTGCCCCCCCGTTTTGTCCCGGAAGGTCGAACGTTTGACGCAGTATTCTGGTCAGCGCCTCGTTGATCGGCATGTTGCGCGTCAGGTCCCGCAGCATTTTGCCGGCATCGGCGTCGTCAACGTTGAGGCTCGATTTCCGCCGCTTCGCGATCTCTTTAAGATCGCTGCCAGCCAACAGCTCGCGAAGATGCTTCCGGATTGCGTCCGCTTTGTCGCTCGCTTTGAGGCGATCGCGCGACGCCATGAACAGCTCATTCCGCGCCTCGAGGTCGAGCTGAGAGCAATCGACGTAAACTAGCACATAATCTTTTAGCAAAGGCATTTTAAGCGCACGGGTGATGAACTCGGATGAGTAGGACCCGTGCACCTGGCCATTGAGCGAGAACAATACGGTCATGCCGTTTTTAAAATATTCTCGCTGGATGTATTGCTTCGTTTCCTTGACACCCTGATTGCGCGATCGAGCCTTGAAGACGTAAACCGTCAAGCGGAGCTCACCCAGCTCAGCCGTTTTGGATACTTCCGAGAAGCGGCTCTCGATCGTTTCGGTGTCCGCCTCCAGGCGGCGCTTCAAGCCGTATACCGGCGTGATCGGCGCGCGGTTGTCGGGATAGCGCTCGTTGTTATCGACCGTCAGAAACGGCAACGCCGGCTCGAACAGGAACTCGTTCAAGCTAAGGTTCAGGTCGCGTGAAATTATCGAGCGCGCACCTTCTGGGAGCCGGTAAGAGTAGAGCTTCAGTAGGGACCCGGTCGTGAACGGGCGGCCTTCGAGACCGACTTCGAGCTCATCGATTTCGGCCGTTGCGACTTTTCCGTCGAACACGAGATACTCGTACCAGGTGTTCTTGCGGTTGGCGGCCTGGGCGAGCTTGGGCGGGTGTCGCCGGAGCAGGGTGAAGCCGAGCGGCTGCGACCCGTCGTAGCGCTTGCTGGCGACCAGCTGGAACCGACGCTCGCCGCAGAAGGCGATCGCGCCCGCACCGCCCATGTTGTACTTGCCTTGAACGAAATGAACGTCGTTCTTATTGCCACGAAGGAGGGACAGGAACGTGCCAGGGAAGTCAGCAGGAGCCTGGCCGACTCCATTGTCGTAGACAAGCAGCGATGTATCGCGCCTGGGTCCGCTCGCGACGATCTGCAGGTCGCGCGCCTGGCGGCGGCGCGCATCGCCCAAATCCCAGTTCCGGTGATCCGGAAAGTAGCGGTCCAGCGCCTCCGCCACACTGCGCGGCGCCTTCGGGGAGCGGATGTCGATGCCGTCCTGGAGCACCCGCCTCTCAAGAATCGCGTCGATCCCATTCGTGACCTTTTCGACAAGCGCTGGTACCGGATGCGCCTGCTGATTCTCGACTACGCCATAGAACGACTCGTTGTCGCCGTATGGTGTCCACTTGGTGCTGTCCGCTGCGAGCCTCTCAGCCTCCAGGATCGCCTGAACATCGTCCTCGGTGCCTGCAGACAGCAACCGTATGAACAGCTGACGCATCCGCGGCTAGCTCTTGTCGGCGCGCGCGGCGCATGCTGGCCCGCGGCTCACCCGCTGAGCAGAACGGCGCCGATCCGTCATCGCGCGACAGGTCGACCACTCGTTTAGCGGTCTTGGATTTGGGGTCAGGCCACCAGCAACAATCGGCATCGAGCTGCTATATCCCCCTAAACTGACGGCCATCCGTCGAAGAGCCGTGCCGCTGTACCGCCTCGCCTGCATCGTGGCGTTAGAGACGGTGCCTCTACTCACAGGGAGCAGATGAAACAGCCATCACGCAGGCCCGGATCGTCCTGCGGCTCCAGGCCGCCAAGAGCCTCTACCAAGGGAACGTTGCGGCGCTTCGCTCGAGCCTTCGCCTGTGAAGCCTCCCAATTCTCCCTTATCTGCTGCAGTCGCTCCGGCCGCTCCAGTTCCGCCAAGCTCTCGTTCTGACACCAGTAGAACTGCTCGCCGAATTGAACTGCGCGCTCTTCATACTCCTTGGCGCGTTCGAAAAGATCCCTGTGCGTCTCGCGCAGCCGAACCCACTCGATCTTCTGCTGGTAGAAGCAGAAATAGCAGCCCGATCGAGAGCGGCCCCAATTCATGTACTGCGGTAGACCCAGCCCTGAGTCCTCAAGAATCCGAATGATGTCGGCGCGGACCAGTCCGTCCTCCCGAAAAGGGTACACAGCCGTGATGTTCGGCTTAGTGCTGATATAGCCGACCCGCTTCTCGTCAGCGCGCAGGCCGACATAATTCACGACAGGACCGTCGCCGATGTAATTTTCGAAGGGCTTGAGTTTGAGGACCTTCGTGCACCACCTGCGGCGGTTCGACGGCAGCATGCCGCGATACACAGTCAGCCAATGATCGAAGGTATCGACAGGCGATGTTCTGACGATCGGCTTGCCGAGGATGGCCTCGAGACGCGCCAAGTAGTCGTACGTCTCGGGCAATTCCTTGTCAGTATCGTGAAAGATGTATTCCATCTCAGCCACGCGATCGCGGAGATAGATCGCGAGCGCCGCGCTGTCCTTGCCTCCGGAGAGGCTCAGCACGTGTCGCACGGGCGCGCTCGACAAGGCGGTCACTTGCGCCTCCTCGCGGAGGGCTGTGCCGAGACTTTCGGGACGGCCATGACGCCCAGATCCGCCCATATCAGATGCGCAAGCAGCTGCAGCCGCATCAAGCGATCCTGCGGCAGCCGCCCCCTGATCAACTCCGCTTCGGCTGCGAGGTCGCGGTCATTGGGCCTCGGCTCGATCACGCGGACCCGATCCTCGCCGTCACCGCGGGTGAGATTGAGTCGGATCGCCTCCGTGACCGGCGTCGCGGCGTCGTCGAGAAAAGCCGTGGCCTCCACCTTGTGAAAGAGCTCGCATAGAGCGCCGATCTCCTCCCCGAACCGCGCTTCGTCACCGGGGGCCCAACGCACAGGGGGCTTGGCCACGACGAAACTCGCCAGCGCCTCCGCCCAAGCTTCGTCGGACAGGCCCGGATCGCGTAATCGCAGCGCGAACGTCCGCAGGCGCGGCTCCCGTGCCGCCAAGGACACGCGCGCCGCCCGTGAAGCCAGCCGAGCACGGTTGAACGAAGCCGCCTCGGAGCCGCTGGCCTCCGCCACGCGCACCATGATACGCGCCAGCAGCTTGGGGTAGGCGCCTCGAAGCTCTCCGATGGCATCGCGAAGCAACGCCACGAAGCGCCGCACGCGCTTGCCATCGCTCGCCTCGTCCGGCGAAAACGGTGCGACACCGCAGGCCACGGGCAGGTCGGTGAACAGCATCGTCGCCGGCTCGCGCGCGGACATTAGCCCGTCGCGTACGCCGAGCGCTTCGCGGCTGAGCGCCGTGCAGCGGCGGGTGTAGTCCGGCAGCTGCGCGGCGAACTGGCAAAGCGGCCGCACTACGTCCAAGATGTCCGGCGTCCGGTCTTGCGGCGTTTTCGAAAAGGCCTGCGCCAGCTCATTGAATACCTCGGAGCGCACCCCCGCGACCCGGCAGTGCTGCACTTCGAACGTCGCCGGCGCCTTCGTCAGCCGAAGAAAGTCGGCTGGCCCGAAACGGTGAAGGAAGGAGCCGTGCTCGTAGACCGCCAGCTCATGCGCACGGGTACGCAGGATGATCGCCAACAGGAGCGGCGCAACCCCGCCGCGGACGCCCCACGGGCTTTCGCGCAGCCCGTCCAAGATGGCAGTGGCCGGAACGCGGTCCCCCCGCGCCCCCTCAATGAGATCGACGATGCGCTCTAGCGCCGGCCGCAGTCGGAGCGGGTCGTGCTCGGCGGGTTCGACGACGCGGTAGCGGCCTCCCGCCTCAATGTGAACGCCTCCCCTGCGAAGAACGGAGAGGTACATCGACTTCTCGGGCGGCGCCTTGACCGCATCGATGCCAAGCAGGGGCTTGTCTGGAGCGCTGAACAGCCCCTCGATGAGCCGCATGCGAGCCCCCGCGGCGGCGCTGCTCAACGTGTTTCTGTTGAGCAGCTCGTTCGCGATTAGCGGAGCTTCCGGATACAGATCGTCGCAAACTTCTGAAAGCAACGCCGTCACCCCGCCCCGCTTCGGCGGGCTAACCAAGTCGCCCTTGCGGAACCACCGCGCGTCCGCCGCGCCCTGCCCACGCAGGCCGAGCGCCGCCTCCAGACGGCCGGCCAGCGCCCGTCGCGCGGATGTCAGCTGCCGAGCGACCTCGGCGGCAGCATAAGCGTCATCGGCGAGCTGTTGCGTGTTGTCCGAAACCCATTGCCAGCAACGAACATCCTGAAGTTCCGGCGCGAGCCCGAGCAACGGCTGGGTGACGCCCACGATCACATCACCCCGATCGGCCAAATGGGCTGCTTGCGCCGCCTTCAGCGCGACTTTCCGATCCGCTGCGGTGTCCGCCAGCGCGACGACGATGGTGCCGTCCCCCTCGGTTGGCTTCTTCAGGCTCTCCCGCAGCGCAGCAGCGGTAGCGTAGCGCAGGTCGAAATATCGCAGTGTGCCCTTCTCGACATAGTGCCGGCGCGCGAGCACCGGCTCCTTGTCTAAGAACGGTTCAATGAGCCCTGCGACGGTCTCGATCGGTCCGAGGGCCCGAACCGCTTCACCAAGCGCCGCGTCCAGACTGACGCTGGAGTTCGGCCAGAGACGGAACGCACCGGCCAGCCCGCGTTGAAACAGAAGGCCGCGGTGGCGCAGGGAAGCGAAAGCGGCCTCGATGGCAGCGCGTTTGTGCGGAGAGAAGATGGCGACAAGAGCCGCGTTTGTCGGCAGGAGGTCGTCGGCGTCGAGGAGGTTCAGGACCGCTACCGTCTTGAGAAGCTTCATTTCGAACTCAGTGGCCTCGGTGACGCCGTCGATGGTTTCGGCGATTCGGACCCAGTGGCTTCGATAGCTGGCACCCGCCAGACGATGGCCGAAGGAGGCGCGGACATAGTCGTAGAACTCGGCGACCCCGTACCAGACCTCGGCCCTCGGCTTTCGATCAGCGAATGCCTGCAGGCCGAAAGGCTCCGACGACAGTAGGAAGCCGAACAGCGAACGCTCGTACTGACCGAAGCGGGCGAAGAAGCGAACAAGGACCGGCAGCAACGTCGGGTGCAGCGGGTACAAGCGCGCCGCATCAAGCGTCGCAGCGCCAGTCGTACCGCCCCCCAACCAGCCCGAGGCCGCCGTCGCCGCCGCCGCCACTCGAGCGGCGTCGCGCACGGCCGGCGGCAAGCGCTTCGTGTGCACATCTAGCGCGCCGGCGACAAGCGCCGCCGTATGGGCGAGCGGCTGGTCGAAGACGATCTCATCAAACCGACCCGCGACCTTTTCCCATTCGTGCTTCGCGACCGCCGGCAACCGCTCGGCGTACGCCTGAAAGCCTTGATGGAGTAGTCCCATGAGTACGAACGGCTGTCCGCCACTGCGCGCCGCCATCTCGGCAAGCCGCTGGAGCGCGAACACATCCTCCCGGTCTGGGTGCTGCGCCGCGTACTCGAGGAGCTTGCCCAGCTCGTCGACAATCAGAAGAACACCTGCACCCTCCGCGCCGGCCAGTTCTCGGACCGTGCCGATCAGCCCTTCGAGCTCCCCCGATGAGCCGGAAGCGGCGACTTGCGCGGATCGCTCGCGAAGCGCCTCGAGCGTCCGCTCCTTCCGCTTCGAAAGCGAGGCCTGCCGGCCCAGGGCCTCTCCGATTCCGCGGGCCAGCGCCGCAACGAGACTGTCGCGTGATCCCGTGACTAGGACCGGCCAGAGTTTTGGGGCGTCATCCTTGAAGCGCGCGCTCCATCCGAGCGCAGCGGCGACGCGGTCGAGCGCGCATCCACTGCGCCCGCTTAGCAGGTGCGCCAGGACCAGCGCGAAGGAGGATTTTCCGACGCCAAAGTCGCCGGTCACGCGCCAAGCCCGGCGTCCGGAGACCGCGCGAAGGCCGTCTGCTACGCGCCCGAACGCATCGGCCATTGAGGGCGTAAGAATGTAGCTGTCTAGCGCGGCTTCGTCCAAGAAGTCGCGCTCGAGCTGCACCGATCTCAGGAAGCGATTCGGGATCCGGAAAAAATCGGTGATGGCTGCTGCCGCTTCAGGCATACGCCGGCTCCTCTTTGTAAACGTCAGCCAAGCTCGGAGCAGCGATGCCCTTTCGGCGGAACAGAAGGCCCTGCACGGCGGACGGTTGATAGACGAACGGGCTCGTTCGATCGGCACCGTAGGCTTCGAGACGCGTTCGCACGTCGTCCTCAGGCAGCTTGAAGACTTGCCCCGGCGAGCACGGGTCCGTTGTCACCTCGCGCAGCGTCAGCGTCTCCTCATTTGGTCGAAATCGGGTCCAATAGTCGCCAAGGCAGTAGCCGAACAGACCGGGGCCGATGTCCCGCTTACTTTCGCGGCGGAAGGCGAAGACCGTCTCGTAACGACCGGTTTCACCTTTCCGCTCGCCGATCGCTTGCAGGAGCGATAGCTCGACCAGCGGACCGTCGAGCGAGTCCTCGACTCCGACGGCGCCGCCTCGCGCCGAGTGATAGGTACGCAGAAACACATCCAGGTGCTGGGACAAGGTCACCGCGCTGTGCGAGTGCCCGAGACGCGCGGACTCACGCGTGAACGCCGCCAGAGCTTCCGAGCGGGTGAGTTCGGGGTATGGCCAATGATTGAGCAGGAAGCGCCACGCGAACAGCGGACTTTCCCGCCTTGAAGCAAGCTTCCAATGCAGGAGCCAAAGCGTGCGGACGTCCTCGATGAACCGGTCGTGGCCCTGGGGACCGAACACGGCGTGCGCGAACTCGGTCAATCCCAGGGCTCGCCCGTCGGGCTCGGCAAGGCCCATCGTTTCGGCCCAGAAGCGCAGCGACCGCACCATGTTCTTGCCCAGGCCCAACTCCTCGATCGCGCCGTCCTCGTCGGCGAAGAGCGCAGGATTTGCGACCAGGCCGCGATACGCCTTGGGCAACCAGGCGTAGCGGCACGCAAAGGTTTCATGCCCTGAGAACCTCATCGCGCTCGCCTGCGGCCCGCCAAGATCAGTGGCCGCCATCACGCATACTCCCTCAACTCAGCTCGGACGGCCCCCACCGCCCGGATGATCGCCTCAGCGGCCCTGTCCGCGTCTTCGAAACTCGTCTCTCGACCCGGCGAAATGCGCAGCGCCGTTTCCTGCAGTTCCTCCGGCAGGGCCATGGCGCGCAGCACATGCGACGGCTCCTGCGCTCCCGACGTGCAGGCCGCGCCGGTGGAAATCGCGACCTCGCGGCGAAGCCTCGTGACGATCGCATGGTTCGGCGCACCCGGCACGCTGACGTGAAGGTTGTGCGGCAAGCGACGAGATCGGTCGCCGTTCACGACGAGCCCCGGCACCCCGGCCTCGAGCGCCGCCTCTAAGCGGTCGCGCACCGCTCGGAGGTGCGCCTCGAACGCGCTCCGACCTTCGCGAGCGATCTGGCTGGCTAGACCAAGCCCGGCCGCCCCCGGAACGTTGGCAGTGCCGGCGTGCCCTGCAGCCTCGTCCGCGGCATGGGTGCAGGCCGAGGGGCCGATCAGCGCCCCTACGCCCTTCGGACCATACAGCTTGTGGCCACTGAGGGCGAGGTAGTCGATCCTCCAAGCATCCACCTCGATGTCGATCAGGCCGGCCGCCTGCGTCGCGTCCACCAGGATCTCGGCACCGGCCGCGCGCGCGCTCTCCGCTGCCGCCCGGACGGGATACAAGGTTCCGACCTCGTTATTGGCAGCCATCAGGCAAAGAAGGTCGACGCCCTTAGCCAACGCCTCGTCGACCTGGGCGAGCGGCACCCGCCCCGCGCGATCGACACCCAACCACCGCACCTCAGCTGCGCCCGTGCGCGCCAACCTGTCGATCTGATCCAGCACGGCGCGGTGTTCCGCGCGGGAGGTCGCGATCCGCAACGGCCTCCTCGCCTGCGAACGCGCGATCTCTAGGGCGAGCCGGACGGCCTCGGTCGCGCCGGAGGTGAAGCGAACCTGATCCGCCGACGCGCCCACGAGCGCTGCGACGTTCGCGGCTGCGTCGTCCAGCAGAGCCGACGCCTGCTCGCCATACAGATGATCGACACTTGCCGCGTTGCCGAAGCGGACTGTCATCACGTCCAGCACGACGGCCGCTACGCGGGGGTCGACGGGCGTGGTGGCGTGATGGTCGAGATAGATCGGGCGGAAGCCGCTCGTCAGCCACATCGACTCAGACATCGCTCGAGCCGAAGACGTTAGCGGTCAAGCTCGGAAGCGTGTGGGCCACAGGCTCGTACACCCGGATCTCAACCGATCGGCCCAGTATCACCAGCCAGGAGATAAGCTTGTCCAAGCTCACGCTTGACGTTCGCCCGCGCAGCACTTTCGACAGCGTCGGTTGGTCGGTACCGAGCAGACGCGCCGCCTGCACCTGCGTCATGCCCTTTTCCGCTGTGACCCCCTTCAGCGCCATGACGAGCCGCTCTCGAGCAGCAGAATGATCTTCCTCGATCTGCTCAACCTCGGCCTTCCCCTTCTCCCGACGCCGGTGCATCGCTTGTAGACCCATGAGGGTGCCTTCTGCCGAGTCGACTCCCGTGCGCGACGCTATGGGATATTTTCCATAGAGGTCAATGCAAAGTTGGTGTACCCGTGGACGGGTTCATCGCGGATCTTGTGGATTCGTAGCGACTGCGGAAGCCGGACAGCGGGACGGGACGCTTCGGGACGAGTTCGGCCTACAGGAAATGAGGGGTGGTTCAGCTTGCACGCGCGGCGTAAATCGGCGGTTTTCCGGGTGACGGCCACTCAGCCGCGCGCGCCGGCGTGGGCCGTCTGCTCGACCCTCGTACCCCGGCGGACGATGCGCGACGTCGCGGGCCCGGCTGTATGAACTTCAAAGTCTCGGCGCGCACGATCCTTCATCTCGGGTCGGAGCTGATCAGCTCCGACGCCGTCGCATTCTACGAGCTGATCAAGAACGCGCTGGACGCGCGGTCCCCGGAGGTGCGCGTCGACGTCACCTACCGGCTCGATCACCAGACCTACGACGCCATCATGCGCGCTCTCGGCGAAAGCCGCGACGACCCCGACCACGTGGGGCTCTCCCCGGGTGAGGACGCCTCGATCGATGAAAGCCGCGACTGGCGCGCCCACCAGCAGTCCGCGTTGGCGTGCTTGGTGGAAGGCGCCCCCGATCTGGACGATCTTCGCGAAGCGATCCGTAGCGCTCGGACGCGCCGCGCGTTCATCGAAGCTCTCCGCGGCGCCAACGCGATCGACATCGACGACGACGGCGAAGGCATGTCGCGTCAGATCCTAGAGGACGTCTATCTAACGATCGGGACCTCCTACCGCGCAGAGCAGAAGCGTGATCAACGGCGCCAACCCCAGACGTCGACGCCTCCGGACGGGCGTCCCGACGTCATCCTTGGTGAGAAGGGATTGGGCCGCCTCTCGGCGATGCGACTCGGCGATCGCATGCGGGTCATCACCGGGACCCAACACACGCACCACTGGAACGAGCTCGCGATCGACTGGAACGACTTCGCCGACGCGGCCGACGAAGCCCTGGAGAGCATCGACGTCTCGCCGCGGCAGGGAGAGGTGAAGGACTCCGAACAGAGTGGCACGCTCATCACCATCACCGCGCTTCGATCGGCATGGTCGGCCGAGAAACTGGAGCGCCTCGCCGTCGAGCAGTTTTCGCGATTGGTCGACCCGTTCGAGGCCGACATCCAGTTGCCGCTACGACTCAACTTCAACGGCTCCCCTGTTACGATCCCGCGCTTCGCCGATTTTCTTCTGGAGCACGCGCACGGCCGGCTTTCGGCACGGTTCAGGGCCAGCGGCCGCGACGCCCCTCGCGTCCAGGGCCGCATGGAGTACCGGCTCCACCGACGACGGGCGCCACTCCATCTCAGCACCCTCGACCTCGAGACCTTGACCGAGATGGACGCCGAGACGCTGCAACGGATCGGGCCGTTCAATCTGGACCTGTACTGGTTCAATCGACGAATCCTAACTAAGATCGACGGCATCGGATCGCTATCGGTCGTCCGCCGCATCTTGTCGGAGTGGGCGGGCGGCGTGTCGCTATACC
This sequence comes from uncultured Acetobacteraceae bacterium, assembly GCA_964252425.1. Classification (GTDB taxonomy): domain Bacteria; phylum Pseudomonadota; class Alphaproteobacteria; order Acetobacterales; family Acetobacteraceae; genus BOG-908. The sequence goes on from CAXUNK010000010.1 coordinate 22,574, forward strand.
GCGACGGCTACCGCGTGAACCCCTACGGCGGCGCGACCGACGACTGGCTGGACTTGGATCGCGACGCGTTCTCGACGAGCGGCTTTAAACTCAACCGCGGGCAGATCATCGGCCGTGCCCGGATCAGTCAGAACGAGAACCGGTTCCTCATTGACCAGACGAACCGCGAAGGCCTCAAGGACAATCCCGAGAAGCGCGCCTTCGTCGCGGTGCTGTCCAACATCGTCGAATTCTATCGGCAGTACATCGTGGGCGTCGATCGGGATGTTCAGCGCGCGCGCCGGGTCACGGCGGCCGACGCGATCGCACGCTTCCGCGCCGAAGACGAGCGGCTTGGCGGCCTCATCCCTCAGCTCGAGTCTGCGCTCGAACGGACGTCCGAAGGGCAAGGCCTCGCGCGCCACATCCGCTCGGCGCTGGCTGAGCTGCGGGACGCCGCGGCCGACGTGCAGACGGCTGCAGGGCAGCAGGCTGATGAACGGAGCCGGGTCATGCACCTGGCCAGCATCGGCCTGATGATCGAGATCCTGGCGCACGAGCTCTACCGAGCAACCTCCGCCGGCCTCAAAACCATCGCGCAGGCTCGGAACGCACGAGACCCGGCCCAGACGGGAACGTCGCTGCGGGTGCTCGATGCACAACTTCGCACGCTGCAGAAGCGCCTGAAGGTCCTCGATCCGCTCAGCACCAACGCGCGACAAACCAAGGAGAACTTTGAGCTCGTCGCCTGGATCGACGACATCGTCGGCGGCTTCGCATCCCGCAATAAGGCGAGCCGGATCAATATCCGAATCAGGGTGCAGCCGCCCGGATCGACTCGCCCGGTCCTCGCGGTCAAAGGCATGTTCGTCCAGGTGCTTGAGAACCTGCTCACGAATTCGCTGTTCTGGGTGGCTCAGCGTCGTCGTCAGGAGGTGAGCGCCGGATTGCATGACGACCCTGACGCCAGCATCGGCGAGATCGTCGTCAAGATCGACACGGCTCGGGCAATCATCACCGTGACCGACGACGGACCCGGGATACCCGAAGAGCGGCGCGAGATCGTTTTCCAGCCCTTCTTCAGCACCCGGCCACAGAAACAGGGGCGCGGCTTAGGGCTCTACATCGCGCGCGAGATCGCTGAATACCACGGCGGCGCGCTGTATCTGGGTGACGCCGATGAGCACGGGCAAATTCATTCGGTCATCTTCGAGATAGGCGGTAACGATGGTGGATGAGGCGCCTTTGGCGGAGCCGGATGTGGGCACCGCACGGCTTGCCGGACGGCGCGTGGCGATCATCGATGACGCCTTCATCGCGCCCGCTTTGGAGCGGGTGGGACCTGACGAGCGGGACGCCGTTCAAGCGGCGCTTAGTGCTGAGGACATACGGGCCGAGTTGGCGGGCTACGGCTTCCCCGCCGCCGCGACAACTGACGATGTTCTGGAAGCCCTTACCGATCCGGATCGGCTCTTCGGACTAGCGGTCGGGGCGGTTCTCCAGAACTCGGAGCAGCTCGGTCGGATGATCCAGGAGCGACACTTCATCCGATCGCTTGTCCGTCTCATTGAAGAGCATACCGGCAACGCCGTGGTTGCCTGCGATCCGCGCCACGAGTTGCCCGATCTTGCTGGCTGCGACCTCATCCTCGTCGACTATTATCTTGAGGGGAACAGCGGAACGGGCGACCTCGCCAAGGCCCTTGCGAGGCAGGTTCACCGCCAAGCCGGCCGGCCGGCCGAGCAACAAATCGTCCTGATGTCGTCGTTCGAAAACGTTCGAGTGCACCGCGCCGAGTTTCGCAGTGATGCCGAGCTATCCGGCGCGTCATTCGCGTTCGTCGCCAAGCTCGACATGGACCAGCGCTGGAAGGTGAAAGCGCATTTCGGCATGCTGGATCGCGCAAAACCGCACGCACCGATCCTCGAGTCGTATCGCGGTCAACTCGCCACCAGCTTGCAGCAGGCGGCGCAGGAGCTCTTGCAGATCACCGCGGATCTCGACATCGGCGACTACGCTTATTTGCAGTCGCAGGCGCTGATGAGCGACGGCCACCCCCTAGGGGATTATGTGTCCTGGCTGCTGTCCTCGCACCTGACGACGCTTGCGTTCGAGTCCTCGGCGATACGCACGAGTCAGCAAGCGGTCGACAAGCTGGAGTTCGAGCGAAAGACGTTCGCCGCGACTGAGCCTTCGCCCATTGTCGCGAATCTGTTTCACAGCGCCCTGCTATCGAGCAATCAGGGTCCGCTCGGTCCCCATCCTCGCGCGAAGCCGGACAGTGCATACGCGGCTTTCCCACTGGTTCAGCTCGGTGACGTGTTCCTCGATCAAGCCGGGACGAAGGCCGTTGTTGTGTTGAGTGCGGACTGCGACCTCGCCTTCTCGCCGGTCGAGGCGCGACCGCCCAATCCCGACACCCCGGTTATCCTCGTCCCGGGTGAACCCAAGGCCCTCATGTCGAAGATTGACGATGATGTGCCCGCGCGAACGGAAGGCATCGTCTCAGGCGATCGCGTTTACAGGATCGATTGGCAGTTTTCAGGTTACCGCTCCGAGCCACTTGGCAAGCTCCGCGACTGGCTAACTGCGAACGGCTTCGTCACCGCCAACCGTGATCGCCTGCGGGCGCTATACGCACTCAAGCTCCAGCAGGAGTTCGGGGCTCACCTTCTTCGCGTGGGACCGCCCGTCATGCCACCGCTCACGTTCGCCGCCGAGGGAACCGTGTATCTGGCCGACAAGACTGGCCGTCAGGTTTTCGAGGAGATCGCCCGCGGTGACATCATGCTCTCTCATCACAAAGGAGAACTCGTCGCGCGGCTTACACCTAAACTCGTCGACTCGCTGAGGCGCGCAGCGCAGGCGATTCTCGACGACCTCAAGTCCAAACGCGCGCGGCGGCCAGCCGACCTTGCTCCGCCTGCGGGCCAATCGAACCAGAAAATTGATCCGGACCAGGCCAAGATAGAGGCACTTCAGCGAGAGCTCGATACAGACGATTACTGGATCAATCTCGTTGACGGCGTCGTGCTCAACGCGCCTGGCTCGATTATCGACCGCGGTGGCGCCTGCAGTTTCGTTCGGGGCGGTGTAGAGTGGAAGAACCCGAGCAAACCGCGCGTCATCCTCGAGATCCTCGAGAAGACGCGCCCGGACCAGGAGAGCGGGTCTGCCAATTAAACGAGCTAGTCCGACTATTCGCCACCGCCCGCTTGGGGGTGACGGCTTAAGGTCGAAGCACCAGCTGCCAGGGGCTAGAGCATTTTCTGAGCGTCCCGAGTTGTAGGGGATTCCCTCGGCTCGACGCGATGTGATTCACCATTGCTGCTGGGAGGGGGCCAGCGGCAATGGGAAAGACGTTGTCGGAAGATCTGCGGGTTCGAGTGATTGCAGCGGTTGATGGCGGGGTTTCGTGTCGTGCCGCAGCCGCTCGGTTTGGTATCGGCGTGGCCACGGCGGTTCGGTGGATCAGGGTGTGGCGCGACACGGGATGCACGCGCTCGCTGCCGAAGGGTGGCGACTACCGTTCGCACCGGATCGAAGCTCATGCGGCGAGCATCCTTGCCGCAGTTGCGGCGCAGAAGGACATCACACTTGCCGAACTCGCGGCTTTGCTCGATCGCGAACACGGCTTTCGCTGCGCGCTGAGCACAGTGCACCGGTTTTTCCAACGCCGCGGCATCAGCGTCAAAAACGTATGGCCCGCCCCGTCTGCAAGTCGTCTTCGCGAGCTGATCTGACCGGTCTGCGCCAACGTATCCGGTCTCGGGACTATCGCCCGGCCAAGATGGAGTTCCGCGCACCCTGATCCTCATAAAAACCTCGGCGTCGAACGCCATCTTTTGAACCAGGATTTCAGAATGCCGGGTCAACCGTCAGGCCATCTCGCGTCAACCACTCACAGACATCTTTGATCGCCGGAGCCGAGACGCTGCAGCGATCGGTCTCGCCTCAGGCCGCCGCGACGCAGGCTGGTTTCGCGTAGCCCCGTCCCGAGCGCAGCACCGCCCACGCAATCCGCGCCAGCTTCGCGGCGAGGGCCACGACCACCTTGTTCGGGTGCGCTCGAGCCTGGAGCTCTCGCAGCCATCCGCCGATCGGGGTCGCGCCGGCCGAGAGCGATGGGAGCGCCGCGCGAGCACCATGAATGAGGAGCGTTCGCAGGTAGCTGTTGCCTCGCTTGGTGATGCCGAGCAGGCGCGGCTTGCCGCCGGTGGTTGCCTGTCGGGGCACCAGGCCAAGCCAAGCGGCAAGGTCACGGCCGCGGCGAAAGGTCGCGCCAGTCCCGATCGCGGCAACGAGCGCGGTGGCGTTGAGCGCGCCGACCCCCGGGATGGTGGTGAGCCGCCGTGCCATCTCGTCCTCGCGGGCTCGCACGACGAACTCGTCGCTGAGTGCCGTGATGCGCCGGTCCAGCTCACGCCACTCGATGCGCATGTCCTCGATCAGGCGCCGCGTGCGGATGCTCAGGGTCAAGGGCGGCTCGTCGGCATCCAACATTTGGGCAAGCCGCTGCTCCAGTTGTCGGCGCCCTTTCGCAACGACAATGCCGCGTTCCAACAGGATCGCTCGGATCTGGTTGATCAGGGCAGTTCGCTGGCCGACCAGGCGCGATCTGGCCCGATGCAGGATCTGTCCGTCGAGCTGGGCTTCGCTCTTGAGTTCGACAAAGCGCATCGTCGGCCTCGTTGCCGCCTCCGCGATCGCTTCGGCGTCCCGCTCGTCGTTCTTCTGCGCCTTCACATACGGCTGGACATACTCAGGCGACATCAGCCGCACCTCGTGGCCTTGCTCGCGGAGCGTGCGGCCGAGGTGGTGAGCCCCACAGCACGCCTCCATCGCCATGACGCACACCGGCAGCCCGGCCGCGAACCGAACAACCCCGTCACGCGTGAGGCGTCGGCGCAGAACCACGTGTCCCGTCTCGTCGAAGCCCGCCACGCTGCAGCTGTTCTTCCCCAGGTCAATCCCAAGAACCGCGATCGGCATGTCCGCCTCCTTGATTTTCCGACTGCCCGTCAGCCTACGCTGTCCGACGGAAAGGGCGGGCCATCCCATAAAAACCGCGCACGCCGCCGAACAGGATCGGCCGGATGTGGCGGCACGGCGCCGAGCGTGGTTCGCCCACCAACCTGACCTCGATCCCGAGCGCCTGGTGTTCATCGACGAGACCGGAGCGACTACCAAGATGGCGCGCTTACGCGGCCGCGCGCCCCGTGGTCAACGATGCCGCGCATCGGTGCCGCACGGACACTGGCGAACCACCACCTTCACCGGTGCCCTCCGCCTCTCAGGCATGACCGCGCCGATGCTGCTCGACGGGCCAATGGACGGTCCGGCGTTTCGCGCCTACGTCGAGCAGGTATTGGCCCCCACGCTTTCCCCCGGCGACATTGTCGTTATGGATAACCTGCCCCCGCACCGGCCCCTGGCGATCCGCGCGGCGATCGAGGCGGTCGGGGCGACGTTGCTCTATCTTCCACCTTACTCGCCCGACTTCAATCCGATCGAGAATGCCTTCGCAAAGCTCAAAGCATCACTGCGAAAAGCCGCCGCAAGAACCCAAGAGGCGCTCGACAGGGCCGTCACAATGGCGCTGCCCGGGTTTACCCCAAACGAGTGCCGAAACTACTTCACCGCCGCAGGTTACGAGCCGGAATGAACGGAATCTGCTCTAGGGCAGCTGGTTCTTGGGTAAGCGGTCGCTCGGATTGTTCATGCCTACCTTTTGCGGCTGGTCCGGGTTCCAGGGCCAGAGCACCAGGTTCAAGTTGAAGTCGGCCGCGCTGGTACGAAGCTTGATGCGACCATGCCGCTGCGACCGGCCGCCTTGAACCGGTCGACGCATACCAGGACAAAGCCTCTTGCCAGCGAGCTGAAACGTCAACCTGGCGCACGCCAGGTCGGCGCGATCGACGCTAACTGCGCTCCGCGCCATGTCATTCCGCAGGTCGACGATATTGTCAAACCGAGGTCCTACTTGCACTTGGTCAACGGTTGTAGCCCGTTGGCGAAGCCTTTGTGTACTCGCCGAAAAGAGGTCATGATATCGAGTGATAAATAGAGCGCTGGCTCGCCCCTGTAGTTGAATGACCGCCAGTCAGCGCGGCCCCGGCGCGCGATTATTGTCTATTAAAAAGCTCGACGATCAAGCTAGGATTCTTCGGAAGGTCGTTGATGTACGCCCGCATCGCCGCACGTCCTCGGCCAAGTGCGGCATCAGACAGGTGACTGCCCGGGCTCGCGATTATGTACGCGCTACCTTTTGACCTAGGAGCCGCTGATGACCTGGGAATGAAGCCGCCGATTGCTGCTCCAGCTTCGGGTTCAACGCGTACATCCAGACAGTTGTCTGGCGCGTTCGGGTCACCACGACACGTTACGGCAGAGCTCGAGAGGTGATTACGGCGCAATGTCGCTTCCGCCAGTTAGACCACCAGGGCGGGCAAATTAGTGCCGTTTAGATACGCGATATCACACTCGGTAACTTCAATCACGGTTCGCAATGTGGCCGAGTCGCCGATCGCCTCAAAAAAGCTTGCCACATGGCTTTGCTCAGCCTGGCAAACCTTGAGAGTGAGAGAGCTGCGGCTTTGCCGTGACGGGTTTTGGGCCGCGAGAGAGGCTCCCGGCCGGCCTGTTCGCGGAGCAAGCCTCATGTATCAGTCAGCTATCCCCAACCATCCTGGTTCAGACCAGTCCGCCCCGAACGGGGCCTATAAGGTCGATATCTCTTGCGGCGAGCGGATCGGCCGAGTCGCATCAGAGTGGTTCTCCCGCCCCGACGACGAGCGGTATCTGTCTCTCAGTGCGCTCTATGCCGCTGTCCGTGCCCGCGCCGATCGCGCGAGCGCCCGCACCGTCGAGACGCGCTCGCTCCGGGTGGAGGCAAGCCGCGACAACGCCGAGTGCATCGCGTTGGTCGTGCCCGGCCGGGACGAGCCGGTCGCGCCCACGCACTGGTCGTTCGGCCAAATGTCCAGCCTGGTTGGCGCCCTTGCCGGCTACCTTCGCCAGCTTCCCGCGCCACTGACGGCGATCAACATGCAGCACGGCCTGCTGTCGCATCGGGCCGAACTAATCAAGACGCTCGAAGCCGACGACGGCCGGATCGAGCTGCGGGCCGTCACCGGTCCGGATTATGGCCGCATCTGGGACCACGAACTGGTCTCGGCGGTGATGAAGATCGCCGGCGACGGCGTAGGCGACACACGCTGGAAGGTGCCGGGCCTGCTGGATTGGTCGACGATGCGGCACAATCCATTCGTCGAAGTGACCAAGGACACGACGACCCTCTACGCCAGCGACCGCGACGTCTTCCTGTTCCTGGTCGACGACATGCACCCGATCGATGCCGGCCGCCTGCCCAACGGCGACCCGGACCTCTACTTCCGCGGGTTCTACTGCTGGAACAGCGAAGTCGGCTCGAAGACGCTGGGCATGGCATCGTTCTTCCTGCGCGCGGTCTGCATGAACCGAAACATCTGGGGCGCCGAGGGCTTCGAGGAGATCAGCATCCGGCACAGCAAGTTTGCCGCCAACCGCTTCGCGCACGAGGCGGCGCCGGCGCTGGAGAACTTCGCCAACTCGTCGCCCGCGCCGTTCATGGCCGGAATCAAGGCGTCGCGTGAGCGGATCGTCGCGCGCAAGGACGAGGACCGCGAGAGCTTCCTGCGCAAGCAGGGGTTCTCCAAGCCGGAGACGGCGAAGATCATCGCCACGGTGCTCGACGAGGAGGGGCGGCCGCCGGAGTCCATCTTCGATTTCGTGCAGGGCATCACGGCGCTGGCCCGGTCCAAGACCCATCAGGACGCGAGGCTCGAGCTGGAGGGCAAAGCGTCGAAGCTGTTGGCGGGCGTCCGCTGATCCGCAAAAGCGTGGAGGCGGCGTTCCGTCTCCACGCCGACCCGGCTTTGCGGGTCCGGACGCGATCAGAGTGAGAGGGCTGTGAAGGGCTTCGTGACGGGTTAGGAGGTCGAGAGAGCGTCTCCCGACCGACCCGTCGCGGAGAACTCACGTGGCCCAATCGGTTCAGAAGATCACGCTCAGCGCCTCGCGCGACATCCCCTTCAACAAGCTGTTGCTCAGCGCCTGCAACGTCCGCCGGATCAAGGCGGGCGTGTCGATCGAGCAGCTCGCTGACGACATCGCCCGGCGCACCCTTCTGCAGTCAATCACCGTGCGCCCCGTGCTCGACGCCGACGGCGGCGAGACCGGGATGTATGAGATCCCGGCTGGCGGTCGCCGTTACCGGGCGCTCGAACTGCTGGTCAAGCAAAAGCGCCTGGCCAAGACTGCCCCCATCCCCTGCGTGATCCGTCTCGATGGGATCGCCGAGGAGGATTCCCTGGCCGAGAACGTCCAGCGCGCGCCGCTGCACCCGCTCGACCAGTTCCGGGCGTTTCTCGCGCTGCGTGAGAAGGGCCAGTCCGAGG
>CAXUNK010000011.1:0-29954 GCA_964252425.1 uncultured Acetobacteraceae bacterium
CCTCGGGCCAAACCGCCCCGGGGCCCCCGGGGGCGCCGCGGTCGCGGCGAAAGAGCGCGTCAGGGATGGGAGCCGAATGGCCGAGACGCCGCTCTACAGGCGGCTCGGGGCGCAGCCCGAGGGCCCGGCCCCGAAGGGGAGACGCCCCGCCTGAGTGCCCCGTGCAACCCGGCGGCTCGGATGGCATTGAAACTGCGGCCGAGAGCGAGTATGTAATCGGTCATTCCGCAACGCCCGTAGGCGGGCACCCGACCCCCGGTAGCGCAAGCTCTGGGGGTCTTTCTTTTCTGGCGCTATAATCTGGCCATGACAAAGGTAGCCGTGTTCATCGACGGCGGGCACCTCCGGGCCTGCGCCAAATCCGCCAAGAAGCCCTACACGCCTGACTTCGTGGTCAAGATCGCCAAAGCCTGCGTCCAGAGCGGCGAGACTCTGTTTCGCATCCTCTACTACGACTGTGAGGAATTTGCCGGCTCGGTGAAACTGCCCGTGTCCGGCGGCTTGAGGGCATACCCGGGCGGCAACCCGTTCCTATCGGATCTCGCGCGCGAGGAGCTGGTCGCAGTGCGGCGCGGCATCCTGAAGTTTCGCGGTTGGGAACGACGTGCAAGCACCCTCAAGCCGGGAGCGGCACCTGCCGCCCTGACCGACGCCGATTTCCAGGCCAAGTGGGAACAGAAGGGCGTTGATCTGCGAATCGGCCTGGACATCGTTACCATGACGGAAAGCCGCGCAGCCGACCTGATTGTTCTACTCACCGGCGACACCGATTTGATCCCAGCGATGAAGCTGGCGCGCGGCCGCGGCCTGCAGCTTGCCGGTTTGGACCTCCCGAACCGCAAGATCATCCCCGAACTGAAACCGCACCTCGACTTCTTTCGCCAACTCGCGACCTGGCCGTAGGCGGACCGACGCATGACGGCTGCATTGACACCGCAGACAGCAAAGGCGCTTCGCGACTTGGTGGCCTCGGCTATCGCTGGGGAGAAATCCTACAATGTCCCGGCAGTCTGCCGGCGCTTTGGACTCGCCGACGGCACGGACGAAGAAGCCCACAGAAGCAAGTTCACTTACGTCAGCAACCGAACAAAAGAACTTAGGTCTGATCAGGTCGTGGAACTCGCAAAGTCCGTGCAGGCCGATATGCCAAGCTACGCCCTCGGTGAGGTGCTCGCCAAGCTGGACGAACACGGCCAACACCATGTCACCGAGTTGACCCGGCGCCGCATCGTCACTGCACTCGACGGAATCCCGCTCTCGGGCATGTTGCCTACAATCGAGTTTCTCGGAAAAATATGGCCTCTTAATGAATTGCCGGCGCCGCAAGGTAGCCTGGAACAGGGCATGCTTGGTCATCTGTCTCAGCATTTTTGCCGGAACGACGACATGGACACGCGTGACGTTCTCGAAGCCCTCGACATCTACTCCTGTTCCCAGAGACAGTTTTTCCGCTTTCTAGAGGTCCTGACTGACCCTCTGACTCGGGAGGCTCCGGATCAATATGATCTTGCAACGCGTATCAATCGCCACCTGATGGTTGATGGCTTCACTCTAAAGGAGGTTGGTCGGCTCTCGGGCAGTCCGCGCTTCGCCGTGCGGACCGTAACCGACGGCACGACTCCCGCCGACGACGACATTGGGAAAGCGCTTGCGGCGTTCAATCCAACCGAAATCCATGCCCGCTGGGAGGAGGCGCTGAAGCGACGTTCGAATGATCCCCGCGCGGCAATCACGCTTGCTCGCACCATCCTGGAAGACACCTGCAAGTGGATCATCCACGAGGCCGGAAAAAGCTTCAAGGAAGAGGATGATCTGCCGGCGCTCTATCGAAATTTGGCAAAGATACTGAAACTTGCACCGGACGATCATACCGAACAAGTCTTCAAGCAGATACTCGGCAACTGCCAATCGATCGTGGAGTCGCTCGGGGCCATACGCAACAAGCTGGGGGATGCACATAGCCAGGGTCCGAAGCGCGCTAAACCCCAAACGCGCCACGCTGAGTTGGCGGTGAACCTGGCCGGCACAATGGCAACGTTCCTCATTGCAACGTGGGAGGCTCGTTCGCTCGCCGAAGCGAGCGCGAAGGAGCAAGCGGTTGGCTGACGATGGCGCATACAGCTATGACGTTTTTGAACGTTTTACCGAGCGATGGCCAGAAATAGGTGATCGGCTGCTGTCGCCAGGTCGCGATACGTTTTTGGCCGAAGATGCTTTTGAGCGGCGCTTCCGCCTGCTGCGCGGTTACAAGCGGGCCGGTGACATTCTGGTCCAGACTGCACTGGCGCAGCGCTATGACCGGGACAACTTGGTTTTCCCGGCTCTCTTTAACTATCGCCACTATATTGAACTGACGCTCAAAGCAACTGTGGATGAACACGGTGGGTTTGCTGGCGTGACCCTCGGAACAAAAAACCACAAGCTCCCCGAGCTGTGGGGACTGTTCTTAGCCGTTGCTAAGGCGTTCGGAAATGATTGCTCGGATCACGCGACCGTTGCCGTCGGCAAATGCATCGCGGAATTTGATAGCGTTGACGCCAGCTCAAGCGTCTTCCGTTACGCCCAGAACTTGAACGGTAGCACGCCTGCCTTGCCGGGAGATGGCCTCGATCTTGTGCGACTGCACGACGTGATGAATGGTATAGAGAACTTTTTTGAGTGCGCTGACCTGCATTTTACCCATAAGCAGGAGTGCGCGACAGGTAGCATGTAGGCGTCTGCGGAGTGTTGCTCCCTGCCGCTCAATCGCGGTTCGCTAGATTAGGATTTTCTCGACCTCATCGAGTGAAATCTCATCCGATCTGCGATCGTAGAGCTTCGTCGTGCGCGGTGAGGAATGGTTGGCGATCGTCTGGGCATGCTCCAACGTGCCCTTGTTTTTAAGGTAGGCAGTGATGCCGGTCGCACGGAAGGTGTGATTGCCGATCTTGGTCGCGAGGCCGGCGGCGGCAGCGCGCCTCTGGATCATGCGGTAGGCGTCCTGCTGCCAGAGAGCCTCACCGCGGCCGGTCTTCCGACCGACTGAACGGAACAACGGGCCGGCGGCGTCATGGGCGATGCCAGCGGCGTCGATATAGGCGTCGAGAAACCGCTCCAGCGTATGGTGGCAGGGCACCTCGTGCTCCTTCCCGCCCTTCTCATGCAGGCGCACCCAGCCGCGCCGCCCCTGGACGAAATAATCCTTCACCTTCATCTCAAGGACCGCGTTGATGCGCGCGAAGGTGTAGACCATGACCCCGATCAGCGCCCGGTCGCGCAGGCCGGCAAGGGTGTCGTCGGGAATGGCGTCTAGCAGCGCGCGCGCCTCGCTAGCGTCCAGCACCGGGGTCTTGCCCTTCTTGACCACGTATTTCGGGCCTCGGACGGCGTGCGCCGGGTTGGTGTCGATCACATGGCCCGTCACTAGCCAATCGAACAGCATACGGATCGCGGCCAGGTGCTGCTTGACCGTGGGCGGGCTGAACCGCCCCTGCAGCTCTTTGACGAAGGCCGCGACATGGAATGGCTGTACCTGGTCGAGTTGGTGCAAGCCATGGTCGATGCACCAAGCGGCGAAGCGCCGAGTCGCGTTGAGGTATGCCTTGCGGGTGTGGTCGTTGTTGATTTGCGCAGTGAAGAACTCCAGCACGCGCTGGGCGGCCTTCGGCGTCGGCGCATAGAGCGGCGCGGGTATTAGCCACGGGGCAGGGGAGAGGATGAGGGCGCCGGTCATCGACCCATCTTTCCTGACAAATAAGTGCCCACGGTTGCCGACAACCCCACCAAAAGCTCCGCCTCTTCGCGGCCGATCTCGCGACCCTCCTGGACATGTCTCGCCTCGTTGGAGGCGAAGCCCCAGACCTGCGACAGCGCCGCGTCTAGAGGCTTAGGAAGTAAACCGGGATGTCGCTTCAGAATCTCGCCCAAGGTGGCCTTCGGGTCTCCAGCGACATCGCGAGCAACGCATTCGAGCGACCCCATGGCGTGATAGACAGCGCCGGCTGAGTTCGGCTCTGGCCGGCGCGATAGGCACTCAAGTGCGTCCTTGATATGTTTGGCGGCAGTCGGGCGGCCTTCCTCCTGAAGCTGCGCCTGCGCGCTAGTAACCAGTGTTTCGAATGCTGCATCACCGCGTGTGACAATTTGGCCCTCGACCAGTTGCCAGCCGATACCCTCTTCAACCATAAACATGTTGATAGCCGCAGCGAATTGAGGTGCGTCGTCCCGCCCATACTGGTCATCATGGCGGGCGATCTCGGCATAGAGAACTTCGACGATATCATAGACGCGGAACCAATCGCACCCGTACATCAGGCGCTGAACTTCCATCCAGACGTTAGGATACTCGCTCCAGTTATTTTCTTCATCGGGCCTTCGACGCAGCACGCGGCAGACAATTGGCCGGAGGGCCTTAGGGCCGAAGTTCAGGTCGCACGCAGTTTGCAGAACGCAATACCGGAAGTCCTCCGGCGCGTCCTCGCGGACGGTGACTTCTTTCGCGCCCGCGGCATAGTGGTGGCGAGACGAGAACGGCTGCTGCGACGCCATGATCCGAACCACCTAGAGAGTGTGATAAAGGACGTTATCACACTCTAACCGCGCCGCCCAGCTGGTTGTTAGCCTGCTGTCCGGCTCGTGTGTCCCATTAGCTTTCCTACAGGCTGCTTGTGGCCGCCCGGGGCGGTTCGCTGCGAGAAGTGAAGCGGATACGGCGGTCTGCCTTGCATCATAATATTTGGCTGATACTCGTTGCTGTCACAAACGGCACACCCAAGGCTTCGAAATGCGCTTTGCCGCAGGCGATCTGCACCTTTTCCGCATCGCGCAAGTTATTTAGGTCGCCCTTGCTTTCGCTAACCAAATACACCGTCTGGCCTTCCTCCGTGTCACGAACGATGGCCCAGTCGGGATTATAGGTTCCAAGGGGAGTTACCACCCGGAACGCCTTTGGCAACTTCGCAAACACCCGAATGGCAGCACTATCCTCAAGGTCCAATGCCAAGTGCTTCTCGACGGTCTCAGAGTCAAAAACGATGTGGTCAACGGGCGACTTCGTAACCGCGATCATGCGCTCCTCGTTCACGTCCTGCTCCGGCACGAACAGCTCCTGGGCGAAATAGCATTCCTCCAGCTTCTCGTAACGAATGCCTTTCACCATCACCAAGCGCTTGCCGGCGTTAATGATGACAGCACAGGCGTCCACGAAGGCGGCGGGGTTGATGCTTGCCTCGTCTAGCCGGCCCGACTGGATCAGCATGTGCGCCAGCACCTTCCGCGGCAGATCGGTGCGGTTCTGCAGCTCGCCCAGCAAGTCCGGCACGTCAAGCCGTTCATGCACCAACTTGCGGGGGATGGAGCTGCGGACCCGCTCGGCCGTGATGCCCTCACGCCCGACAAGTATAGTGGCTTGCTCGAACGTCACGCGCGCCTCGCCCGGATCAGGCATATCGGCCAATGCGGCGGCACAGGTGGCAATCAGCGTGTCGTCGTCGAACTTGAGCCGGTATGTGGTCTTGCGGCTTATCCGCTCCCACAGCGCCTTGAACTCATGCCCCTCCAACACGGCCAAGTTGACCTCTACCCGGCCCTTCTTGTTGGCGTCCCGGACTTTCAAAGTGCGCGCTAGCCGAACTAGGCGATCCCGCACAAGCTTGGCCGCTGCCGGGTCTAAGCCCGGCGGCATCGGCACCGTACCGGCCGCTAGCGCCAGCCGCAGCGCATCCTGGACCTTGCCTCCAGCATCCACCATGCCGGCTGCGATCAGCGCATCTACCACGGCACGGCCCTCCGCTTGGGACACGGTGCCAGTCCCGCCGCCGGGCAACGGGTAGTGCAGCCCAGCGAACACCTCCGGCCTTGCAATGCCCAGCACGACGCCAAGCGCGTCTTCCATCTCCTGTTGTAAGTTGCGGGCGTAGTCGCCGAACGTCTCGCTGGACACGACGGTAAGGATGTTCAAACCCTCGTCCCGCCGCCGCTGGCCCGTTCCATCCACGCATAGCCGCAGGCCACGCCCAATGGACTGCCGTCGGCGCCCCTCGGTCGCCATCTCTCGCAGCGCGCAGATTTGGAACACGTTGGGATTGTCCCACCCTTCCCGCAGTGCGGAGTGAGAGAACAGGAAGCGCAGCGGCTCGGCCTCGTCGAGCAGCTTTTCCTTGTGTTTCATGATAAGGTTGAACGTCCGCTCCGCGTCCGCCCGGCTGTTGGCGTTGCTGAACTCACCCGCCGCGGTAAGGGTCGGTTCCTGGAACCGACCCTGCTTGTCTTGGGAGAAGTAGCCGCCATGCGCCTTCGCTGGATCGGGCGTGATGCCGGCAAATAGGGTGTCGCGGAACCGAGGATCAGCGGCCAGCTTGCGATATTCCTCCTCGAATGCCGCCACCAGCCGGCCAGGCTGCGCCGAACCGGCGGCATCATAGGCTCGATAGTCCGCAACCTTGTTGATAAAGAAAAGGCTGAGCGTCTTGATGCCCATTGGCTTGTTCCGCAGCTCCTTGCGGAAATGATGTTCGATGGTTTGACGCACCATCGCGCGGTCCAGGCTGTCCGGATCCACGTCCGCGTAGGCGTCGCCACAACCCAGCGTCTTCACCTCACCGGGCACCACGAGCTGCATGGTGCTGCGTCTAGTGTCCACGGTGCCGATGCGAATATTCGCATACACACTCCGCCCTCTGCTCTCGACTTCTAGGTCGTCACCGTCGTTCACCCAAACCATCCTGCGCGCCACCTGCGCCGCCTGCTGGACGCCGATCTCGATCTTCGCCCGGGGCACATGACCCTTGCGGGCTTGCACCTCCACCAGCCTCACGTATGGGCTGGCATCCGCATCCTGAATGCGGGCGCCGTCCACCTCGATGGATTTCACGAGTCCGCGGTCGTGCGCGTCAAACGCATCCAGCCGGAACACCTGGTGATACTTCCTCGCGTGCGTCGCAGAGTAACGCAGCGTTGCCAGTGGCCTCATCGCCGTCATGATCTGCTGCCCGGCGCCGCCCTCCCTCGCATCCACGGATTGCGGCTCGTCTATGATGAGGATCGGCCTGGTCTCAGCGACCCATTCCACGGCCGGAATGTCCTGTGTTTGCTCCCGCGCCTGCTGGAACACCGCAGTCTTGGTCGCCAGCGACTGCACCGTCGCTACCATCACCCGGATGGTGGAGGCGGTGGCGAAGTCGCGTATCTTGGACAGATCGGAGCTGTCATACACGAAGCTGTCGAACGGCACGCCGTCATACAGGACGCGGAAGTGCTCCCGTGTCTGATCGATCTGTTTCTTGACCCCCTCGCGAATCGCTACCGATGGCACGACGATCACGAACTTGGTGAACCCAAACCGCCGATTCAGCTCGAAGGCCGTGCGAAGGTAAACGTAGGTCTTCCCCGTCCCGGTCTCCATTTCGATGGTGAAGTCCATGCTCTCGATGGCCTCGTCCACCTCCAGCGCGTTGCTCGCCTGGACCTCGCGCAAGTTGGCGAGAATTTCCTCGGGTAGCAGGCGGGAGCGGTTGCCATAGCCGCGCATTTCCTCCGCCAGCGCGAGCTGCCCGGCGATCTGCCCTGGTGCGACGGTGAAGGTCGTCTGGTTCACCTCCTGCCTGGTGAACAGGCCACACACCGCTTCAATGCCCGCAAGCTGGTGCGGCAGGCCGGGCTCAAACTGGAATTGCATCACAGGCTGGCCAGCTTCTCGACGCCCGCTGCGACGCGCTGCCGGATGATTGCGGCCAGGTTGGCCTTGGTGGCGGCGCTCTCGAAGCCAGTATCCTTGAAGTAGAAGGTGGTGGCGCGGGGCGGGTCCAACTCGGCCCGCCAGTTGCATATCCCCTGGCCCAGCGCCTCGGCCTGGTCCTCAGCAATGTTCGCCAGACATACCATCAGCACGCCGCCGCCCAGGGCGTGGACGTTCGCCCCCGCGATGCTGCGCGCCTCAGATGGAAGAGACAGATCAATTCCGGTCTTGAGCAGCAACTCGACCAAAAGGTCATCCTCCGTGCGGCCGGGCAGCACGTTGTCAACAGCGTCAAGCAAGCTGGCCTGCAGGTTGTCCGGGTCAGGCTGCCACGGCTTGAGATTAGAGGCGGCAAGCTTGTACACGCGGAAGCCGGTGTCGAGCCTGGCATCGGGGTTGTCGAAGTGCAGCTTGGCCCCGGCACGGCGCAGGCGTTCTTTAGTCACCTCGGCGATGGTACGCGGCTTGCCTATCTGGTCGCAGAACCTAGCCGCCGCCTTTTGTTCTTTTTTGTTCAAATCAAGTGGCTCAGGCAACTGCACGGCTATGAAACGTCTGGTGCCGCCATCGCTGGCGTTCTGTGCTAAAGTGGCATGTGCCGTGGTTCCCGATCCCGCAAAGAAGTCCATGACAATGGAATCTTCGTCACAAACGTAATCTATAAGGCGACTGATTTCAGCTTGATCTTTGGGATTGTTGAATACCTTAGTCCCCATAAGCTCCCTATTTTGCTTTATGGAAACCTGAGACTGCTTGTAGAAATACGTTCCTCGAACTTGCGTCGCCAGCTCAACCTCCTCCTCGTCCTCCACTGCATCTTCGAGGCTGTCTACCTCATCAGTTTCAGCAAGCTCGGAGATGACCGGGCGTAGATGCGCTTTGCGGAAAGGCGGCTCCTCATGCGTATCGCGGAACTCCACGGTTCCTAGCCGTATCTGCCGCTGCATTTCTTCAGGGGAGGCATAACGCCATCCACTCTCGGGGACAGCACAGGGAAGCCCTGTCCGGGGATGTGGGACATCATAGCGGGGGCCTCCGCCGCCAGGCCAGGATATGTCGCGGTCACGCCACGGACCCCACTTATCCACCCTTTTGTAACGTTGCCACTTCTTGGATGGATGTTCCCTCGGAAGGCTGGCGTACCAAGCCTGCAACTCGCTCTCTATGGCAGCGAGATCGGTGCCGTGGACACCTTTGATCTCAGTATATTTGGCCCATATCTCGCTTGTACCAGGTTTTTGTTCACGCCAAATGACTCCATCTTGCCTTAGCTTAGAAAGAGAACGAGCGTACACGACAACATATTCGTGGCCTTTGGAAAACAGCTTTGCATCGTTTTTTCGACCTTTCTCCCAAACCAAGACTGCAACGAAGTTTTCCTCGCCAAATATCTCATCGAGTATGGCTCGAATGTTTGCGAATTCCGCATCATCTATGCTTACAAGAAGAATCCCATTTTCATGGAGCAGACCACTTGCTGCTATGAGGCGAGGATACATCATTTTAAGCCAGTTTGTATGAAACCGTCCACCCAGCTCAGTGTTGCTGGTCAGCCTCAAGCCTTCCGCATCCCTCTGGCCAGTGATCTTCTCATAATGCGCAATGCCTTGTTGGTAGTCGTCCGGATAAACAAAGTCATTGCCAGTGTTGTAGGGTGGATCAATGTAAATGAGCTTCACACGCGCTGAGTAGCTTTTGCGCAGCAGCTTCAAAACTTCAAGGTTGTCTCCCTCGACAAAAATATTCGCCGTCGTTTCCCAGTCAACGCTGTCCTCTCTTGCGGGCCGCAACGTTCCAAGGCTAGGGGTGAGTGCGAACGCCCGCGCCCGACGCTTACCTTTCCACGTCAACCCATACCGCTCTTCCCCCTCCTCCACCGCGTCCCCAAGCAACTGACGCAGGACATCGAAGTCTATCTTCCCATCCGCCATCACCGTCGGGAACAGGCGCTTCAACGCCGCGATATTGTCGGCCACCACATCGCCGCTGCCCGCAGCTGGGTCGGTGGCGGTAACAAGCGGGATCGGATCGGCAGCGTCGGTCATGCGGTGTTCCTGCAAAGTGTGGGAAGGGCAGTGCCGCACAATGACGGCGTCTGATTCGTGTCATCGCGTGCCAGGGCCGCCGTAATCGAGTCTAAACGCCACTTGATCCGCCGTGCGGACTCCGCCAACTCAACCTGCCGCGCAAGGCGGCTTTCGGCGCGGGCAGCGGCCCGGGTGACAAGCCATTCGGCGTCCAGCGCGGCGT
This sequence comes from uncultured Acetobacteraceae bacterium, assembly GCA_964252425.1. Classification (GTDB taxonomy): domain Bacteria; phylum Pseudomonadota; class Alphaproteobacteria; order Acetobacterales; family Acetobacteraceae; genus BOG-908. The sequence continues at coordinate 9,965 of CAXUNK010000011.1, forward strand.
GTTCGGCCAGGCGTGTCCGTCGGGCAGCCGCGGCGGCGGCGTCCCGCGGCAAGCTGAACGGAACGCCAGCCGCACGCGCCGCTTGCAAAGCCTCCACCCGCCACATCAGGCCATCATGGAGCGCGCCAAGCGTCGTGCGTGGTAGGCCGGGAAGGGCAAGGCTTGCGAGAAAGGCCTGCCCTGCCTCGTCCAGCGGCTCGCGTAAGGGTGGCGCCAGCACCAGCCGCTCCACGACCATCCGGTCGGCCACCCGCTCCGCCCGGCGCAGGGGTCCAAGGCTCAAGTGCAACGCGCCATCGTATGTCGACAGCAGCACCACCGGGACCGGGATGGTCCGATGCACCACCAGCAGCAAGCGCCTTGCTGGCTCCGCCCGGGCCGTTAGCGCCAGCACCTGGATCGCTGGTACCGGATGCTCCGCATCGTCGGACGCGGCGACGCCGATGGTGGCGGAGGAAAGCGTCGCCAGCCAGTCCAGCCGCTCGACGGTGCGGTCCAGGAGCCTGCGGTCAGCCGTGGTCAGCCCGCCATGCTCCGCCAGCACCGACTTGGGAATGCGTCGGGCTGGCGCACTGCCGGGCGGCAGCGCCAGCGCGGCCCGGACCGCTTCGGGGGTCAAAACTTAGGCATCGGGGGGCAGGATGGCGAGCCAGCTCACCACTTCCCAATCATCCAGCCCCGTATCGCCACCGGCACCTTCGATACCGCCCTTGGTGAACAGGCTTTCGACGGCGCGTTCTTCCGCCTTGCCCGTCACTGCACGGATCGCCACAGCAAGGAGGCGCTGCCATACGTCCATACGGTTTCCGGCCTGCGTGGCAGCGTCGAACCGCACCCAAGTGTCAGCCTGTTGTTTTGCCGGCGTCGCGGCGGCCAGGCGCAGGAGGTCGAGTGCGCGCTTGGGCTGGCTGGGCGGCAGCACCACGGCTTCATCAGCACCGACATACACTAGCGCGTGCGGACGCAGCGGGTCTGCCGGGGCAATCGTGGCAAGCGCAGCGGGTGTTTCGGCGCGTAGCACGAACAGCGCGCCCGGCGGAAAGTCGGCGGACGCCGGAACGGGGGCATAAGGGCCAGGCAACAGCGCGGCGAGTCCGTCCCGTTCAGCTGCCGGGAGGCGCAGGAAGTCTAGCCGAAGGTCGTTCAAGGTCATGTCCGTGATGGACACGCCAGATGACAGGTCATCAAGGTCTACGACACGCGACTGGAGGGCTTCGAGCTGGTTACGACGGTATTCCAGGTCATTCATCCGGTCGCCGGACTCGGCCTCGATAATGTTCTCCTCGCCCGTGGCGGACACATCGAGCAGGATCATCTTGCCGGACACGCTGCGCTCCAGGCCAATGTAAGCGTCCAAATCCATGTTGGGCCAGAAATTGACCAAGCGGATGACGGCATTGGGGGAGCCGAGCCGGTCTATGCGGCCGAAGCGTTGCACGATGCGGACCGGGTTCCAGTGGATGTCGTAGTTCACCACGCAGTCACAGTCCTGCAGGTTCTGGCCTTCGCTGATGCAATCCGTGGCGATTATGAGATCAAGCTCCTCCTCCCCCGACAGGCTATCGGGGCGACTCCGAGCACGGGGCGCAAAGGCGGTGAGCAGCGAAGCAAGGTCGGTGCTGAGCGCCGGGTGGGTCGTGCGGTTAGCACCCGTCCCGGTCACTAAAGCCATGCGATGAGGGTAGGTCGCTTGCAGGGCGTCGTACAAGTAAGCGGCTGTGTCGCCGAAGGCGGTGAATACAAGCAGTTTAGAGTTGCCGGGATTCAGGGGGTTGGCGAGCTTGTTGGCGATAAGTTCGCGCAGACGCGCGAGCTTGGCGTCGCGCGCTGGTGTCACCTCCTGCGCCTGGGCCAGTAGGGTAGCGAGGCGGGCGCGGTCCTCATCCAGGTCCTGGCGCCATCTCACGCGATCCGTGTCGGACAGGAGCACGCGGACACGGCGGCCGACGCCCAACTCGTCGAGCAAGGGATCGTCCTCCGCCATGTCGTCCACATCAGGCGCTTCGATGCTGTCGTCGTGGCGGTCTATGCGCCCGATCAACTCCGCCACTGTGGAGAGTTGACGCTCGATGGTGAGCGCAAAGGCGTGGACCGAGCTTTCCATTCGCTTCAGGAGGTTGACGCGCATGAGCGCGATCAGGCTTTCCTCGCGGTCAAGCTGCCGGAATACACTGGTGCCGTCGCGCACCTGCTGATCATAGCGTCGGTCGTAGGCAGCCCGCTTGCTTGGCAGCACGTAGCGGAGCGGGGCGTAGGCCGCCAGGGTTAGCCGCCGTATCTCGTCGTTCACGCGTCCGATGGGCGGAAAGGCGTCTTCCAGGTCGGTGTCCGCCTTGATGTTCACTGGCGGCAGCTTTTCAGGAAAGGCCCCGGTTTCCTTCGTCCCATAATAGCGTTCGATGTGCTTGCGCGAACGCGCGATGGTGAGAAGATCCAGCAGGCGGACATAGTCGAAGCCAAGCATCTCCAGCAGCCGGGCAGAGGTGCGTCGCGGGTCGGGCAGCTCCTGCCAACGTTTGAACTGGCTCTGAGCAAGCCGGATAGCGGTGGAGACGTTGGCGATGCCATAGCCGGCGAGAGCAGCGTCATTGCCCTCCGTCGCAAAGGCGATCTGGTTTTTAAGATCGTTCAGCCTGTTATTGACCGGCGTGGCCGACAGCATCAGCACGCGGGTTTTGACGCCCGCCTTGACCACGGCGTTCATCAGCCGGTCGTAGCGGCTAATCCCGTCCGCACCGGTTGGGCGGTTGCGGAAGTTGTGCGACTCGTCAATGACGACCAAGTCGTAGTTGCCCCAATTGACGTGGCCAAGGTCGATTTCGCCGGACATGCCACGTTCGCGGGACAGGTCCGTATGATTCAACACGTCATATGCGAAGCGGTCACCGGCGAGGCTGTTGCGGACATCGTTCTGCTTCCAAAGCGTCCAATTCTCACGGAGCCGCTTAGGCGTCAGCACCAGCACCCGACTGTTACGCAACTCGTAGTACTTGATGATCGCTAATGCTTCGAAGGTTTTGCCAAGGCCGACACTATCGGCGATGATACAGCCGCCGAAGCGTTGCAACTTGTCGATGGCACCGATCACGCCGTCGGTTTGGAAGCGGTACAGCTTCGACCAAATACGAGTGGCCCGGATGCCAGTCGCATCCTTGACGATCTGAGCCTCATCGGGTGCGCCGATGTCGGCGAACAAGCGATGAAGGGTATGGAAGTACGGCACGGATGCCGGGTGCGCCCGGGCAGCGCGAGCAATAGCGTCCTTGAGGACGCCCCCATCTGGGCCAGCAGCCTGCCATTGGCTCTCAAACCACTGGGCCAGGTAGCTCAGGTCCTCGGCAGCATCGGCAAGCTGGGTGAACCCAAGGTGTTCCTGTGGCGCCGTTCCGAGGCCTGCCGTTGTGACGGCGCAATTTCCAACTACAGCCATACATGGCGTTGAACCAGTCCGGCGCAGGAGCATGGATTGACCCAGAGGCAGCCTGGCGGTTCGGACCTCTGTGCCTGCGACCTGCTTTCCAAGGAAACCTGCGAGGGCGCGAAGGCGCAGAGTGTTGCGTTGGCGCCGATCGTGAACAGACCCGGCCAATCCCGTCGCAAAGTCCTGTCCTGCTCCTATGAGGAGGCGGACCGCAGCTGGCAGCACACGGGCGTTGAACAATGCATCTGCCCCGAACAGAGACAGCCGTTCCGTTGCTAGGTCCACAGCATCGGCGCCGCGGGCGGTACGGAGAACATCAAGGGCCCGGTCGTTGCCAGAGTTGGCTATGATGCGCATAGAGCCGCCATACCGACCATCAGCCTGAATGACACGTGGTGCTGTGTTCCTCGTTCAAGCGCGCATCGCCTCCAACCTTGCACATGTCTCTGTCATCTCGACAGGACGATAGAAGGCTGCAGGTATGTCGCCTAGCTATCCCGCGGACAGGATCAAACTAGCGCAACCTGGAGATGATCCCATTGACCGGCCGGGTTCGTGCACTGTGCAAGGTCTGAGTCCGATCGCAGGGGTCGGTCCTAATCCGCCAGGCCGAACAACGCTCGATCTAACCTCAGCTCAGCGGCCACATGAAGACTGACCACGCGTCGCAGAAGACCGCCTGCTGATCCTACTTTTCCTACCGCCTGTCGTGCGGCGATAGCAGCGAGGAGCACACTAAGTGCCTCAAGCAGCAAAAGCCATGACCGGGGCACGTGTGCCCCGGTCAGCATCGTCGGCATGTCATAGCCCACCGACACTCTTGTCCTGGCTTGGTGAACCGCCCTGGCGCCCGCCCACAAGCTGTTCGTTCCAGTCCTTCGCCGTCGGCTGCCGCCGTTCGAACGGAAGCCCGTGGCGCCGAGCCAAATCCTCCAGCCGCCTCGCCAGCAAATCGCCACCTGTTCCACGATCCGTCGCGGCGACGACCACGCGAGCCGTGGACAAGAGCTGGCCTATCGCGGCATTGCCCGCATCGCCCCAGCCACCTCCAGTGGAAACATACGCGGTGTCGCCATAGGCGCCGTCGATGGCAGAAAGACTGAGCGCGTCGATCGCCGCCTCGCACACGGCGATCCGCGATGGCGCATCACCTCCGGAGAAAACGAACACGCCCTTTGCGCCGCCGGCGAGAAACCCCTTGAAAGAAGGGCCTCGCATTTCCCAGCCGGACGGCCGCCCTCCAACACAGTGCAGAAACCAAGTGGTGCCGCGCACTCCCTCCCGCACCAGATCCCGCCGGACCACCACCTCCAGCAATGAGGAGGGAAGTCCACGTTCTTCGGTCAGATACCGCCATGCCGCCGACCCTGGTCGTGGCGGTGGACGCCGCAGCCACACAGATCGCGGGTCAGCGGCATCGTCCCGCGTTCGCAGTCGAGAAGTGGGCAGGAGGAGGGGAACGATGCCGGCGAGTGGCCGGAGCGCTCTCCTGGCATGACCGAGATTGCCGCCCCAAACCCGCTGGGCGAGCGCGACAACATCGCCACGCGCACCCTCTGCTAGCGGATCAAACCAGCCTTTGCCATCGTGCGTCACGATGATGATTTCGCCAGCACTACGGCGATATTTTGCGGCTCTCCGTGTGCTTTCCAGCTCGTCTAGCTGCCATCCGGCACGTTCAAGCACCGTTCTACAATCGACCCGCTGCCTCAATTCAGTGAGTTCGGCATTGGCCGGCATGATTGTCCCGCTATGGTCCGAAAGGGTGTGCCTTTTGGTGAGGCCCTATTTCAGAGCGACTCGCGGTGCGACCGGGGGGCGGGACGGAATCAGGGTTACGCCGACCTCGGAAACTTCCACTTTCGCCTCGGGATAAACCGCCAGCGCCAGTTCTAATGCCGCGGGCCAGCGGTTCTTAAAATGATACAGTTCCTTGAAGCCCGCCCCGAACTGAATCTTGAGTGCTTTCCAAGTTACAAGGCGAGGGGCGTTCAACGAATGAAGGCGATAAGCAAGCCAAACATAAACATCCATCGCCATTGAATTATTGGCGAGGGCTTTAATGGCGGCCTCTTCAATCGGAACTGGATGCTTCTTGAGCTGCTCGTAAAACCCCTCTGAAAGCTTTGCTGTTTCCAGACTCAGCTTGCCTTGTGGGCTTCTGTCGTCAGCATCCAGAAAAATCGCACGATCGAGGATCGACTGATTGACGAGGCCGGAAGCGCCGCCGGAATTCTTACCGAAGTGGAAGGACATGTGACATCTGCTTATCCGCTCGGCCTGATCTCGAACGCTGCGCGCCGCAGTACCGCCGACAGACACACCGAGCCTGTTAAGCCACTTTCTAAGCGATCCGCCGAGTTCCACCTCGCGCGAGCTAGTTCTTAGCGCTTCTGTCTGAAGATACAGCAAGATGAGTCGCGCGTGGGCGCCAAATGGAACCCCAACATATTCGAGCTTACCGCCAGGGGCCGGCCGCCGGCCAGGTTCGACGACTAGGGTGACCTTGTCTGATGCTAGCTGCCAAGGAACATCGTCGGCCAAACGTCGATGTGGCAGGGCACTTTGAGCCCAGCCAGAGTAGGCGAAACCAAGCCCGCCATCTTCGTCGGAGAGATACGCGTGGGCCGCTTCCACGACTGCTCGCTCCAGCCCCGCCTGGATAGCCCCTTGCCTTCCTTTTTCCTCTAACAGGCTGTGGACGGTTCCCATCTAATCTCTCCAGTGATCCGAGCTTTGCATTGCTGCGGCCGATTCGTCGCTGTGCCTTTTGGTGAGGCTAGGTACTAGGAAGTATTTGTAAGTCTACTATTAGTATGCTCACCAAAAGCCACGGGATAACTCTTGTAAGCCGTTGATTCTAAACTCTCACTCGCTCACCAGATGCCACACTTTTCTCACTAGAATTCACAGGCAGGCTGTGGATTATCAGGCGCCATGTGGCGCAACGCGTAGCCAACAGCCGCTCACCAGAAGGCACGACTCGACATCGATGCCCTGGGTCACGCCCTGTCAGTTTCAGCTTGCAGCCCACGGCGGTTCGTCCCCGCGCCTTTGGCGTGCCTGTCAGCATAGTTCGGAGCTTCGATCAGGCCCGTCGGAATGAGACGGTTGCAATAATCGCAGCGGAATCAGGTCTCTCCTGGTTGTGAATTTGCCTCCGTTATCGCCATTGCGCGTATGCACACGTCGGATGTCAAGCCGGTGTCAATTTTCCCAATTTTACAAATTCCCAAATTCTGTATTGGCGGGTCGGCGGGGGCATAACGGTTCTGCCGTTGAATGCTCACGTAACCGGGAGAATGATTTTTCTTCGATTAAGGGGTTGCTACCCGCCTCTGCTCCTGGCTAGGTTGCGTGACTCGCTACGGAGGAACAAAATGCGATCAAAAGATCGTATTCCACTGTTATTGGCTAGTTTATCTGGGGTTGTTGTCGTGGGGGCAGTCGTGTCCTCCCAGCAAGCCAGGGCCGATCAGTGGGGGTGCGAGGTCCTGCTCTGCATGAGCAACCCGGCCGGCCCCGAGGCGGTCTCGCAGTGTGCTCCCCCTATGGAGAGGTTCTACAGCGTGCTGAAGCATGGCGGGTCACGTCCGACGTGCCCCGAGTCGGGCTGGTCGGGAAATATCGGCTATCAACCACTGACCTGCCCGGACGGCTTCGATCTGACGCGCCGTGATGTGGGGCAAGGGCTTCAACCGGTCTGCGAATCGGCGACCGGCGCGACCCGCCCGGTCGAGCAACGGTCCCAGCCGTACTACGCGGACATCCCGCAGACGAACGGCCAGCCCGGTCTGCAACGAATTTGGCTGTCAGAACACTGATGCGCCTTCATTCATCCCCTCTCGACCTGGGCCAAGATTTGATACTGTTTTTCTGCCCTCACGCGGTCATTCTCGTGCGGCGCTGGAGGACGGGATCTAGGTGGCTGACAACGGCGCAATCGGTAGCGCGGGAGAGCTGGAGGCGAAGGGCGCCGAGGTGGCGGAACCGTCTCCGGCAGTCGTGGCGTCATGGGGCAGCGCGCCCGGCATTACCCAATCCGAAATCCTCGAGTGGCTCCAACGCGGCGGCTACATCCGCAGCATCATCGTCGAAACCGAACCGTCCGACACGCACAAGACCCGCTACAGCGTGTTCCTGCTTACGAGCTGGCGCGCCGGCTATCACATCATGCACGTCAACTGGCCGGCCCGCCCTCGGCTGTTCAAGGATTTCGAGCGGCTCCAGGCGCTCCTGCGCCACGACTTCCGCTACGTGGACACCATCGCGGTCCGGCTCCCCAACGCGGGCACCAAGAAGCGGCGTTCCCACTTCCGGGAGAGGTAATGCTCGCGGCGGGGCGCGCCCATGAGCGCCCTGCCTCTCGCCGTGGTGCTGCAACTGATCGCATCCTGCGCGCCGACAGTAGCACCTTCCACGATGGCGTCGGTGCTGCGCACGGAGTCCGGCTTCGATCCGAACGAACTGCATGTAAACGGCCCGAATGGCGGTGACATTCACCCTGCCACAAAGGCGGACGCCATCGTCCAGGCGATCGACCTCATCGTGGTGCAGCGGAAGTCCGTCGATCTCGGCCTCGGACAGGTCAATTCCGGCAATCTGGCATCGCTGGGCCTGAGCGTCGCCGACGCCCTGGACCCCTGCAAGAACTTGGCGGCGGCGGCGAAGATTCTGTCCGCCGGCTACATCACCGCGTCGCAAACCCAGGCCGATCCGCAACAGGCGCTGCGCACCGCGCTGAGCCGGTACAATACCGGCGACCCGGCTCGGGGATTCGCGAACGGCTACGTGGGCAAGGTCGAGCGGTCGGCACAATACGTGGTCCCGGCGATCAGCGTGGCGACGGCCGCGACGGAGACGCCGGCCGGCCCGACAGCCCCAGTGCAACCAGTCCAAAGCCAGCCCTTGCCACCAAGCTGGGACGCCTTCGGCATGGCCGCGCTGCACTCAGCCTCGGCGTTTGCACCGCCGGACAACTACGCCCCGGCGGCAGCCGCACCGCCGCCAACACCTTCAGTGTTCCCGCCCACGGCCGCACCGTCGGCCCCACCCGCCGCCGGTCAAACCGTCGCCGCCGCCCCTGTGGTGTTGCGTGCCGCGGATTAGCCGCGCGCCCCTTTCCGTCTGCCGGGGCCGCAGGCCCTCCGGCCGGAAGCGCCTGCCAAATCCGGCAGTCGCCCTCCGTTGGCCTGCACGAACAGCACGAGGATGTAACTGCATGAACCAAACAGCCATCGCGCTGGCGCCGCCAGACTGGATCGCACGGCGCGACCGGCCTGCACCGGCAATGGCGTCCGGCCTTGCGCGCGCATTCGCGCAAGCCCGGTCTTCCCGCGCGCTGCATGTTGTGGCGCTCGTCTGCCTCATGACGCTGTGTTTCGATCACGTGGCGTTCGCGCAGGCCGCCGCCGGCGGCACCGGCAGCCTGACCACGTTCCTGACCAACGTCGTGAACCTGCTGACCGGCACGCTCGGCCAGTCCATCGCGGTAATCGCGGTCGCCGGCGTAGGCATCGCGTGGGCACTCGGCCAGGCCAGCCCTCGCTTCGCGCTCGGCACCGTGGTCGGCGTGGCCATCCTGTTCTCGTCCGCCTGGATTGTTGGACAGATCAGCGGCAACGGCGGCGGCTAATGCGGAAAGGGCTCGCCCACGACACGCTCTTCCTGGCCTGCACGCGCCCGGCGATGACGCTCGGCGTGCCGATCGAGGCTTTGGCCATCATCATGATCGTCACGACGCTGGTTTTCATCGTCATGAAGAACCCCCTGTATCTCGCGCTGGGGGTTCCGGTCTGGCTGCTTTGCAAGGCGCTGGCGGGGCAGGACCACAACTGCTTCCGCGCATTGTTCCTCTGGGTCGAAACCAAGGGACGGTGCCGGAACACCTCGTTGTGGGGAGGATCGTCGGCGAGCCCGCTGCCCGTCCGGCGGCGTTTCAAGCCGCGGGAGGTCCGCGTTGTCCTCTAAAAACTCGGCGGCCCTCGGGCGTGAGCGGGAGGCGGAAGAAACCGTCCCGTACATCGGGCACATCACGCCGGAAGTCATGCTGATGACCGACGATCGGGTCATGGGCATGTTTCACCTCGCGGGTGTGCCGTTCGAGACGGCCGATGAAGCCGACATCAATTCCCTGCATCAACAGCTCAACGTCCTGCTGCGCAACGTCGCCTCCGACCGGCTGGTGATCTACCTGCACCTCGTTCGGGGACATGACGGCTACTATCCCGGCGGCACGTTCCGTTCGACCTTCGCGCGGGAAGTGGACGCCCAATACCGGCAAAAGATGCTCGGCCGGGACCGCTTCAGGAACGACCTGTATCTCTCGGTGATTCGCCGTACGCCGCGCCACGCGGCGGAGGGGCTGACCAAGCTGTTCCGCAAGATGCGGCCCGTCACTGGCGAGGCTCTGCAAGACGCCGCGCAGGGCCTTGAGGACACGATGGCGACACTCAAGGCGGGTCTCGGTCCGTACGGACCGCATCGCCTCGGGCTTCGCGCCGAAAATAGCGTCACCTTCACCGAAATAGGCGAAGCACTGCGCCGGATCATGTTCGGCGAGTGGCTGCCGGTGCCGTTGGTGGCCGGATCGCTCGGCCCGGCGCTGTACAGCGAACGCGTCATCTTCGGCCGAGAATCGCTGGAAATACGCGGCCCCGGCCATCAGGCGTTCGGCGCGGTGTTCGGCATCAAGGAATATCCCGGCCAGACCTATCCCGGCCAGTTCGATGCAATCCTGGGGGCGCCATACCGCTGCGTGCTGACGCAGGGCTTCGCCTTCCTTGGCAAGTCGGCCGCGCACGCGATCCTGACGCGCAAGCAGAATCAGATGGTCTCGGCGCAGGACAAGGCCGCGTCGCAAATGGACGAGCTGACAGAGGCGGCCGATCAGCTCCAGTCCAACCACTTTGTCATGGGCGAGCACCACCTGGCGCTGATGGTGCTGAGCGACCGGCTGAAGGATTTGCCGGACCTTGCGGCGCAAGCCCGCCGAGACCTCGCCGAGAGCGGCGCGGTGATAGTCCGCGAGGACCTGGCTATGGAAGCCGGCTACTGGTCACAGCTTCCCGGCAACATGCGCTGGCGGGTGCGCCCGGCCGCCGTCACCTCACGCAATTTCGCGGCGATGGCGGCGATGCACGACTACCCGCGCGGCCCGCGTGCCGGACATTGGGGCGAGCCGGTCGTGTTGCTGCAAGGCGTCGGCGCGACCCCGTATGAATTCCATTTCCACGTCAACGATGTCGGCGACGCCGTGGTGTTCGGCCCCAAAGGCTCCGGCAAGACAGTCTTCCTCGGCTTCGCGCTGACGATGGCGGAGAAGACCGGCGCGCGATGCGTGCTGTTCGATAAGGACCGGGGTGCCGAAATCGTCGCCCGCGCTCTCGGCGGCACCTACCTCGCCCTCCAGAACGGCCAGCCCACTGGCTTGGCCCCGCTGCGCGCGCTCGCGCCGACGCCGGCGAACCTGGAATTTCTGCGCGGCTGGATCGCCATACTTGTCGCCGGTGACACCACCCTCAACCCGGCTGAGGAAAAGGCTGTCGAGCTGGGCGTGTCGGCCATCATGAAGTTGCCGCCGGAGCATCGATCCCTGCGCGAGTTGCGCGCCATGCTCGGCCAGACCGATCCCAATGGCATCGGACCCCGGTTGGAAAAATGGACCGCCGGCCGGGCGCTAGGCTGGGTGTTCGACAATGACGCCGACCAACTGCGCCTTGATGCGCCCTTCGTTGGTTTTGACATGACGCAAATCCTAGACAACCCGGACATCTGCGGCCCCGCGATGGCTTACCTGTTCTACCAGGTGGAAGCCTTGGTCACCGGGCAGCGCCTCATCATTGCCATCGACGAATTCTGGAAGGCGCTGAGCTTCAAGGTTTTCGAGGACTTCGCAGAAAATAAGATCAAGGTTATCCGCAAGCAGAACGGCATCATGCTGTTCGCGACACAGAGCGTGAAGGACGCGCTCAAGAGTCCGATCGGGCACTCGATTATTCAGGAGTGTCAGACCCAGATCCTTTTTCCCAACTCGAAGGGGCAGCCGGACGACTATATCGCCGGCATTGGCTGCACCCCGGCCGAATACGAACTCGTATCGCAGGAGCTGCCCGGCACGCGGGCGTTCCTGCTGAAGCAGGGCACGAACTCGATCGTCGCCCAACTCGACCTGGGCGGGATGGATGACGCGCTCGCCGTCATCTCCGGCCGCACGAAAACCGTCGAACTCGCCGACCGCCTGCGCGCCGAACACGGCGACGATCCGGATCGCTGGCTCCCGCATTTCTACCGGCTTTGGCGATCCGTCCCCGCTTAACGGGCAAGAGGAGAAAAAGAATGTCCCGCTTCACGCGCAAACTGCTTCTGGTGTCCTCGGTGCTGGTGCCCGTCCTGGTCGGGCATGGCGCGCACGCGCAGATTCCGGTTACCGATGCTGGGTCGATTGCCCAGCTCATTCACCAGGTGACCACGGCCGGGCAGCAGCTCCAGCAGCTTCAGCAACAATACAACCAGATGGTCCAGCAGTACAACTCGCTGGCCAAGCTGACGAACATGGGCAGCATCGAGGGGCAGCTTCTCAGCCCCCTCAACCAAAACCCGATGATGCCGGACGCCAATCAGGCGATGATCTTCCTCAACGGGGGCAGCATGGCCGGGCAAGGGCAGGCCGCCACCAATGCTCAGTCGCTGTTCACCCAAAACCATGTGTACACCTCCAGCACGCCTGGTTTCCTCGGCACGGAGATGACACGCAACGCCAACTCCGTTGCTGCCCTGATGGGCGCGGCGCAGCAGCTCTATGCGACGGCGCAGTCCCGTATCTCCGGCCTGAGCAATCTCCAGGCGCAGCTCAATTCCGCACATGACCCGAAGGATGTCCTCGACCTTCAGGCACGCCTGCAAAGCGAAGGCACCTTCATCCAGAATCAGCAGCAGCAGGCCCAGGCGCTGATGACCGTGGCGCAGATGCAGCAGGCGAATGAGCGCGAGCGGTATCAGGAGCAACGCCAGTCCGACATCGCCACGGCGATTCGCAACGCACAGGGCTGGTGAACATGATGAGGCCCTTCCTCCTGCCCATCGCAGTCATTGCCGCCTCGGTAACTCTGGCGCACGCGCAGCCAGCCGCCGAGAGCGACAGGACCGTGACTTACTATGCGAACAATCCCTACGTTCGCGAAAAAGTCTTGCAGCAGTGCTACGACGATCCCGGCCACCTGCAATTCAACCCTGATTGCGTGAACGCCAAAAAGGGAGACATCGCGGATGCCGCCCGGAAAGGCGGCGGGATGTTCTACCACGGGCAGGTGCCGTCACCGGGCTACTATTCCTGGGATCATCAGCAGCGTGCGGCGACATTGGGCATCTGCCGCAAGATGACCGCAGCACGAAAGGCCGGTTACGGGCACCGGTGCGAAGACGCTGAAGCGTCCATTGAAGCCGACCAGCAGCGCGTCAGCGGCTCACTGCCGCAAGCGCCCACGGTGCGATGAACCCTCAAATATTCACCGCCATTCAACAGGCGATCGAGAATCCTGTTGAACAGGCTATGGACAATGTCATCTCTGCACTGTCCACCTACCTGCAGTCGCCGATGCTCGCGGCATTCGCGATGTACGTCGCGCTGATCGGCATCGCCATTCTGCGTGGCGCGGTGACCGATACCTTCGGCGACATGCTCGGCCGTATCCTGAAGTTTGCGCTGGTCGCCTGGGTGGTGATGAACGCCTCTGTCTATGTGACGTACGTCCGCAACCTCTTCATTGACACCCTGCCGAATGACCTGACGACGGCGGTATCTGCCGCCGGAAATGGACAGCAGCTTGCGTCGGCGAGCTTCGACCAACTCTTCGGCAAGGCGTATGTGCTGGGTCTGCAAATCTGGCAGCAGGCGAGTTGGGACGATTTTGGCCCGATCCTGGCCGTGCTGATTTTCTGGGTGGTGTCGCTCGTCGTCGTCGCCTTCCTGTTCGTGCTGTTCCTCTACGCGCGCTTCGGCCTCGATCTGGTGGTGGCGGTCGGCCCGATCTTCGTTTGCTTCGCGCTGTTCAACCCCACACGGATGCTCTTCGAGCGCTGGGCCTTCACCGCCCTGCATTACGTGGTGCTCCAAGTTTTTATCGTTGTCGTGCTGGCTTTGCTGATTTCGGCGGCCGGAAACGAAATGGACCAGATGATCGCCGGCGGCGGGAGCGCGGTTGATCGGGTTGGTCTGCTCCTCGCCCTGATTGGCATGTTCTTCGTGTTCGGGATGCTGGCCAAGCAGCTCGACCCGATCGTCACCAGCATTACCGGGGGCGCCACGTTCCATGCCGCAGAAATCTCCCGCTACACGCTGGGCGCGGCCAGGGTGGGCGCGGAGCGGCTGGGCGGCATGGCCGCAGCAAAGACACAAAATCTGGCCGGGCGCGGCGCGCGCTCCCTTGGGAGCGCGGCGATGGCGCGCCTGCGCCCGAACGCGATCGCCGGCGGCGGCGCACCCCGGCCAGTATCTCCGCCCCTTTCCTCCCGGACATAGGAACTTCTGCGCAATGCGGCCCTCTTCCCGCTGTGATTCCCCCCGCCGTGGGTGGCAAAAACCCGGGCGCATCCTGTTGGCGCTCGCCGTCGCCGCCCTACTGTCCGCCTGCGCCGCTGAAAAGCCGTTGCCCAAATGCGAGGGGCAAATTCGGGTCCTGAACCCCGGCAAATGGTCCTCAACCGAGAACGATTTGAAATCCGCCTGCTTGCCGGGCACGGCGACGTTCGCTGCCCTCAACCTTGGCGCGCGCTCATGAACGCCGTCATGAAGGGGCGCAGCACGCCCCAGCTTGCCGCCACGATCAGCCCCGACGAAGGCTCGTTGAAGGCGTATTTCAAGGAAGTTCGGACCTTCGAGCAGGACCGCACGCGCAGCCTCAAGCGGAGCACCCGGCTGGCCTGGACCGTGGCGCTTGTGGCGTCGGCCGTCGCGGCCACGGCTTGCCTGGCCGTCGCCGGCCTCACGCCGCTCAAGACCGTCGTGCCGTTCGTGATCCGCGTCGATACCGCCACGGGCATTGTCGATACCGTCAGCGGCCTCACCGATGGGCCGAAAACGTACAACGAGGCGATCAGCCGCTACTTTCTCGCCCGGTATGTCCAGGTGCGCGAAGGCTACGTCTATCCCGACGCGGCGCTGAATTTTCGCACCACCACGCTGATGAGCGCGCCGGCGGTGCAAAACCAATATGCGGCCTGGTTCAACGGCCGGACGGCGGAAAGCCCGCAGGTCAAGTTTCGCAACACGACCGCGCAAATCGACATCGTGTCGATCGCAATGCTGTCTCCATCGCAGGCACAGGTGCGCTTCATCCGCAAGGTGGCGCGCGCCGAACACGACGTGACGGTCACGCATTGGGTGGCGACGATCGATTTTGCCTACACGACGGCCGCGGTGTCGGTGCGCGACCGCGACACGAACCCGCTCGGGTTCATCGTCACCAGCTACACGGTGGATCAGGAGGGCGGCCAGTGAAGGCGCTACTCCTTGGGACAGCGGCAGCCATACTGGCGGCCACGGCCGTGCCCGCCTGGGCCGAACAGATTCCGACCAGCGGGCCGCGCGATCCCCGCGTGCGGACCGTGGTCTATGACCCGATGAACGTGGTGGACATCACGGGCGTGATCCGTGCCGCGACCGAGGTCGAGTTCGCGCCGACGGAGACAATCGAAAAGGTCGCTGGCGGCGATGCCACCTCCTGGCTGGTCGCACCGGCGGGCAATCTGATGTTCCTCAAGCCCACCCAGGCGCTGCCCCCGAGCAACCTGGTGGTGGTCACTCGGCGGCCGGACGGCTCTCAGCGCAGCTACGTCTTCGAGCTAACCGTGCGCGACGGCGATATGACTCGGAACACGCCGCAGACCTATTTCAAGGTCGTGTTCCGCTACCCCGCCGATGAGGCGGCGGCGAAGGCGGCGGAGCTTGCAAGAACCGCTCAGGTTGCCGCCAAGCGCGACGCTGATTCCCGCCTCGATGTCGATTTCTTCTACGGCGTTCGGAACTGGGCTTACACGGCCCAAGGCGATGCGGCGCTTCAACCAACCGAGGTCAGCGACAACGGCCAGGTGACGGTTTTCCGGTTCCCCGGAAACATGGAAGTGCCGGTGATCTACGAAATCAAAGCCGATGGCACGGAGTCGATCGTCCCACGCACGGTGCGCGGTGATCGGGTGATCGTCGATGCCATCGCCCGGCAATTCCGCATCCGCGCCGGCAGCCAGGTCCTCTGCATTTTCAACCGGCGCTTCGATCCGATCGGCCAGCACCAGGGCACCGGCACCGTCTCCCCCGATGTCTCCCGACAGGTGAAGGAGCCCGCCCCATGAGTACGACCCAAGAGGCTCCGACCGGCTCGCCGCTTCCCGGCGAGCGCAATGTCTCGGAGGTCGCCGGCCGGCGCGGTGCATCCTTTACCGGGGGCCGCGCCGCTGCCGTGATCGCCACGGGTGCCGTCGTGCTGGTGGTGTTGGTGTTCACCCGGCACCCGCAAAAGGGGCACACCGGGCAGCAGCCGGACTACCAGGTGCAGCAGCACGTTGCCTTTGACCCGGCACCGCTGCCCCCGCTTCCCGTCGCAATGAGCGAACCGGCACCCGTACTGCACCCGGCACCCGCGCAACTCGCACAACTGCCTCAGCAAACGAACCAGGGGCCGTCGCCACTCGACAAGGCGCGCATGGCACCGGTCATGCAGTTCGCTGGAGACGCCGGCAGCAAGCCGGCGGGACAGGCCGGCGGCGCGGAGGGTGAGCTGCCAACCGACAACTCAAACGCGCTCGCCGCCAGTCTCGTGGCCACGAATATGATCGGATCGAAGGCGTCCGTCCTGCCGCACCGGAACATGCTGGTGACCATGGGCACCGTCATTCCCTGCGTACTCGAGACGGCTCTGGATTCCACGCTGCCGGGTTTCGCGACCTGCATGGTGCCGCGCGACGTGCTCTCCGACGACAGCACCGTGGTGCTGATGGAAAAGGGCACGAAGATTGTCGGCGAGTTCAAGGGCGGCGTGCGGCAAGGCCAGCACCGCGTTTTCATCCTGTGGACGCGCGCGGAAACGCCGAACGGCGTTATCGTCAGCCTCGGCTCACCGGCAACCGACGCCGTGGGACGGTCCGGTGTGGATGGCGTCTATGACGGCCATTTCTGGGAGCGGTTCGGCGGGGCGCTGATGTTCTCGCTGGTGGACGATGCCGCCAACGTCGCCGGCGCATCTCTCGGCGGCAGCAGTGGCGGCAATGGCAGCATCAACTCGTCGTTCTACCAGCCGAGCGTCAATGCCGGGCAGCAGGCCGCCGCCATCGCCCTGGAAAACAGCATCAACATCCCGCCGACGATCCGGAAGAACCAAGGCGAATTCGTCAGCATTTACGTCGCCCGCGATCTCGATTTCAGCGGCGTCTATGATCTGAAGTCCATCCGCACGACGCCCGCCGGCTACGCGCGATGATGAAGGCGGGGAGCAAGGCCGGTGAAAAGACGCTCCGGCTTTTGATCGAGCCGATGGCCGCCTGGCTGGCCGATCCGATGACCACGGACATCGTGGTGAATGAACCCCGCCGCGTGCTTGTCGAGCGGCGCATCGAGGGCGGCAGCGAATGGGTAGAGCACCAGGTTCCGGAGTTTGACCTGGATCGCCTGGAAGCCATCGCCACGCTCGCCGCCGCCATGACGAAGCAGGATGTCAGCGACACCAAGCCGCTCTGCGCGACCGTCTTCCCCGATGGCGAGCGGGTGCAGATTGTCCGCTCGCCGGCGGTAGAGTTGGGGTTCCTGAGTCTGACAATCCGCCGCCCGTCCGCCTGGGCGCCAACGATTGACGGCCTGGCAAGCTCGGGCCTGTTCAGCTCGGCCGAGTTCGCGGGCCAGCGTGAAGATCCCGCGGAGGCGATGCTGCTCCGCCTACATGGGCGGAAGGAATGGGCGGCATTTTTCTCGGCCGCCGTCGCGCACCGCAAGAACATCATCCTGTGCGGCGCGACCGGCTCGGGCAAGACGACGCTGGCCAAGGCGCTGATCGGTGCCATCCCCCTGCATGAGCGTGTCCTGACGATCGAGGACACGCCCGAAATGGTGGTGCCTCACCCGAACAAGGCACACCTGTTCTACAGCAAGGGCGACCAGGGCCTGTCGCGCGTCACCGCCGGCGATCTTCTGGAGGCGTGCCTGCGGATGCGGCCCGATCGCGTGCTTCTGCAGGAGCTGCGCGACGGCTCGGCCTTCACTTATCTGCGCGGTGTCGCCTCGGGCCACCCGGGCAGCATCACGACGCTGCACTCGGAAAGCACATACGGCGCCTTCGATGTGATGACGCTGATGGTCAAACAGCACGAAGCCGGCAGGCATCTTTCCGACGCCGACATTCACAAGCTGATCTTTCAACTCGTCGATGTGGTTGCGCATTGTGACCGGTCCACCGGGAGCTTCCGCATTACCGAAGTCTATTACGACCCGGCACGAAAGCGAGGCGCCGACATCAATGCGATGGACAGAAATCCGGTCCGCGTCGCCGCCGAATAGTTCTGCCCCTCCGGAGGAGTCCATCATGGCTCTCGTGTTTTCCGAATTGCGTCCTGCTGCGAAGGCTGGGCTGATCGTCGGCGCTGTTGCTGCCCTGGCCGCCGGATGGGTGTTCCTGGCGTCCGCTATCTTCGTTGTCGGCACCGGTCTGTGGAAACTCCAGCACCGGCTGCCATTCCTGGAAGTCTATGCCTACTGGCGCGTCTATCCGAACGATCCGCGCGTCATCAAGTGGGCCTCGATCGGCGCCGCAGGCGCCAGCTTGATTGTCGTGGCGATTGGCACGGCGTTCCTCCTGCGGCGTGCAAACGAATCCCTGCATGGAGAAACCGGGTTCGCCGGAAATGGCGAGCTGCAATCCCGCTTTCGCGGCCGGAAGGAAAGCATCCTCTGCGGCCAGCATCGCGGCTACCTGCGCTATGCTGGTGAGCAGCATGTCGGCCTGTACGCACCAACCGGTAGCGGCAAGGGCGTCTCGATCGTCAATCCAAATGCCTTGCTGTGGGACGGCAGCATGGTGGTTTTCGATCCCAAGAAGGACATCTATCGGCTGACTGCCGGCATTCGCGCCTTCTGCCATCAAGAAGTCCATCTTTTCGATCCGCTGGATCAGGAAGGCCGGACGACGCGCTACAACCCGTTCACCTACGTCAAACGCGGGACCGCCGCCGCCTTCGATGATATCCAGCGCATCGGCCAGGTGCTGTTCCCGAGCGTCGCCGGCGATGAGGATTTTTGGCGCGCATCGGCGCGGAGCGCCTTCAACGGCGTGGGCGCGCTGCTGTCGGAGTCGCCCGACCTGCCATTCACCGTCGGCGAGGTGTACCGCATCCTGACGCGCGGCGATGGGCCGCTCTATCTGAAGCGGACGATCGAGAACGCGAAGCAGGACAACCGGCCATATTCTCAGGCTGTCATCAGCGCACTGAGCGATTACCTCGCCGGCTCGGAAAACCTGGTCAATTCGGTGCGGCGTTCCGTCACCGCGCGGCTGGAGATTTGGAACAACCCGCTGATCGACCAGGCCACGGCCGAGAGCGATTTCGACCTGCGCGACCTGCGCAAACGGCTGATGGCGATTTATGTCGGCGTGTCGCCGGACAATGTGGAACGTCTGAGGCCCCTGCTGACACTGTTCTTCCAGCAGCTCCTCGACATCACTGCACAACAAGGCGAACCGCGGTTCAATCCGCTGCTCCGTCGCAAGCTGCTCATCCTCCTGGATGAATTTCCCATCCTCGGCCGCATGGAGAAAGTCGCTGAAGCGTTCGCCTGGGTGCGCAGCTACGGCGTGCGCTTCCTCATGGTGATCCAATCCAAGGCGCAGCTCCGGGCTGCCTACGGGCCGGAGCTGGCGCGGACCATCATGGAGAACTGCGGCGTCGAGATTGTCTTCGGCACCGACGATCTGGAGCTGTCGCGCGAGATTTCCGAGCGCCTTGGCTACAACACGGTTTCGGCCGTGTCGCGCAGCCGGGCCGGCTCGCTGCTGTCGCAGAAGAACACGGACTCCAAGACGACATCCGATCAGCGCCGCGCGCTGATGCTGCCGCAGGAAGTGCGCACGCTCTCGCCCCGAAAGTGCATCATCCTGTCGCCCGGCATGCGGCCGATCCTGGCCGATCGGATCATCTATTATGCAGACAAGACCTTCACGAAGCTGCTGCTGAAGGCGCCGATCGTAAAACCGATCGCACGCCCCGAACCGGCACCAGCACCCTCGCCGGCGTTGCCGGTGGAAGTGACAAGCAAGGCCGCCGTCACCCAACAAGTTGCTGTCGAAGCCGCTCCGGCGGCCGTCCCCGAGCCGACCGACCGGGGCACACGTGCCCCGGTCGCCGCTGCGCCGGCTACCACTGGCGCGGCTCACGAGAGAGGCACGGAAGCCGCAACACCCAAGAAGGCCGCAGGCAGTCGGACGCGGAAGAAGCCCGCCCCCCCCGCGGCGGGGGCGGCGCCGCCGGAACCCCACGACGCGGCCAACCACCCCCCGCCGGACCATGAGGACGCGGCCGAACCCCCGCGCC
>CAXUNK010000012.1:0-29794 GCA_964252425.1 uncultured Acetobacteraceae bacterium
ATCTTGAGGCGTCGCTGCAGCGGGCCATGCACGAGCCGCGCCGGGGTCAGCGCGACCGGCTGCAGGCCGTGCTGGTGGCCGACGCCACGTTGCGTCGCATTGCCGGGCGCCTGGCCGCGCTGTCGCTCGCGCCCGGCGGGCAACTCTCGTCAGGCGATGCGGTGTGCCGCTGGTCGGTGCAGGCGCTGACCGCGCTGGCCGAAGGAAGGGTGCTGCCGCCCAGGCCCGCCGCGACCACAGGAGGCGAGCGGCTGGACCGGTTGGCACGCCAGATCGAGCTGCTGGGGACCACGCTGGCGCGC
Source organism: uncultured Acetobacteraceae bacterium (assembly GCA_964252425.1). Taxonomy (GTDB): domain Bacteria; phylum Pseudomonadota; class Alphaproteobacteria; order Acetobacterales; family Acetobacteraceae; genus BOG-908. The sequence continues at coordinate 303 of CAXUNK010000012.1, forward strand.
CAGGGTGAAGTGGGGTGAGCGCGTGAGCGTGTGTCTGCCAGAACCGCTTCGGCAGAACTGTTATGAGCCGTGGTGCAGGCGAACAAGCAAAAGCTTTTTGCTTCTTTTTGTCGAAAAAGAAGACCTTCCTTGCTCTTACTTTATGTCAGCCAAAGGCGCGATGGCAATGTGCCACCAGGGCGCGGGCGGCGGCAGGAGGCGAACCGGCATATCGCCCTGGGATGCAGGGTGGTCGGGCAAGGCGAAGGGGTCGGCGAAGCATTCCGCGCTCCCGAGCGTACGGGTGCAGAACGGCATTTCGAACGGCGGCCGCGCCACGATCGGCGCCCTGGGCGCCGCGCACCCTGCCAACCCTACAACGCAAGTCAGGACAAACCTCACCCCTCCGATCATGCCGAGCCAGCATGAACAAAGCGTTTCCCGTCTGACGACCGACGCCCGACCCCTGACGACCGGGCAGGGGTTTCGCGTCATCCCGGCCGCCGCTATGGTCCGGGCCGCGAGCCGAGGGACCATGCCTGATATTTTCGACGAGGTTGAGGAAGACCTGCGGGCCGAGCGGGCGCGTGCGCTGGGGCGGCGCTACGCCGGCGCAGTGATCGCGCTGCTTCTGGCAATCCTGGTCGGGACAGGCGGCTACGTCGCATGGCAGCAGCACCGCCAGGCGCGCGAAGATGCGGCTGCCGAGAAATTCATTGACGCGTCCAAGCAGGCCGACCACGTGCTGGCCGGGCCGCCGATGGCCAAGCCGGACGCGGAGGCATCGCAGGCCGCTTCTGCCCTGAGCGACATCGCCGGGACCGGGCCGGACGGGTATCGCGTGCTGGCGCGGCTGCGGCTGGCGGCGTTGCAATGGCAGACCGGCCAGCAGGCGCAGGCGGTCCAGAACTGGCAGGCGGTGTCCGACGACCGGGCCGCGCCCGCGCTGCTGCGCGATCTGGCGACGCTGACCAGCGCGCAGCACCAGGCCGACACCGGCAATCCCGCCCTGCTGAAGCAGCGCCTGCAGAGCCTGACGGGGGCGGACAATCCCTGGCGCTCGATGGCCGATCAGGTCATCGCGCTGATCGACATACGCACCGGCAATGTGCGCGAGGCGGCCGGCATCATGCGGCGCCTGTCCGCCGAGCGTGACGTGCCGGACGGCGTGCGCGAGATGGCGGCCGACCTGCTCACGACGCTGCCGGACATGGGCGCCGAGCCCGCCCCTGCACACGCGGCGCCGCCCAAGTAACACCAGGAGTGACCTCGATTCCGCAGGCCCACGACGAACTGCCACGGGCGCCCGGCTTGCCGCGCCGTGCCGCACTGATGCTGCCTTTGCTGCTGCCGGCCTTGTCGGCCTGCAGCTGGTTCGACTTTTTGACGGACGAAGCGAAAAAACCGGTGCCGGGCAATCGCGAACCGGTGCTGGCGAGCCTGCGCGGCCTGCAGATCGATTCGATCGACCCGGTGACCCTGCCGCCGGCGGTGACGAACGCGGACTGGCTGCAATATGGCGGCACGCCGACGCATGTGAACGGCAATCTGGCGGGCGGCCTGACCAAGGCCTGGTCGGTCGAGATCGGCCATGGCGGGGCGTATCGCACGCGCATCACCGCGCAGCCGCTGATCGCCGGCGGCCGGGTTTTCACCATGGACACGGAAGGCGTGGTGGCGGCCTTCGACCTGGCCACCGGACATCTGGCCTGGCGCGCGGTGACCAAGCCGAAAAAGGCGCGCAGCGGCAATCTGGGCGGCGGCATCGCGATCGAGGGCAGCCGGTTATATGCCGTGACGGGCCGGGCGGAGGCGCTGTGCCTCGATCTGTCCGACGGCCACATCATCTGGCGCACCGCGCTGACGGCGCCGGCGCGCAGTTCGCCCGCGATCGGCGACGGCCGGCTCTACGTCGTGTGCATGGACCAGCAGTTGCAGGTGTTTGCGCTGGAGGATGGCAAGTTCCAGTGGTCGCACCAGGGCGTGCCGTCTAACACGGGCACGATCGGCCAGGCCTCCCCGGCCTATGCGGATGGCGTTCTGGTGGCCGGGTTCGAGTCCGGCGACCTGACCGCGCTGCGTGCCGAGAGCGGGACGCTGATCTGGACCGACAACATGGGCGGGCTGAAAGGCCAGGCGACCCTGTCCGATTTCGGCTCGGTCCGGGCGGCGCCCCTGATCGATAACGGCCTGGCCTTCGCCATCGGCCTGGGCGGGCTGATGGCGGCGCTCGACATACGCTCCGGACGCCGGGTGTGGCAGCGCGATGTGGCCGGCACCAGCACGCCGTGGATGGCGGGCGAGTTCATGTACGTGGTCAGCACCGAGCAGAAGCTGGCCGCGGTCGGCCGCGACGATGGCGCGGTGCATTGGGTGACCGACCTGCCCAGGTTCAACAACCCGAACAAGAGCAAGGGGCTGATCACCTGGACGGGTCCGGCGATGGTGGGCGGCAAGCTGGTTCTGCTGAGCGACCGCGGCAAGATGGCGGTGGTGGACCCGGTCAGCGGCGCGCTGGTGACGAGCTCGACCCTGAGCGACACCGCCTCCACCCCACCCACGATCGCGCAGGGCACGGTGCTGATCCTGACGGATGACGGCAAGCTGACCGCGTTCAAGTAAGCAAAAGTTCTTTGGTTCTTTCTTTCACGAAAGAACGTCTTTCTTTGGAAGTTTGAAGAATGCCACCCACGGTCGTCATAGCCGGACGGCCCAACGTCGGGAAATCCACGTTGTTCAACCGCCTGTCCGGGCGCCGGTCCGCGATCGTGTCGGACACGCCCGGGGTGACGCGCGACCGCAAGGATGCCGAAGCCATGCTGCGCGGGCGGCTGGTGCGGCTGGTTGATACGGCGGGGCTGGAGGAGAGCGATCCCGAAGCGATTTATGGCCGCATGCGCGCGAGCAGCGAGGCGGCGGTGGGCCAGGCGGATCTGATCGTGTTCGTGATCGATGCGCGTGTGGGGGTGACGCCGGCCGACGAGCATTTCGCCAACTGGCTGCGCCGGCAGAACCGCCCCGTGCTGCTGGTCGCCAACAAGACCGAGGGGCGGCTGGGCATGGCGCAGGCGATGGAGGCGTATTCGCTTGGCTTGGGCGACCCGCTGGCCATCTCCGCCGAGCACAACGAGGGTATCGCCGACCTGATGCGCGAGATCGCCGAGGCGCTGCCGCCGGAAGCCGAGGACGCGCCGGAGGGGGAAGGGACGCGGCCGCTGAAACTCGCGATCGTGGGGCGGCCCAACGCCGGCAAATCGACGCTGCTGAACCGGCTGGTGGGCGAGGAACGGATGATCACCGGCCCGGAGCCAGGCCTGACGCGCGATGCGGTGGCGACCATCCTGCGCGACCCGGAGGGGGATATCGAGCTGGTCGATACGGCCGGCTTGCGCCGGCGGGCGCGCGTGGAGGAAGCGCTGGAAAAAATGTCGGTCAGCGCCAGCATCGAGGCGTTGAAGATGGCCGAGGTGGTGGCGTTGACGGTCGATGCGCAACTCGGCCTGCACGAGCAGGATTTGCAGATCGCGCGCCTGGTGGAGCGCGAGGGGCGGGCTTGCGTGCTGGTGCTGAACAAATGGGACGCGGTGGAGGATCGCGACAAGACTCGCAAAGCCATCAGCGACCGGCTGGAATGCAGCATGACGCAGATGCGCGGCCTGCCGGTGGTGACCTTGTCGGCGGAGACCGGCGCGGGCGTGCAGAAATTCCTGCCGGCGGTGCGCGGGGCCGCGCGCGTGTGGAACACGCGGGTGGCGACCGGCGCGCTGAACCGATGGTTCGAGGGCGCGCTGGAGCGCCATCCGCCGCCCATGGTGGAGGGGCGCCGCCTGAAACTGCGGTATGTGACGCAGGCAAAGGCACGGCCGCCCACATTCCTGATCTTCGGCACGCGGGCGGAACAGATGCCGGAGGAGTATCGGCGGTATCTGGTGAACAGTTTGCGGGAGAATTTTCCGTTGCCTGGGACGCCGATACGGATCGATGGGCGGGGGACGGTTAATCCGTATGCGGATGAGGGGTGAATGAGGCTGTCTGGCAACCTGCACAGTGCTACCAAGTCCTGTGCCCAGGCGTCCATTGAGTGATAGCGGCTCGAAGTTGTAATTGGTTGAACGTTTCACGGTCGTCATTTCGAGCGCAGCGAAGCAATCCACGGTTCAAGCGTGAAGCATGTATCGTGTAGCCATGGATTGCTTCGCTTCGCTCGCAATGACGAGTCAAGATTTGGTGCCGCTGCTATCTGCGTTCGCAGATGATTTCGATCGGCCTTCCCAATGCGGCATTGAGGCGCGGAATCGCTTGTACAGGTATTTATCAGTTCGGACTTTAGCTGTTAGGCGAACTTACGCGACTACCGCGTCAATGACCGGGACAAGCCCGGTCAGGGGGGAAGCTTCTATGGAAAACACGCGGTGGTAAGCTGCGCCATCGCGCGCGCGCGGTGGCTGGCCGCGTGCTTCTCGGCCGGCGGCAGCTCGCCGTAGCTGCGCATCTCGCCGCGCGGCACGAACATGGGATCGTAGCCGAAACCGAGCGTGCCGCGCGGCGGCCATATGATCTCGCCCTCGACGCGGCCGTAGAAACTGGCGGTCTCGCCGTCCGGCCAGGCAAGGCAGAGCACACACACGAACCAGGCGTGCGGGTTCGGATCGTCCCCGCGCTCGCGCTGCACGCGCGCCATGGCAGCCGAAAAATCGCGCTGCGGCCCGGCCCAGCGCGCGGAGTGTACGCCCGGCGCGCCGCCCAGCGCGGCCACGCAGAAGCCGGAATCGTCCGACAACGCCGGCAGCCCCGCGCCGCGCGCGGCTTCCAGCGCCTTCAGTCGCGCATTGCCCCAAAAATCCTCCGCCGTCTCCTCCGGCTCCGGCAGGCCAAGCGCGCCGGCGCTGACCAGTTCGATCCCGAACGGCTGCACCAGCTCGGCCATCTCGCGCAGCTTGCCCGCATTATGTGTTGCCAGCACCAGCCGTTCCCCGCGCGCGATGCGACGAGGCGCGTCAGGCGAGTGCGGCACGCTGCGCCTCGAACAGATGTGCGGTGCCCAGGCGGGCCAGGCGCATCAGCTCGGCAAACTGTTCCTCGCTGAACGGCGACTGCTCCGCCGTGCCCTGGATTTCGACGATCCCTGTCTCGGTCAGCACGAAGTTGGCATCCGCCTCCGCACCGCTATCCTCGGCATAATCGAGATCGAGCAACGCGGTGCCGCCGACCAGACCGCAGGATACGGCGGCAACCTGGCTGTGCAGCGGCACGGCGGCCAGAACCTTGTTGGCGACCAGTTTGCGGAACGCCAGGGCCAGCGCCACGTACGCGCCGGTGATGCTGGCGCAGCGCGTGCCGCCATCGGCGTTCAGCACGTCGCAATCGAGTGCCACCGACATCTCGCCCATCGACGCGCGGTCGGTGACAGCGCGCAACGAGCGTCCGATCAGCCGCTGTATCTCCTGCGTGCGGCCGGATTGCTTGCCGCGCGCCGCCTCCCGGTCGCCACGCGTGTGCGTGGCCCGCGGCAGCATCCCGTATTCGGCGGTGACCCAGCCCAGCCCCTTGCCACGCAGAAAGGGCGGCACCTTCGGCTCCACGCTGGCAGTGCACAGCACCTCCGTGCCGCCCATGCGGATCAGGCAACTGCCCTCGGCGTGGTGGGAGAAGCCGGGTTCTATGGAGACGCGGCGGAGGGTGGCGGGGGGGCGGTCGTTGAGGCGCATGCTGGGGGTGATTACACGGATCGAAGGGAAAGGAAAGAAAGCAGTCCTTTTTTGAAAAAAAGGACCAAAAAACTTTTGTTCATTTGGCGCGCTTCAATGACTAAAAGTCTTTTGCTTCTTTTCTTCAGAAAAGAAGACCTTCCTTCCTTTCTCTTGTCGTCCTCGCTATCGTCGCCGTATGGACTCCAAGCCACTCCCCCCCGCCCTCGATCCACGCGCCGCCGCCGTGCTGCGCGAGATCGTGGAGCAGTATGTCGGCACCGGTGAACCTGTGGGCAGCCGCACATTGGCCCGCCGCCTGCCGATCGCGCTCTCGCCCGCCACGATCCGCAACGTGATGTCGGATCTGACGGAGGCGGGGCTGCTGTTCGCGCCGCATACCAGCGCCGGGCGGCTGCCGACGGAGCGGGGGCTGCGGCTGTTCGTCGATGGGCTGCTGCAATTCGGCGATCTGTCGGCCGAGGAGCGTAGCTCCATCAGCCGGCAACTGGCGGGCCACGGGCGCAGCCTGCAGGACACGCTGGCCGACGCGTCCGCGATGCTGTCCGGGCTCAGCCAGGCCGCGGGGATGGTGCTGGCGCCGAAATCAGACGGCGCTATCAAGCACATCGAGTTCGCCTCGCTCGGCTCGGGCCGTGCGCTGGTGATCCTGGTCGCCGCCGACGGACAGGTGGAAAACCGGGTGATCGAGATTCCGCCCGGGTTGCCGCCTTCCGCACTGACCGAGGCCGCCAACTACCTCAACGCGCGGGCGGCAGGGCGCACGTTGATCGAGTTGCGGCGGCGTGTGGCCGACGAGATGGCGGCCGATCGCGGGCAACTGGACACGCTGGCCGCGGGTGTGGTGGAGGCGGGGCTGGCGACATGGACGGAGCAGGGCCGCGGCGGCAGCCTGATCGTGCGCGGCCAGGCAAGGCTGCTGGCCGATGTAACGCAGATCGAGAATCTGGCGGCGATCCAGGTGCTGTTCGACCGGCTGGAAACGCAGGAGACGATGCTGCGGCTGCTGGAACTGGCCGAGCAATCCGAGGGCGTGCGCATCTTCATCGGCGCGGAAAGTGCCGTGTTCGGCAGCTCCGGCGTGTCCATGATTGTCGCCCCCGCGCGCAACGAGGCGGACCGGATTGTGGGCGCGATCGGGGTGATCGGGCCCACACGCATCAATTATGGGCGTATCATTCCGGTTGTGGACTATACGGCGCGAGTGATCGGCCGGCTTCTGGGCTAGGTGTATTTGTTTGAGGACAGGCCATGCCGGACTTCGCATTAGCGCGCTTGCGGGAGAGGTTCTTGCCGAAGATCAGGCATCCATCAGGCATGTTGACCGAAGACCAGAAGCGCTCGTTCGACGAGAACGGCTTCCTTGTCTTGCCCGGCCTGTTTTCGCCGGATGCGGTCGAAGCGTTGCGCGAGCGTCTGGATCGGCTTTGGGCGACGCGGGCGCAGGTGGCCGATGTGGCGATCGACGTGAATTTTGGGCTGCCGGACGAGGCACGGTCGTTCTTCGCCAAGGTTGGCGAGGCGGCGCGCACACGACCCTACAAGCTGCTGGACCTGCATCTGGTCGATGACCTGGTTCGTGACGCGTGTACGGCGCCGGCGCTCGCGGGGGCGGTGAAATCCCTGCTCGGCGCCACGCCGCTGGTCTGCAACTCGCTGTTTTTCGAGTGGGGAAGCCAGCAATACCCACATTTCGATACGTTCTTCATGCCGTCCGAGACGCCCAACATGATGGCGGCGTCCTGGATCGCGCTCGACCCGGTGACCGCACGCAACGGGCCGGTGTACTACTATCCGAAATCTCACCTGATCGAGCCCTACCGGTTCTCGCATGGCAAGACCAACGCGATCTTCTCCGAGCTGGAGACAGGGGCGGCGGCGCATATCGACAGGATCGTGGCCGAGCACAGGCTGAAGAAGGAGTTTTTCACCGCCGAGCCTGGCGACGTGCTGATCTGGCACGCGCAACTCCTGCATGGCGGCAGCCCGATCGCCGACCGCGCGCAGACGCGGCGTTCGATCGTGACGCATTACTGGACAGAGGTGGATTTTCCCTCACCCGATCAGCGCATCGAACTCGGGCCGGATCGCTGGGTCCTGCGCAAGCCGCATCAATACGTGATCGACGAGGCCGTGCTGGCTGAGGTCGATGCGTTCCTCGCCGTGCTGGAGCCCTCGTCCGAACTGTCGGCGACCCTACCTGCATCGTTCGATGCACGGCGTTACCTGGCCCGCAACCAGGATGTGCTCGCCGCCCGCGCCAACCCATGGACGCATTATGCGGAGCATGGCAGGCGCGAGGGACGCATCTGGTAGTGCAGCCGGCAGGCAAGTCCGGCGCGCCGTGCTGGACATACGACGCTTCGCGCCCGTTGGCGCTCATGCACATACCGAAATGCTTCGGCACCAGCCTGACAGACGGCTTGGCCTCGGCCGTTCAGCCGCCTCGCGCGCTGACCGGTTTCGACCGCGTGCTGTTCGGCGCCTTCGACGCGTTCGACAGCTTCGACGACATCACCCGTGCGGCGGTCTATGCCGCGCCGGAGGCGTTGCCGGATGCCGATCTCATCGCCGGGCATTTCGCCCTGTCCACCTTGCAAGCCCGCTATGGCCACGCCCAGTTAATGACGGTGCTGCGCGAACCGGTCTCGCGCCTCCTGTCGCACTGGCTGTTCTGGCGCGGTCACGATGACGGCCGGCTCGCCGGTTGGGGTGCGTGGGGCGAGGTGGTGCGGCTGTCACGCCTGCCGCTCGGGGTTTTTCTGAGCGACGCCCGCGTGGCCTGCCAGACCGACAATCAGGCAATCCGAATGCTGCTCTGGCCGCACGCGCTTATTCCCGAAGGCGGCTTCATCGCGCACGAGCACAACGCGGCGCTGATCGGGGAAGCACTCGACCGCCTGTCAGTGTTCAATTTTGTCGACGTGGCGGAAAGCCCCGAGCTACCGGACCGATTGCAGGGCTGGCTTGGGCGACCGTTTGTGCTGCGGCGCCGCAACGAAACACCGGCCGTGCCCGCGCACTCGCGCCGACCCCTCGATCGTGAGCTTTCGGACGCGGCATTAGAGCGACTGCACGAATGTTGCCGTCTGGACCAGCAGCTTTGGCGTGCCGTCGCCATGCGCCACAGGACGGCTGACGGTGCCGCTCGACTCGCGAGGGATGCACAGCTGGTCAACATAGCCCGGTTCGCAGGGTTGATGGCGGCGTAGCGCAGGGCGCTATCGGGTGGAAACATCCGATCGCACCTGCTGCCCGTCCAACAGCAGTAGAGCTTCGGGTGGGCGGAAGCGGTCTGTTCCGCTGTCACAGGAAAGCGGCCTCACGACGCCGCGTTTGCCCGCACGGCCTGCCCAACGGTGCCGTTTGCCAAGGACATGGCCATCAGCATGTCCACCACCCCCGACGCGCCCCTCTCGCCAAGCACGATCTGCGGCACCAGCGGTTGGCTGGCATGCTGCATCGCGTCGGCCGCGAGCTGCGCGATCGCCTTGCGCAACGCCGCGTCGGGGCCGCCCAGCGCGTCGGATTGTGCCTTGGTGGCCGCCGCCTCTGCCTCGCCCAAAGCGCGCGTGCGATCGGCTTCGGCTTGGCCGCTCACCCGGGTGCGCTCGGCTTCGGCGGCCGCGGTGATCTTGATGGCAGCCGCCTCGCGTTCGCGTCGTTGCAGCTGCGCCTCGCCTTCGTTCTGAGCGACCTGGATCGCGACCTTCGATGCGGTCAGCGCGGTCTGCTGTTGCGCCACGGCCCGCGCTTCGTTGAGCACACGCTCTTTCAGCGCCGCTTCCTGCTGGCTCTCGTAAGTGGCCGCCTGCTCGCGCGCGACCTGGCGCACGCGCAGCTGTTCGAACACCGTGTCGATATGCTTGTCACCGGGCATGGCGCGCGGGGTGCCGATCATGACTTCCATGACCTGCAGACGGTATTTCTGAAGCGGAGCTTCATCTCGCCCAGCGCCTTGGCCTGCAGCTCGGCGCGTTTGGCGATAAGCTCGATCAGCGTCATTTCTTGCGCCGCGTCCTTGAACCAGGCGCTGACCATCGGGTCCAGCGTCTGGTCCACCAGCTTGCCGATTTCGGCGAATTGCTGGACCACGTACGGTGCGTCGTCCTGTGCGATGTGCACCACGATCGACAAAGGCAGGATCGGCTCGAATGCGTCGCGCGTGATCAGCCGTATCTCGGACAGGTTGGCATCGAAATTATGCGTATCGTTGGGCGAGTTCTCGATCCAACGCAGCTGGAAGTTGGTGGTGGGAACCAGCTTGACGTCCTGAGCGAACGGGTTGACCGCGTATTTGCCTGGCTGCAGCGGCACCTGCCACACGCCGCGCTGGCCTTGCGCCACGAGTTGTCCGTGCCGGTACTCATCGCCCGACAGATCGTCGCCTCTGGGGCCCGTGTAGCTTATCACCACGCCAACGTTGCCGATGCCGATCTGCGTCTTGGTCGTCATCTCCACCGTCGCGAACAGGCGGTTGATGTAGTAGGTGCCTTCGACCAGCACCTGTTCCTGCCGGCCGCGCCGGCCACCGGCGGCCAGGAATTTCGGTACGTCCTGAAACGAATTATGGAAGGCGGCGGGCAGTTTCGCGTCGGTGCCGACGGTGGGCGCTATGATCTCGCCATGGTCCAGCGCAGGCCCGTCCTGCACGGTCACCACCGCGACACGATCGCTGTCGATGACCACCGGCTCGTAGCCGTGGCGCGCGTGATGAGCGCGTGCATCTGGCTGGCGCGGTCCGGATCGCCAAGCGGAATCTGGCGCACACCCTCATCGGTCAGCACGACGAACAGCGCGGTGTTGATGGCGTAGGTGGCCGCACGCAGGATGCGCCGCTGCGGCCCGCCCTGGCCGCCGCCGGCGAGAAAGGCAGCAGCGTCGCCCGGGTCCACGTCGCCAGGCCAGGCTGCCAGCGCTTGGCCCTCGGCCAGCGGCGCGCCAGTCCGGGCGAACAGGTAGCCGATGCTTCGCACCGTGATCAGTTTCTGGCGGTGAACCCGGTACTGGAAGGGCGGGAAACGATGCCAGCCGCCCTTGATGGTGTCCGGCAGGAAGCCCGGGCCGCCCTGCAACGCCATGAAACCGGAGTTGCGGCCGCCGCGCAGTGACCATTTGCGTTCGACGACGCCGTAGCTGTCATTGTCGATGAACACGAGCGATCGCCCGGCTATGAGCAGTATCGCCAGAAAGCCGGCAACGCAGAGCGCGACAAAGACCCAGAGCGGCACATGCGTGTCTGTGAGTGTCATGGGCAGGCTCCGGCCGTCCAGGATGGGCGCAGTCTCCGCAACGTCGGTTCTACGTTGCGTAAACGTTACGAGATGTCATACAGCATCATGGCCCGGGTGGGAAGCGGCAGCACCCGCACCGCTGGCCGGCCGGGTCAAGCCCGCCGGCGTGTCCTGGCCGGGGGAGAGACGGGGAGCAGTGGTGCCAGGAACCGGCCGGTGTGGCTCGCCTGGTTGGCCGAAACCATCTCCGGCGTGCCCTCGGCCACGATCCGGCCGCCTCCATCCCCGCCTTCCGGACCCATGTCGATGACCCAGTCGGCGGTCTTGATGACTTCCAGATTGTGCTCGATCACCACGACGGTGTTGCCCTGGTCGACCAGCGCGTGCAGCACTTCCAGCAGCTTGCGCACGTCCTCGAAATGCAGCCCGGTGGTGGGCTCGTCCAGGATGTAGAGCGTGCGTCCGGTCGCCCGGCGCGCCAGTTCCTTCGACAGTTTGATCCGTTGCGCCTCGCCGCCCGACAAGGTCGTCGATTGCTGGCCCAGGCTGATATAGCCCAGACCCACGCGTTGCAGGATCTGCAACCGGTCGCGTATGCGGTTGACGGCCGAGAACAGCGGTTCCGCCTCATCGACCGTCATCGCCAGCACCTCGGCGATCGAGCGGCCCTTGAACTTGATCTCCAGCGTCTCGCGATTGTAGCGCGCGCCGCGGCAGGTGTCGCAGGTCACGAAGACGTCCGGCAGGAAATGCATTTCGATCTTCAGCACGCCGTCGCCCTGGCATGCTTCGCACCGCCCGCCCTTGACGTTGAAGCTGAACCGGCCGGATTTGTAGCCGCGCATCCGGCTTTCCGGCAGCTCGGCAAACCAGTCGCGAATGGGTGCGAACAGATCCGTGTAGGTGGCGGGGTTGCTGCGCGGCGTTCGGCCGATCGGCGACTGGTCGATGTCGATGATCTTGTCCAGTTCTCCCAACCCGTCGATCCGCGTATGTGCGGACGGCACCTCGCCCGATCCCATGAGCTTACGCGACGTTGCTTTATAAAGCGTATCCACGACCAGCGTGGATTTGCCGCCGCCGGACACGCCGGTCACGCAGGTGAACGTGCCGAGGGGAAACGAGGCGGTAACGTTTTTCAGGTTATGACCGGTCGCACCCACCACGGTCAGCAGGCGGTTCCGATCGTAAGCTTTTCGCCGCGCCGGCACCTCGATACGGCGACGCCCACTGAGGTAATCGCCGGTCAGCGAGGCGGGATTGGCCGCGACCTCCGCCGGCGTGCCGCGCGCGATCACGTGGCCGCCGTTGATGCCGGCGCGCGGCCCCATGTCGATCAGGTAGTCGGCCTGGCGGATCGCGTCCTCGTCGTGCTCGACCACCAGCACGGTGTTGCCCAGGCCTTTCAGCCGCCGCAGCGTGCCCAGCAGCCGCTCATTGTCGCGCTGGTGCAGGCCGATGGAGGGTTCGTCGAGCACATACAGCACGCCGGTCAGCCCGCTGCCGATCTGGCTGGCGAGCCGTATGCGCTGGCTTTCACCACCCGACAGCGTGGTCGATCCCCGCGAGAGGGACAGGTAGTCGAGCCCGACATCGACGAGGAATTGCAGCCGCTCCACGATCTCGCGCAGGATACGCCGCGCGATCTCGGCGCGCTGCGGGGTCAGCGTTCCCTCAACCGTGCGAAACCAGTCCAGCGCGTGCCGGATGGACAGGTCGGAGGCCGCCGCGATCGTCTGCCCGTCGATCCGCACCGCCAGCGCCTCGGGCTTCAGCCGCGCGCCGTTGCATATTTCGCACGGCTTCTCCGCCTGATAGCGGCCCATCTCCTCGCGCACCCAGGCGCTGTCGGTCTCGCGCCAGCGGCGTTCCAGGTTGCGCAGCACACCCTCGAACGGCTTCTTGACCGTGTAGGCGCGCACGCTGTCCTTGTAGGTCATCTCGATCGGCGTCTCGCCGGACCCGTTCAGGATCGCGTCGCGCACACGCTGCGGCAGCTCCGCCCAGGGAGTGCGCGTCGTCACCTTGAAGTGGCGTGCCAGGCTTTGCAGCGTCTGATCGAAATACGGGCTCATCGCCCCCGTCCAGGGCGCCACCGCCCCTTCGGCCAGGCTGCGCCGCTCATCCGGCACCACCATGGCCGGGTCGAAGAACGTCTCCACGCCGAGCCCGTCGCAGGCCGGGCAGGCGCCATGCGGCGAGTTGAAGCTGAACAGCCGCGGCTCGATGTCCTCGATGGTGAAGCCGCTGACCGGGCAGGCGAAACGCGAGGAGAAGACGGTGCGCGCGCTGGAATCGGCATCCTCGGCATAGACGATGCCGTCGGTCACCATGCCCAGCCCGGCTTCGAAGCTGTCGGCCAGCCGCTGCTCCACGCCGGCGCGGACCACGATGCGGTCGATCACGGCTTCGACCGTATGCTTGGTCTTCCGGTTCAGCGCCGGCACCTCGGAGACGTCGTACAGCGTGCCGTCCACCTTGGCGCGGGTGAACCCGCGCCGCTGCAGCTCCGCCAGCTCCTTGCGGTATTCGCCCTTGCGGTCCCGCACCACGGGTGCGAGCAGAAGCAGCCGCGTGCCCTCGCGCATCGCCATCACGCGATCGACCATCTGGCTCACCGTCTGCGCCTCGATCGGCAGGCCGGTGGCCGGCGAATAGGGGATGCCGGCCCGCGCCCACAGCAGGCGCATGTAATCGTGGATCTCGGTGACGGTGCCGACGGTCGAGCGCGGGTTGCGGCTGGTGGTCTTCTGCTCGATGGAGATGGCCGGCGACAGACCCTCGATGCTGTCCACGTCCGGCTTGCCCATCAGCTCCAGGAACTGGCGGGCGTAGCTGGACAGCGACTCCACGTAGCGCCGCTGCCCCTCGGCATAGATCGTGTCGAAAGCGAGCGAGCTCTTGCCGCTGCCGGACAGGCCGGTGATGACCGTCAGCTGGTCGCGGGGGATCTCCACATCGATGTTTTTGAGATTGTGCTCACGGGCACCGCGGACGACGATCGACGACAAATTCTACCCCCGCAGGGCCACGCGACCCGGACGCACCAGCTTAAAAGATGGTGTACCCGCCGTCGATCACGAAGCTGTCCCCGGTATGCCAGGAGGAGGCCGCGCTCATCAGATAGACCGCGATGCCGCCGAAATCCCCGGGCACGCCCCAGCGGCGCATGGGAATGCGCGGCTTGACCCGGCCGGCGAATTTCTCGCTGGCGAACGCGTCTTGCGTCATCTCCGTCTCGACCCAGCCGGGCAGCAGCGAGTGGGCGCGTATGCCGTAACGCGCATATTCCACCGCCAAGGCCCGTATCATGGAGACGACCGCGCCCTTGCTGGCGCCATAGTGCTCGTTGCGCGCCGCTCCCATGATCGCCGCCGTCGATGACGTGCCGACCAGCACGCCCCCGCCCTCGCGCGCCGCCATGTGGCGCGCCGCCGCCCGCAGGGTCAGGAAGACGCCGTCCAGGTTGACGCGGGTCACCCGGCGCCACTCGTCCAAGCTCATCTCGCCGAAGGAGGGTGTGCCGCGCCCGCCCACGCCGGCATTGGCGAAGCACCCGTCCACCCGGCCGAACCGGTCAAGAGTCAGCGACATGGCCCGATCGACGGCCGATTCGTCGCCCACATCGCAGGCAAACGCGGCGACCTGCGTGCCATGTGCGCCCAGCCGGGCGAGGGCCGCCTGGTTCTTCGCCTCGTTTACCCCCCAAATGGCGATTTGGGCGCCGGCCATGGCCAACCCCTCGGCCAGGCCGAGTCCGATGCCGCCATTGCCACCCGTCACCAGGGCGACGCGGCCGGTGAGATCGAAGGCTGGATGGGGCATGGACGTTTGGATTCCGTTATGTATTGCGTGCTAACCCTTGCCAGGCGGAACGGCACGGGGGGTAATGGACCCCTGAGCGGACAAAGGCAGAGGGCAGGGCGATGGCGGGCAGCGTAAACAAGGTGATCCTGGTCGGCAATCTTGGCCGCGACCCGGAGGTCCGCACGATGCAGAGCGGCGGCAGGGTGGTCTCGTTCTCTGTGGCCACCGGCGAGTCGTGGACCGACAAGAACAGCGGCGAGCGGCGGGAGAAGACGCAGTGGCACCGCGTCGCCATCTTCAACGAGAAGCTGGGCGAGATCGCGGAGAAGTACCTGAAGAAGGGCTCCACCGTGTATCTGGAGGGGGCGCTGGAAAGCCGCAAATTCACCGACAAGGACGGCCAGGAGCGCGAGATCACCGAAGTCGTGCTGGCCCGGTTCAGGGGCGAGCTGACCCTGCTCGGAAGCCGCGGCGGCGAGGGGGCAAGCAGTTTCTCCGGCGAGGGCGGCGGCTACCAGCCGCGCGCCGCGGCCGCCAAACCGGCGCCCGCCCGAGCCAGCGCTGCGCCGAGCTGGGAGCCGGCCGGGGGCGGCGATCTTGATGACGAAATACCGTTTTAATACCAGACGGCCCCATGCGTGATACTCGAAGCAAGCAGTCCTTTTTTGAAAAAAAGACCAAAAAACTTCTGTCTTTCACGCCCGCGGTGGTGCTCGCGCAGGTTCTGCCAGTAACGCTCTGGTAGAACTGTAGCGAGCCGCGGAGCAGGCGAACAGAGCAAAAGCTTTTTGCTTCTTTTTCTCGAAAAAGAAGCTCTTTCTTCCTCCTGCGACGTGTCAGTCTTCGGCTGATTGCATGGCGCACGACGTCGGCCCGGTGTGCAACGCGGATGCAGAGACGCGCGCGCTGCTGTGTGATCGAAAAGTGTCTGGTTGAAGGCTGTATATCCGTGGCAGACCACCGATGACACGATGAAAGACGTCGGTTCGACTGGTCGCGCGGGGTGGTGGGTGCCGGTTTCACTATGCTCCAGCCTGGGAGGGTGCGGCGCGCTCGGGCGCGGATTTCTGGCGCCTGCCGGTCCCGTCGCCGCAGCGACGCAGCGCGAATTCCTGGTCGTGTGCGCGGTCCTGCTACTGGTTGTCGGACCCGTGCTGCTGCTGACCCCGCTGATCGCCTGGCACTATCGCCTGTCGAACACGCGCGCTGCCTACCGTCCGCAATGGGCGTTCAACTGGTCTCTGGAAGGGCTGATCTGGATACCGCCATCGCTCATCGTGGCCGGGCTTTCGGTGTTTCTCTGGCGCAATACGCACCGGCTTGACCCATACAAGCCGCTGGCGGGTCAACCGATCGACATCCAAGTGGTCGCCCTGGATTGGAAGTGGCTCTTCATCTATCCCGGTCAGCGCGTGGCCACGGTCAATCAGCTGATCATCCCGGCCGGGCAGCCGGTGCATCTCAGCCTGACAAGTGCTACGGTGATGCAATCCTTTTTGATGCCGCGCCTGGCTGGACAGATCTACGCCATGGCTGGCATGCGCACGCAGTTGAACTTCGCGGCCGCTGTTCCGGGCTCGTTTTGGGGCGAGAACGTGCAATTCAATGGCATGGGGTTCCAGAACGAAAAATTCGACGTGGAAGCGCTCGACGCAGGCGCTTTCGGCCGCTGGTTGGCGCAGGCGAAGGCGCAACCTCGCCGCCTCGATGCCGCTGCCTATGAAGCCTTGTCGCACCGCTCTGTCCTGCCGAAACCGCTAGCTTTCGGTTCGATCGACTCCGGCCTGTTCGACCGTATCGTCGCACAGACCCAGCCGAGCGGCCACACGCTCGACGTGAGGCGTCTGCCGCCTCTGCCGTTGCCTGCGGCGACCGATTTGCCATGACCGGGGCGGCAGTATGGCACGCATTGCTCGGTGATCTGAGCTGGGGCGCATTTCCGTTCGTGCGCGCGTGGCGCGAACCCAACACGAGCGAGATCATCGGCGCCGGAGCCGGCGCCGTCGTGGTGATCGGCGCCCTCGCGATCGCAGCGCTCGTGACCTACCTGAAGGCGTGGCGGTATCTCTACGCGGAGTGGTTGACGAGCCTCGATCACAAGAAAATCGGCATCATGTATGTCCTGCTGGCCGGGGTGATGCTCAGTCGCGCCCTGGTCGAGGCGTTGCTGATGCGCGCGCAACAGGCCGCGGCCATCAACGCGCCAGGTTTTGTCGAACCGAACCATTTCGCGCAACTTTTTACCACCCACGGCAGCATCATGATCTTCTTCATGGCGATGCCGTTTCTCACCGGGCTCATCAACTACGTCGTTCCGCTGCAAATCGGCGCACGGGACATGGCGTTTCCGTACCTGAACTCGGTCGGCTTGTGGCTGACCGTGGGCGGAGCCGGGCTGATGATGGCCTCCCTGGTCGTCGGCGAATTCTCCACCGGCGGCTGGAGCGGCTATCCACCTTATACCGAGCTGTCGTTCAGCGGCGGTGTGGGCCCCGATTACTGGATTTGGGCCGTCACGCTTTCCTCGATCGGCAGCACCACGGTTGGCATCAACGTCGCCTGCACGATCTACAAATTACGTGCTCCCGGCATGACGTGGATGCGCATGCCGCTATTCTGCTGGACGTCGCTCTGCACGTCCATCCTGATGATTTTCGCGATGCCTGCGCTCACGGTTGCGACATTGCTGCTGGCTGCCGACCGTTACGCCGGGATGCATTTTTTCACCGACGATCTCGGCGGCAACATGATGAACTACGTCAACCTGTTCTGGCTTTTCGGCCACCCGGAGGTCTATATCCTGATCCTGCCCGCCTTTGGCGTCTATTCAGAGGTCATCTCCGCGTTCTCGTCGAAAGAGCTTTACGGCTACACCTCGCTGGTCATCGCCACCGCAGCCATCGCGATCCTCTCCTTCACCGTCTGGCTGCATCATTTCTTCACCATGGGGCAGAGCGCCAACGTCAACGCGGCGTTCGGCATCGCCACGATGACGGTCGGCATACCTACCGGGGTGAAGATCTACGACTGGATATGGACGATGTTCCGGGGCGAGGTGAGGGCGACCCCGCCAATGCTGTTGTCCATCGCTTTCATGATGACGTTCGTCCTGGGCGGGTTTACCGGCATCATCCTGGCCACCCCGCCGCTCGATTTCGTCATGCACGACACGTTGTTCCTGGTTGCGCATTTCCACAACATGCTCATCCCAGGCCTGCTCTACGGCATGATCGCGGGTTACATGTACTGGTTCCCGAAGGCGTTCGGGTTCCGCCTCAATGAGAGATGGGGCCGCATCTCCGCCATCTGCTGGATCGTTGGTTTCTATCTCGCGTTCATGCCGCTCTACGTGCTCGGCGCAGCCGGGATGGCGCGCCGGACGCAGGAGGTCTTCGACCCGGCACTGCGTCCCTGGCTGATGATCGCGCTGGTCGGCGCTTTGATCCTGTTTGCCGGGCTCGCAAGCCTGTTCGTCCAACTCTACCTCAGCATTCGCGATCGTGCCGCCAATGCCGTGCCTGTGGGTGACCCGTGGGACGCCCGCAGCCTCGAATGGTCGATAGCCGCACCGCCGCCGGAATGGAACTTCGCGAGCATACCCCATGTCGGCAGCCGGGATGCTTTCTACTGGCATAAGCGCGACGGCCGCGCCTACCAGCCCGCCCGCCAATATCGGGACATCGAAATGCCCAGCAATACGAGCTGCGGCCTGATCATCGGCCTGGCCTCCGCCGCGTGCGGCTTCGGCCTGATCTGGCGCATGTGGTGGATGGCGGTACTCTTCCTGATAGTCGTGATCGCGACCGTCATCGTTCGCGCCTTCATGCGCGACGTGACCCGCACCATCCAAGCGGCTGCCATCGAGACGGCCGACCGGCTCTGGCTCGCCAAAGCCCGCGCCGCGAGGCCGGTGCTCCGCGAGTCCGAGCAATCCGAAGCCAACGAGGGGCTTGCGAAATGGGTGGCCTAGCAGGGCCGCAGCTGCGCCACGCCGGACTTCAGCTTTCGGACGATCCGGCCGAGCTGGCTTCAGTCGAAAGCGACGTCTTCGGGTTCTGGATATTCCTGATGAGCGACGCGGTGCTGTTCGCGCTGCTTTTCGCCGTCTATGGGACCGCTCTCCACGCCACCGCAGCCGCGCCCGGCCCTGCTCAGGAACTCAAGCTCGGCCCCGCGCTCATCGAAACGCTGCTGTTGTTGACGTCATCCTTCGCCTTTGGTCTGGCGTCGATCGCGCTGAAGCACGGTGGCCGCCTCGTGTTCTGGCTCATCGCGACCCTGATGCTCGGCCTCGTTTTCCTGGGGATGGAGGCACATGATTTCGCGACCATGGCGGGGGACCACGCGACACCTGATCGCAGCGGATATCTTTCCGCCTTCTTCGTCCTGGTCGGCACGCACGGCCTTCATGTCACGATCGGCTGTTTGTGGATCGTCGTGATGATGGTGCAGCTGGCCTGCTACGGGACCGACCGGAGGGTGCGGGTCAACCTCATCCGGCTCGGCCTTTTCTGGCATTTCCTCGACATCATCTGGATCGCGATCTTCTCGGTGGTCTATCTGCAGGGGCTGATCCATTGACATCTCCACGAACCGCGGGGCGGGAGAGAGCGACATACGCCGTGGGATACGGCCTGGCCCTGGTTCTGACCCTCGCCGCCTTCACTCTCGTCGGTCTCCGCCTGCTTGGCGGACGGGAGGCTTTCTACACCGTGCTCGGCCTCGGTCTGCTCCAGATGCTGGTCCATTTCCGCTGCTTCCTGCATGTCGATCTCAAGCGCTCCGCCCGAGCCGACCTGATGCTGATCCTGTTCTCCTCATTGATCATCGCGCTGATGACCGGCGGCACGCTGATCGTGCTGTTCAACCTGCGGCCGAGAATGATGTAGCGGGCTCCTTCCCGTGCCGAACGCCGCGTGTCCATGGCGCAGGATCGAGGGCGCCGGCGGAGCACCAACACCCCCCTCACCGACAAGGAGTTCACCATGCCCAAAATCGCCGTCGTCACCGGCGCCAGCGCTGGCGTAGGTCGAGCAACCATCGAGGAGTTTGCGCGCCAGGGCTACGACGTCGCGCTCCTTGCACGCGACCCGGTCCGTCTGGAAGCCTCAGCCGCCCGCCTGCGATCCGCCTACGGCATACGCGCACTCGCCATCCCGACGGACGTGGCCGATTGGGCGGCGGTGGAAAAAGCGGCTGATTTGGTCGAAGCCGAGCTCGGGCCGATCGACGTCTGGGTGAACGTCGCCATGGCCACTGTCTTCGCACCGGTGTCGAAGCTTACCGCAGCAGAGGTGGAGCGCGGCACCAGCGTCACCTATCTTGGCCAGGTGTACGGGATGATGGCGGCCTTGTCGCGCATGCGAACGCGCAACCGCGGCACCATCGTCAATGTCGGCTCCGCCCTCGCCTATCGCTCGGTCCCGCTGCAATCCATCTACTGCGGCGCCAAATCCGCGATCCGCGGCTTCACCGATTCGCTGCGCTCCGAGATCATTCACGACAAACTTGCGGTGCATCTGACGACGGTCGATCTGCCGGCCGTCAACACGCCGCAATTTGATTGGTCGATGAACAAGATGGGCGTGAAGGCCAAGCCCGTGGCGCCGATCTATGAGCCGGAAATGCCGGCCCGCGCCATCTTCTTCGCCGCCACCCATAAGCGGCGGGAGGTCTGGGTCGGCTTTCCCACGGTCAAGGCGATCCTGGCGAACCGTATCGCGCCTGGCTGGATCGACCGCTATCTCGCCACGGCCGGCTATACGGGGCAGCTCACGGACGAGCCGCTCGGGACGAACGCGCCGGCGAACCTGTTCAGGACCGTGCCGGGCGACTACGGCGCGCATGGGCGGTTCGACAAACAATCGAAGCCTGGGAGCTGGGAGATGTTCACCGATCGGCACCGCGTGGCGTTCTGGCTGGCCGCGGGCATCGGCCTCGTCACGGGTGCCCGTCTGCTGGCCAGGCGGCTCAAAATCTAGAACACTCGCGCTCGGGCCGCCTGGGTGCGGCCGAGCCCCGCTCTCGCGCGGCGTGGCGGGCCCTGATTGCGGCGCCAGGCCAGGATGTCGGCCGCGCCCGGAAGCGGAGAGTGACAGGCATGCGCCGGGCCTGGGTTTGTGATCGCGGCACTTGGCGGTAGAAGACCCGACAGGCTTCTGCAGGCACATACACGTTGAGCGACACCACCGAAGACCCGGAGACCCCAGGACCCGGCGCCCCGGGCGATACCCAGCCGGTGATGCTGGAGGAGGAGATGCAACGCTCCTACCTCGCCTACGCGATGTCGGTCATCGTCAGCCGTGCCCTGCCGGATGCCAGGGACGGGCTGAAACCGGTGCATCGCCGCATCCTGTTCGGCATGCAGGAGAGCGGCTACACGCCTGACAAGCCGTACCGGAAATCCGCCCGGATCGTGGGCGACGTGATGGGCAAATACCACCCGCACGGCGACGCCAGCATCTACGACGCCGCCGTGCGCATGGCGCAGCCTTTCTCGATCCGCGTCCCGCTGATCGACGGGCAGGGCAATTTCGGCAGCGTGGACGGCGATAACCCCGCGGCCATGCGCTACACCGAGATGCGGCTGGCGCGCTCGGCCACCTTCCTGCTCGCCGACATCGATCGCGACACGGTCGATTTCGTGCCGAATTACGACGAGAGCGAGCAGGAGCCGGTGGTGCTCCCGGCCTCGTACCCGAACCTGCTGATCAACGGCGCGGAGGGCATCGCCGTCGGCATGGCCACGCGAATCCCGCCGCACAACCCTGGCGAGATCATCGACGCCGCACTCGCCCTGATCGCCGACCCCGCCACCTCGCTCGACGAGCTGATGAAGATCGTGCCCGCGCCCGATTTCCCGACCGGCGGGCTGATCGTGGGCCGCGCCGGCATACGCAGCGCGTTCGAGACCGGCCGCGGATCGCTGATCCTGCGCGCGCGCTGCGAGTTCGAGGAGATCAGGCGCGACCGCACGGCGATCATCATCACCGACCTGCCCTACCAGGTGAACAAGGCGACGCTGCAGGAGCGCATCGCCGAGCTGGTGCGCGCCAAGCAGATCGAAGGCATCGGCGACATACGCGACGAAAGCGACCGAAGCGGCATGCGCGTGGTGATCGAGCTGCGTCGCGATGCGACGCCCGAGGTGGTGCTGAACCAGCTCTACCGTTTCACCAACATGCAGATCAGCTTCGGCTGCAACATGCTGGCGCTCGACCGCGGACGGCCGCGCACCATGGGGCTGCGCGACCTGCTGATGTGCTTCGTGGATTTCCGCGAGGAAGTCATCCTGCGCCGCAGCCGCCACGACCTGACCAAGGCGCGCGAGCGGGCGCACCTGCTGGTCGGCCTGTCCATCGCGGTGGCCAATATCGACGAGGTCATCCGGCTGATCCGCGCCAGCCCCGATGCGGCGGCCGCGCGCATCGCGCTGATGGCGGTCGATTGGCCCGCCGGCAACGTCGCCGCCCTGCTCGCTTTGATCGACGATAGCGGCAACCTCATCGTGGACGACCGCGTGCGGCTGACCGACACCCAGGCGCGCGGCATCCTGGAATTGCGTCTGCAGCGCCTGACCGGCCTGGAGCAGGAGAAGATCCAGGGCGAACTCGGCGAAGTGGCTGCTCGGATCACCGAACTTCTCGACATCATCGCCAGCCGCATCCGCCGCATGGAGGTGATGCGCGACGAGTTGCTGACCGTGCGCGCCGAGATCGCGACGCCCCGCCTGACCGCGATCGTCGATCACGCCGCCGACCAGGACGATGAAAGCCTGATCGAGCCTGGGCAGATGGTCGTCACCATCACCCGCGACGGCTTCATCAAGCGCACGCCGCTCGAGACATACCGCGCGCAGAATCGCGGCGGGCGCGGGCGCATCGCGTCCGGCACGCGGGGCGACGATATCGTTTCGCGCAGTTTTAACGCCCACACTCATCAATGGGTGCTGTTCTTCAGCAGCGGCGGCAAGGCGTTCCGTGAGAAGGTGTGGCGCCTGCCGGAAGCCGCCCCCACCGCCAAGGGCCGCGCGCTGATCAACCTGCTGCCGGAGCTGGGATCGGACAAGGTGACCACCGTCCTGCCGCTGCCGCAGGATGAGGGTCTGTGGGAAAGCCTTCACCTCGTCTTCGCGACGTCCAGCGGCAACGTGCGGCGCAACCGCCTGTCCGATTTCGGCCGCATCCGCACCAACGGCCTGATCGCGATGAAGCTCGACGAGGGCGACCACCTGATCGGCGTCGCCACCTGCCGTGAGGGCGATGACGTGTTCCTGGCCACGCGCCTGGGCCGATGCATACGCTTCCAGATCACCGACGAGACGCTGCGTGTCTTCGCCGGTCGCGACAGCTCGGGCGTGCGCGGCATCCGGCTGACGGCGCATGACGAGGTGAACAGCCTCGCGGTGCTGCGCCATGTGGACGCGACCAACCCTGAGCGCGCGGCGTTCCTGCGCGCGATCGCCGCCCGGCGCCGCAACGCGGGCTATGAGGAGGAAGCGGCAGAGGTGGCCGCCGAACCGGCGCCGCCCGACGCCGAGACCGGGGAGGAGGAGACCGACCTGACGCTGTCGTTCGAGCGGATGCTGGAGCTGGAAGCGGCAGAGGAGATCCTGCTGACCGTCACCGATGGCGGGTTCGGAAAGCGCTCGTCGGCGTACGACTACCGGGTCACCGGTCGCGGCGGCCAGGGGATCACCAACATCATGCTGGCGCCGCGCAACGGCACGGCTGTGGTGGCCACGCTGCCGGTGCGTCGCGGCGACGACGTGATGCTGGTGACCGATGCCGGGCGGCTGATCCGGGTGCCGGCCGACCAGGTGCGCATCACCGCCCGCCAGACCATGGGCGTCACCCTGTTTCGGCTGAGCGATGGCGAGCGGGTGACCAGCATCTTCCCCGTGCTGGAAGATGCGCCGCCGGCCGCCGACGACACGCCGCCCGAGGCGGGAGAGGCCGGGGGCGCGCCGGACGACAATGGTTGAACGGTGCGGCGTCTATCCCGGCACGTTCGACCCAGTCACCAACGGCCATCTCGACATCGTGGCGCGGGCCGCGCGGCTGGTCGACCGCCTGGTGGTGGGGGTGGCCGAGAACATCGGCAAAGGCCCGCTATTTGGGTTGGAGGAGCGGGTCGAGCTGGTGCGCGAGGAGTGCGCGGCGATCGCGCAGCGCACCGGCACGCCGATCGAGGTGGTCAGTTTTTCCACCCTGCTGATCGGGTTTGCCCGATCCGTTGGCGCCACCGTGCTGATACGCGGGCTGCGCGCCGTGTCCGACTTCGACTATGAGCTGCAGATGGCGGGCATGAACTACCGGCTGGACCCGGAGATCGAAACCGTGTTCCTGATGGCCAGCGAACACCACCAATTTATCTCCTCGCGTTTCGTCAAGGAGATCGCACGGCTGGGCGGCGATGTGTCCAGTTTCGTGCCCGCGCTGACACTGGCGCGAACGTTGAAGCGGGTTGGATATGACGGAGACCATGATGTTTAGACGCGCGATGCTGGCGGCCTTCCTGGCGGCCCCCCTGGCGAGCGGAGCGGCGGGACCGGCCCGCGCACAGGACGTGCCACCGGCCGAGCCGCCGAAGCTCGACCCGAACAACACCGTCTATCTGGACCTGACCACCGGCCGCGTGGTGATCCGCCTTCGCCCGGACCTCGCCCCCAAGCATGTCGAACGCGTCAAGCTGCTGTGCCGCGAGGGTTTCTACGACGGCACGCCGTTCCATCGCGTGATCGAAGGCTTCATGGCGCAGGGCGGCGACCCGACCGGCACGGGGGAGGGCGGCAGCAAATACCCCAACCTGCCGGCCGAGTTCAGCAACACGGCGCATTTCCTGCGCGGAACGGTGGGCGCGGCCCGCAGCCAGGACCCGGACAGCGCCAACAGCCAGTTCTTCATCATGTTCGCGCCGGGTCCCAGCCTGGACGGCAACTACACGATCTGGGGCAACGTCGTCTCCGGCATGGAGAACGTGGACAAGATCAAGCGCGGCAGCCCGGACGACAATGGCAAGGTGGATCACCCCGACCGCATCGTGCACATGCGCGTCATGGCCGACGTGAAATAGCCGGCGCCTCAACCAGAACACGAAACGGAGCCCGCATGTCAGACGACGCCGAAAACACGCTGTACCTGGATTTGAAGTCAGGTCGCGTCACGATCAAACTTCGCCCCGACCTGGCGCCCAAGCATGTCGAACGCGTCAAGATGCTGGCGCGCGAGGGGTTCTACGACGGCACCCCGTTCCATCGCGTGATCGAGGGGTTCATGGCGCAGGGCGGCGACCCGACCGGGACCGGCACAAGCGGCAGCAACTATGGCAACCTGCCGGCCGAGTTCAGCCGCACCGAAAAATTCGTGCGCGGCACGGTGGGTGCGGCACGCACCGGCGACCCCAACAGCGCCAACAGCCAGTTCTACGTGATGTTCGCGCCTGCGCCGCACCTGGACGGCCAGTATACGATCTGGGGCCAGGTGACCGACGGCATGGAGCATATCGACCAGATCAAGCGCGGCAGTGGCGGGGGCGGCACGGTGCGCGACCCGGACCGCATCATCAAGGCCGAACTCGGCGCCTGACGCGCCCGCTGGGAAGGCAGACGGGCAGGCGTGTGGCGTCATGCGGCCGGACGGTCGCCCGACTGCCTGCCCCCAGGGTTGACCTGCGCCGCACCGTGCCCTTTTAGGGTCGGCGTGAGAGCCTGTAGCTCAGCCGGTAGAGCACGAGACTTTTAATCTTGGGGTCGTGGGTTCGATTCCCACCGGGCTCACCACGACAATTTTGCTGTGCAGAGGCCAGCAGTACAGCCACGAAAGCTTCATGCATTCGGGAGGCGTTGCTGTTGCTTGGTGTTTCATAGGCGTGTCACGCTCTCGCCTGGACTGGCGGCCGGCAGGTGTTTGGATGTGCCGCACATGAACGGGACAAGCATATGAGCGGCACCATCACCGGGCACGTCCATCACACTGTGGTTCTGGGCAGCCACAAATTCGCCGACACGCTGACGGTGACCGGGACCGGCGATATCAGGATATTCACCGCCGGTGCGAACGGCGTGTATCTGGGCGCTGCGTCCGGCCAGGGGAGCCTCACCAACCAGGGCACGATCACCGCCGGGGCCGGCGCCTACGGAATGGCCCAGGGCGGCGCGGGCGGCAACGGCGTGGATTTCGCCGCCGCCGGCCAGGTGACCAATTCGGGCACCATCACGGGCGGGGCGGGCGGCAGTACCGGCACGATGGGCTTAGGCGGCGCTGGCGGAGCCGGCATCCTGCTTTCCGCCGGCGGCAGTGTTAGCAATAGCGGCACGGTGACCGGCGGCCAGGGTGGCGAGGTGGCCTACCCGGCCTACGGCACGGTCGGTGCTGGAGGCATCGGCGTCGACCTGTCCGCCGGCGGCACGCTGACCAATGACGGTGTGGTTCGCGGCTGTACGGTGGGGTTGAGAGGTTACTCTTTGGCGGGAACCGGTGCCGCCGGCGTCGCCGCTCTGGACGCGACACTCGTCAACACGGGCAAGATCTACGGCGGTAATGGCAGCGGCGCGGGCGTGAGCCTGTCGGGCGGGCACGCCACCAATGTCGGTACTATCGCGGGCGGCGAAGGGTTCGGTCCCAATTACCAGGGCGGCAACGGCGTTAATCTGCTGGATGGCGCAGCGCTGCTCAACACTGGCGCGATCGTCGGCAGCAAAGGCGAGTATGTCGTATACGGCTATCGCGGCTCGACTTACGGTGGCGGCATCGGCATCTACCTCGGTGGTGCAAGCACGCTCACCAATACCGGAACGATCACGGGTGGATTTGGCCAGTCCCTTGCGAACGGTGCCGGGACGGGCGTGGAGCTTACCGGCGCGAGCAGTCTCAGCAATGCCGGGACGATTATCGGTGGCACCTACGCTCCGGGCGTGGATATTTCGGGAGCAAGCCATGCCAGCAACAGCGGCACTGTTGCCGGCGGTGGCGACGGAGCCGGCGCGCTGGTGCAGAGCGGGTCGCTGCTGAATACCGGTACTATCCTGGGCGGCGCCGGTTCTGCCGCGAACTACGATGGAAACTACTATCATCAAGCTTCGCAGGGTGGCACGGGTATCGTCATTCAGGCGGAAAGCACAGTGACGGATCGCGGGCTTATCCAGGGCGGCGCGGGTGGGAGCAACTATATTTTTGCCTACGTGGCTCGCGGCGGTGTCGGCGTCAGCGTAGTCGGTGGGACGCTGTCGGTCGCCAGCGATGGCGTCGTGACGGGCGGACGGGGCGGTTCGGCCGTTTACTATCAGTATGCCGGCGGAGTCGGTGGCACCGGTGTCAGCATCACGAATAGCGGCACGTTGTCCCTCGACCATTCTGCCAAGGTTTTCAACGCCGGTTTGATCGCTGGTGGGCAAGGAGGCCAAAGCGAGGACGCAGCCGGCGGCAATGGCGGGGTCGGCGCCTATATCGATGGCGGAAAACTTACCACCTCCGGTACCATCTCGGGAGGTGCGGGCGGGGTCGGCCTCACGGGCAATGGTGCAATGGGTGCGGCGGTACAGTTCGGCATGCTCGGCGGCACGCTGGTGGTCGATCCCGGCGCAGTGTTCAACGGGGCCGTGCTGGCCACGGGTGCAGCGCAAAGCACGCTGGAACTGGCCGGCACGTCGCCTGGCACGCTGTCCGGCTTCGGCACCAGCATCACCGGCTTGACGACGATCAGCGAGGACGCACACGCGAACTGGGTGCTTGGGGGCGACATAAGCGGCGGCACGATCGAGCTGGGCGCCTCCGCGTCGCTGACCCTGAACGGTGCCATCAGCACGACGCGGATCACCTTTTCGGCCGCCGGCGGTGACACGCTGCGCCTGGCCTCGCCTGGGGACGTCACCAGCAGTTTCGCCGGGTTCGGGCATGGCGACATCATCGACGTGGCAGGGGTGACGGCCAACGCCTCGAGCTACGCCCGCGGCGTGTTGACGCTGTACGAGGATCACGTGCGGACCGATACGCTGGCCATCTCCGCGACAGGCAGCGCCGGCTTCGGTCTCGCTTCTGACGGCCATGGCGGGACGGAAATCGTGTCTGCCGACAGCCCGTTCGCGTCATCGGCCTCGATCGTGTCCCTTCCTTCGCCGTCGGCGGCCGGCCAGATTCTGCACGGTTTGATCTCCCACACCCTTCTCTGACGGCAGGAAAATCCTGTAGCGCAGGACGGCGGAGCATGGGGTCCTGTCCTGGAGCTGTAAGCTCGAGTGACACGGGCTCACAGCCTCGTCCTCGGTACGCGACTTGCGTATCCAGCCCCACATAACGTTACCTGCTGGCCGGGACGCAGGGGAGTTCGGCCATGGTAATGATGGCGATGATCGCGGGTGTTATCGTGATGTTGCTGTTCGCGGTGTTCTACGACATTTTTTCGGATTAGGACGCTTCGGATGAGTTTTCGGCTACACGCGATGCTGATCTGTGCGTTGGCGGCATGCCTGCCTGTCGCGAGCGGCGCTGCTCCAAGAGGCATGATGAACCAGACAACCGACATCGCCTATGGCCCTGATCCGGCTGAAAAACTGGACTTCTATCCGGCCTCGGGACCGGGACCGCACCGCCTCGTCCTGTTCCTGCATGGCGGCGGCTGGGTGGGTGGCAACCAACATCCTGGCGGGCGCCGGTTGGCGGCCACGCTGAACCAGGCTGGGTACAGCCTCGCCAGTGTCGGCTACCGCCTCGTCCCGGAAACCGATGTGGGCGGTGCCGTGACCGATGCGGCCCAGGCTGCCGCCTATCTGCTAGGCCATGCCGCGCAGTTTGGGTTGGACCCCGACCATTTCGCGGTGATGGGCCATTCCTCCGGCGCGCATATGGCCGCCCTGCTCGGCACCGACCAGACCTATCTTCGCCGCGCCGGGGTGGATCCGGCGAAGCTCACCACCGTCATCGCGCTCGATGGCGTGTTCGACGTCGTCGCCAACGTGACCCATTACCCGACCGAGACGCGCCGCGAGGTGTTCGGGACCGACCCGGCGCTGTGGCACCGCTACTCGCCGGTCGATCACGTGGGCGAGATGCGCGCGCACCCCGAGTTCTGCCTGCTCAACGAGAACACAAACCCGCGGTTCGTCGAACAGGAACATCTGTTCGAGGCAGTGTTGCGCAGCCATGGCGAGGCGGTGCGGACCGAGGTGGCGCCCGGCCTGAAACATGCGCAGTTGATGAGCCTGTTCGATACCGATCAGCCGATGGCGATGTTCACGCTCGCCTGCCTGAACAAGCGCTAGATGTCGTTGCCACCATGGATGTCCATCCGGGCTCCGGGTTCGGGGTTGCAGACCTGACACCCATAGACTCCACCCTCAGCTCCGGAGGGACAACCTCCACAGCAACGGCATCTAGCGTGATGCGGGGAGTTGGCAGTCGCTCGCTACACCGGCCGTCCTCCCGACCGGCGACGCGTGGCGATCGAATGTTTCACGTTGCGAGATCATCAACCGGAACGTGATACGGCGGCTGGCGTTGACGGGCTCGTGTCCATCGTCTCGCCTCCCACGCCGCCGCCGGCCAGCCGGCATCCCACACCGCCGATAAGCCGCGGCGGGGCCAGAGCGGCCATCCTGTCCCGGCTGGCCGCCCAGGGGCGCAGCCCGGATTTCCTCGACGACGACGCGATCGCACGGCTGATCGACTACGCGCGCGGGTCGCCGCGCGTGTTGCGCGCCGCGCTGCACAACACGCTGGCCCAGGCGGCTCAGGAGAACGCCTGGCGAGGAGACGCCGCGCTGGTAAAC
>CAXUNK010000013.1:0-29766 GCA_964252425.1 uncultured Acetobacteraceae bacterium
CAAACCACCCAATCAGGTGATCGCCAAAAAAACATCATTCCGACAGGCTGCTAGAGCATTTTCCGATCACATTGCATCGTAGCCCGCTGCTGCGAAGTAGTTCTCGTATTCTTCCGGTTTGAAGCGGTCCAGCGCTTTGGCGATCGCATCCCACAGGCCATCCAGGGTGCGCTCGGCCGCAGCGAAGGATGGCCTTGAGCTTCGAGAAGGCCATTTCGATCGGGTTGAAGTCCGGCGAATAGGCCGGGAGGTATCGCAATTCGGCGCCGGCAGCCTCGATCGCCTCTCGCACGCCATGCACTTTATGGGCTGGCAAATTGTCCATGACCACGGTCTCGCCCGGCGCCAATGTCGGGGCCAAAACCTGTTCGACGTAGGCCAGGAAGGCATCACCATCCATCCGCCCCTCCAGCAGCATCGGCGCGGACAACCCGTCGATGCGCAGGCCAGCGACAAAAGTCGTGGTCATCCAATGGCCATGCGGGACGCTCGACACGCATCGCTGACCTTCCGGTGTGCGTCCGCGCAGCCGCGATATCTTGGTGGTGGCACCGGTCTCATCGATGAAGACAAGCCTCGCCGGATCCAGGTCGAGTTGTTGCTCGAACCAACTTCACGGGCGGCAGCTACGTCGGGGCGCTGTTGTTCGGCCGCGTGCGCCGTCTTTTTTGAGCATGATGCGGCGTCGGTCAAAGAAGCGCCAAAGCGTCCCGATCCCAACATCAGCACCGCGCGCTGCGAGCTTGGCCTTCAGCTCGGCCAATGTGATGTCGGACCTGGCCCCACACTCGGCCAGCACGAAGTCGGCATGGGCTTCAATGCGCGCGGACTTGGGGTCGCCACCCTGCTGCTGCGGCGCGAACTTCCTTCGTCACGCAGCCTGGCTCGCCAGCGGATGGCCCTCGACACGCTCACCTTGAAGCGCGTCGCCGCCTCGTGACACGACAATCCTTCCGCGATGGCGGCGCAGACACGTTGGCGGAGGTCGACAGAGATACCTCGGGCCATGAAGGCTGGCCTCCTTCGCCAGCCCATAGCTTGAATGAGACGCCAAGCGTTTTGGGAATCCCATTCGACTCAGTCAGATGGGAAAATGTTCTAGCACTTCCGTCCCACGGTGTGAGCATTTCCGACGATCTACTACCGCACGTGACGCCGCACGGCGGAAGGCACATCGTTCTGGCCGCAATGATTCCCCGGCGGATGTCGAGTGCGCGTCAACTTCCGGCCTTGAGGAATTTAGCTCTAAACTCATGCCGCGAGCGGCTTCCGTGCGTTTTGAAAAATCGTGCGCTGACCCCAAGTTTCGGACGCTTCTACCCTGTTGAAAATAACGCTAAGCCCATGTATGCATGCTAGATGCAATCTAAGGTTGTGATGGTAGTCGAGGATGAATGGCTTATCCGCACTGTTGTAGTTGAGGTTCTGGCTGATGCCGGTTTCGAGGTCATTGAGGCGGAGCGGGGCGACGTCGCACTTGAAACCCTGGAGCAGGACAAGTCAGCTGTGGACATCTTGTTTACCGACATACGTATGCCGGGGAGCATTGACGGCCTACAGTTGGCCAGACGAGTTGCAGCGCTAAAGCCGGACATGGCGATTGTTGTTGCCTCTGGTAACTACATGCCGTCTAAGCGGGATCTACCATCAGGCTGTCTGTTTATGTCAAAACCCTACAGCCTTACAGAGTTGCCGACAAAGCTTTCCGATTTTCTTCGGACGTTTCGGTCAACGTAACATCAGCGTGGGACCAGGCCACTAGCCGTGCTCGTTGGTCCAGGTCGCAAAATCCTGCAAGTCAAAGGACGTATTTGGAACTGCCTAGTCAGATAGTCGTTGCGGCTCGAGTACCTCAGGCGCGTTGAAATCTGTCAACGGCAGTTGGTCAACATCCTATTCAAATTCGCCCAAGTCGAAGTCCAAGGCGCGACGCAGCCTCTATCAAGGTCGATAGTGAGGCCGTTGCTCGGGCCGACGCGATTGCTCGGTATAGCTGCGATTTTCTCCAGCGAGAAATCGCAGCCTTGCTGGCCGCAAACTGCGTTGCGCGCCCGCGCCTCCCATCCGAGTTGCCACGCCGATCGAAGGTAGAACTCGGTAATTAAGGTATACGGGTTTGCGGCGGACCCTTCTCCGCCGGCGAACGCCGCTTGGCCTTGAGCTCGCGCCTGCGTAACCAGCAAGCTGGCCCGTTGATGCCCATTCTCGTTGCCAAACGTGTCCGCGATCATCTGAGGTAGCTCTCCACGCCAGAGGCTTGAGAGTGTGCTAAGCCGCCATGACGGATTCCATATCGCTCACAAAGGCTGCGCGCGACGCCAGCCGCTCGCGCAAGGCCTGCGGGACCTGCCGGGCGGACTTGGCGCGCGGATATGGCATCTCAGCCAGTTCCTCCTCGTAGCCGAATAACGCGACGTGCTCGGCCCAATTGTCGAAATTCATCCGATCCACATTGTCGATGAACGTTTCCGTTGCCGCACCTTCAGCCAAGATCAAGGCGTGGTCGACGAGTTCGACGTGATAATAGCGGAAGATGCGCGGCATCCTGGTCTCGCGAACGATCGAGACGCCATTGACCAGCGCATTGGCCTGGACCAAGACGCCATCGAGGAACATGGCATGCTGTGGCGACACCAGCAGGTCGCGGCGGGGAACATTCTCGTCCAGCGCGCCCGCCCGTATCCGCACCGGCATCGTGCGCAGATCGTCGGCAAATGCGGTGCAAACGGTGACCACGCCCATCCAGCGTACCGGCGCAGCGTGCCCGTCTGCGGTCAGGACCATGTCGCCAGACTTGATCGTCTCCACTGGCACGTCCCCGTCCGGGGTAGCAACCGACGTGCCTTCCAGGAAGCACACCGTGATATCGGTTCCACCGAACCCGTCCGTGCTGATCTGCAACGGCCCGCCGTTGAGCGTGTTGAACGTCCCAGTCGCCAGGTTGGCGCCATTCGTCTCAAACTGCAGGGAGTTGCCGTCCTGGTTGATGGTGACTGTCTGAACGGTGCCCGCGCCGGTCACCGTGTATTCCGTAGAACCAGTGAATCCGAGCGAGCGGTCATCGATGACGTCGCTGGCGGAGGTAAAGCCAGTTACCGGGTCCACGTTGACGATGTTGACGAGGGTGCCGGCGGTGCCCACCAGCAGGCTGCCTCCGCCCGTCCCGAAACCGATGTTGGCGTTGTTCAGCACACCAAGAGCGTTGCCACCGACGATGAATTTGCCACCGCCTGCAATCGTTGCCGTCACGGTGCCTAGCGCGCCCGCCAAGTTGCCAATCTCGATCGACCCGCCATTGGTGTTCAGAGTCAGCTGATCAGCAACATTGACCAGGGTATTGATTGTGACAGCGCTGCCGGTGTTCGACGTGATGACGAAATTATCCAGCACGCCGCCGAGATTGAATACGACAGCGGAGTCGGGATCGACGTTTGCAACGATTGGCGTGTCGGCCACACCGAGCAACGTGTAAGTTCCAGTCGCGTAATTTGCCATGATGATGCCTCCCATCAAACTTCAATGCCGAAGCCGTTCCGATCCGAGCAGGCCGTTACAGGCTAGCTGAGATAATCTCTTAAACCTTGGGTTGCAAGTCTAATTGTGTAGCAACCTGCAGTCGCTCCATGCACAAGCAAGGCGTTTCACATTCTTGTTCCACCGTTTAGTTCAAATTTCTGTGAGCGACTCGGTTGACCGATGCTGCGTTGCTCGGGTATAAGCTCTTCGCCACACGCCGGCGTGCAGTCTCGCAACGCTTGCGGAGTAGTGAGAGAACATACCCCGAGATTGGGCAGCTTCTCGACTAGGTTGAGAGTTGCGCCTTGTGAACCGCACTTGCTAAGGCAGGGCAGACTCCAGGGCGCTCGTGCGACATCGCCTCTAACGGGCCCAGTGACCGTCAAACTATGCAGTTATGCCATATGTGCTGACATGTACCGCTGTTGGCCCTAAAGCTTGCCTGCGTAGGTGCGGACGAGGGCGGAAGCGCATTCAGAGGCTGTGGTTGGCGGACGATTAGAGCGAGCGTTGGAATGAACTGGCATTGCAAGCTGGACGCGCGGACGCTGGCAAGCTCGGCTTAATGTGGACGATGAAGTCTATCGACGCGCATCCTGGTGCAGATCAACTGCAGCGAGGGTCGCCATCAGTTCCTCTTGTCGATCGATGACCAGCGCGGCAGAACACTGCAACGCTACCGCGAAGGCGAGGAGGACCAACTCCGATCGCATAACTTCGTGGTGAACGTCATCGTGCTATGGGCACAATCGACGTACTCGGACGCCAGCCTTCATGCGCGTAGACCATAGCACACTGATGATGAGACTTAGTCAAACCCACGGTTCCGTGGCGACCGCACCCCCCCATCGAGCATACTGCTTCCGCAATTTCCCTCGATGCCACGGATTGATACAACCATGCGGAGAATGCTTCAATCACTCGGCTACTTGCTGAAGGGCTAGCCAGCTTGTTGACGGAAGCTTGGAATGGACGATGATCAACCGCAAGACACTGAATGAATGTTTAACGAGAAGTGGCCCGCAGACGCATTGCTCTCCCGCTCGTGACGCCGAAGCTCGGTTGAAAGGTGTCCGTTCTCAAAGTGAAAACGTCCATCGAGTTTCAAGACAAGCTGGCGATGATAAACTACTCACCGTATGATCGCGAAGATGCACTTTTGCACCGTGCTCGGGCCAGTTCTTGCGAAGTGTCCTACCGTTGTGGGATCAGCGTGTGAACAGAGACGAAAAGGCGCCGCATAGTTGCACCGATATCTCACCGCCGTATACGATGCCGACTGGCGTAGTGTAGTGAAAGGGAGACCAGCGCTTACGCAAGAACTCATCGACAGATCTGCTTGTAAATCGTTTGTTGTGGCTGAGCAGGATTTCGCCTATACAGACGGTTTCCCACGGCTTCAGATTGGACGCATTTGGGTCTTGCGGACTGGCGCAACTCTAGGCCGCCTGCCAGCTCGGGAGCGGATGGCGGCGCGTGCCGTTCTACGGTCCGGGCAAGCAATACTCCTACTTGCGCCAGACAGTCGGACGGAAGCGGACGTCCGGAAATCCCTCCTTAATTTGATCGAGGTTGACGGGGTAGGTGATGCCCTGTTTGGACACGCGTAGATCTTCTGTTTCGTCGTGTTTCAGCCCACCACAGAACCGCTCGAGCGACAGAAAGCATCCCCACCAGCGCCGCGGGATCAACAACCAGCTGGAATGGATGAAGCGAGAGCAACACTAGGTTTTCCTTCCTAAGATGCCGCGTTTTAATCCCGGGCTAGTTATCTAGGCAAGTCGTCCGTTCAGGATTCGTGCCTCGCCTAGACCTCATGGTAAGCAGCGCACCCGCAACGCAAACGAGAACCAAGCTGGTCGGGGAACTTGCATGGATCAGGAAGATGCTCAGACAAATAAGGCCCAAGGGACACACATACCATATCCCGGCAGAAATCACTCTCATGTCTCGAGAACCCCCTAGCCCAACCACCCCGCCATTGATATCCTCACGCAACATCAGGATAGATGCAATGCGGGTTTGGATTTCAGTGATTGCTGCAGCAACGGTGGCATGGATGCCTGCCACGGCGCAGCCGGCTCAGCGCCCGAAGCCCGCCACCCGGACCTGCCCGGGCGATCGCATCGTGTGGGTCAACACGCGGTCGGGCGTCTACCATTATCGAGGAGAGCGCTATCTTGGGGGAACGAAAGAGGGTAGGTTCCTGTGTGAGAAAGCTGCGGGCGCAGAGGGCGATCGCCCGACTCGTAACGGACAATAGGCTGGCCAGATGCGTCTTGCCATAAGTGCTGATATCAAGAGAAACGCCGTCGTGGTTAGCTTTATCGCCGATGGCCAACAGGTCGGAGCAGTTGACCTGACGCCACCCCTCGTGGAGGAGGCGTTAGCGCATTTGCTGAGCGCCGTACAGCAATTGACAGCTGGGAGCGGGCAACCGGGAGATCCGGGTTCGTGGACGAACGTACCGACTATCGACGGTGCCGAATGGAAGCTTGGCGTGCGTCCGCTCGATGGTTCCGTGACACTCAGCTTCCGGCCAGCAAACCTCGGAGATCAACCGATGTGGCTGACCTATGGCTTCGATCGCCTTGGCGCCGAGAACTTCGCAGCTGTTTTCGTTCGAACCCTAGCTTATCCTGCCGTACTCGGCTCCGCTTGAACGAATGTAGCTCTCAGTCTCGCAACCTACTGTGCGGATGAAGGGACTCGCGGTGGCATCAGGCCACATGATGATTAGGAGCTTCAGAAGCTATAAGCGTGGGCAACCCAAAATTCGAAGGTAGGGCCCGGCGATTATCGTCATACACCTCCATATAACGCCATGCGTATTCTTTGATGGAGAGCCAGTCGCCATAGACTTGATATCTAGTTTCAGCCTTTATCCACTGCAGATTGAGCTTCTTCGCAATTATTGGGTGAATCGGGATTTGGTAGTTTTCAGGGTCGCTTCAGATTCTGGTGATGCGAAAGCTGTTGTTCGCTTGGATCTTTTGGAGTAATTCACTAGAAGTCTGTCGGGTTGGATTGTCACTGGGAGGACGTAGCGAGTTGCTGGGAGGTTGGGAGTTGCCCTTTCATTCTGCCTGCAGTCGGGCCATTCGCCTGCAGTTGTAGGCCAGTGTGACGAGGCTCCACTCGGTTGCTGCATTGGCCAGGCCACGGAGGCGGAAGCGCGTGAAGCCGATAGCGCTCTTGATGATGCCGAACACGGGTTCGACGGTCTGCTTGCGCCGTTTGTATCGGGTTCGGGCATCGTCGGTCTCCAGCTTGGCTTTCATGGCGATGCGCCAGGGTTCGGTGATCCGCCGCGGGGTTTTCGCTGCGGGTGGCGGCCGGAAGTCGTAGGGGCGGTGCGGCTGGGTTCGGCCGATCGCGACCAGGGGTTCGATCGCGTTCGCCTGCAACGCCGCGACGGCGTCAGCGCTGGCGTAGCCGGTGTCGGCCAGGACTGTCGTGGGCAGGCCGATTGTGTCCTGCATGCCGAGGATAATGGCGGCAAAGCTCGGCGCATCGGCCGTTGTCGCAACCAGCTTGGTTGCGAGCACCAGTTGCGTGCCATCGGCGCAGACCACGGCCTGGGCATTGTAGGCTTGGCGGAATTCGTGCGCGTCGGAGCGGCGCATCAGGGCGCTGTCCGGGTCGGTCAGGTTGCTCTGCCGCTCGGGTGGCGGCTCGTCGTCAGGCGGTTTGGGCGGGCGTCCGCGTCGGCCGGTTTTGCTGTCATAGACCGCCTGCTTTGCTTCGTAGGCCGGACGTGCCGCATCCGCCTCGGCACGGGCGTCGGCTTCCATGCGTGCGCAGGCGGCATCGAGCCTGGCGCGGAGCGCCTCACGCCGGGCCAGGTCTTCGGGAAGCGATTGCGGATCGTGACTTTCGGCATCCGCCGCTTCAGCCTGTGCCAGCAAGGCTGCAATGTCGTCGGCCAGTTTGGCGCGCAACTGCTTGGCCCGGTCATAGCGCACCGAGCGTAGCTTGGAGGCGTTCGCATCGATCTTGGTGCCATCGATCGACACGGTGCCCAACCGCAGCAGCCCGGTCTCGCGGGCCAAAAGCAGGACGTGCAGGAACGCAGCCTCGATGGCCGCCTTGTTGGTGCGCCGGAACACCGCAACCGTGTCGTGGTCAGGGTGCAGGTTGGCGGCCACGAAACGCACCGCGATGTCGCGATACGTCGCACGCTCGATCCGCCGCGACGAAAAGATGCCGTTGGCATAGCAGTACACCAGCAAGGCCAACATGAGCCGAGGGTGATATTGCGGCTTGCCACCGGTCCGCCCCGGTACCTCAAAGGCGACGAGAGGCACACGCTCGACCGCAGCCACCACAAAATGCGCCAAGTCGTCGTCCCGAAGCCAGGATTTCAGGTCCGGCGGTAACAAGAATGCCTGGTCGCGGTTAAACGGTATGAAGTTCGCCATCCCCGGATACTAGCCAGGATCAGGCAAGCCGTGTACCCCCAATCCGACAGACTGCTAGATGCCCGCTTACAACCCTAGGTTAAGATCCGACGTCATGTCAACTACCTTGAATGCGCATGCAGGTGGCTCAGTTCTGAAGGGGACTCGGCCCGACTTGCCACAAAGTGTGCGTTCTACCCAATACGGCTTTGCATCTTTTGCCATCTGTGGTAGCAATCAGGCCGTCGTATGCGCTTATCGGTTGCTCCGGCCTGGGATGCGATCACATGATATCTGGTTAGCATGGTTCAAAGCTCACCGACCGTCACGGGCCACCTCGATGGGCTAAGAGGCACCACAATTGTTGGCTGGGCCTTCGGCAACCATACACCCTGTCGCATAAGAGCGGTTGATGATTCGGGTGCTGAAGTTGCTTCGGGATACGCGTGCCTTGAACGACCAGACTTGCTGTGCTTAGGCCAAGGCCGATGCGATTTCGCCTTCAGCTTGCCCACTTCTGCCTCCAGCAACTCCAACCGTATTCACGTCTTCGCCGACGGCGTGGAGATCGTCAACTCGCCACTACCGGTCGGGACTGGGCACTTCGACGGCATGTTTGAGGCATCGGCAGGTGAAATTAAAGGCTGGGTGGCGGAACGTAGTGCAGGTGGCTCAGCACCGCTCGTAACCATTGTCGACCAAGATGGAGAGGTAATTTTCAAAGCGCAATCCGTAAGGCAAACAGAACCCCAGAGTGAAGAAATCGAGGCTCTTGCGCATTTTACAGGGCGAATAGCTCTGCGTTGTTTTGGGGCAGGTGAGCGTTGCCTGACCAGTTTTGCGAACGGTGTCAAGTTCGCGGAAGCAAGCTGCAATCTAGGACTTCAAGGAAACGTTGAGCGACTATCTGCGGATCACTGCGCCGGATGGCTGTTGTCGACAGATGCCCCTGCCTGCCCTCTCGAGTTCGAGATTTTTCGAAACAACGAGTACGTCACAACGGTCAAATGCGACATTGCTCGCTCGGACGTTCAGGCGCGGTTCCCCGGAGTGGTGAAGAGCGGTTTTTCTTGTGCTTTATCGGTGTCGTCTGCTGACCCGAGTAAACCGACATGCATTTCACTCCGTTTTCCGAACTCCAGTCGAGAGTTGTTTGACGGTCCTTTTTTGATGGCAAACCGCCCGGCAGTGGTCGAAGCGGCGAGGAGTGCATCTCGCCTCATTATGTCTCTGGTAGGCGACGCACAAGAAAGGACTCTCCGGCTTGCTCTACGATCAGCAATCACAGACTTTTTGAAAAAGGCTCGTGAGTCTGAAACAACGGTCTTTCGTCAAAGCTTTTCGGTTGGGCCAAAGAGAAGGGGGCCAGAGAGGCGTTTGAGCGTCGTCATCCCAATTTATCGTGGATTAGACATTACGCGGGCCTGCATTGAATCTGTCCTAAAGGTTAGATCGCCAGACAATGACCGAGTTATACTGGTTCACGACCAATCGCCGGATGTCGGCATGTCCGGTATGCTACAGACGTTTTTGACGCAACCAAACCTTCTGCTCGTCCACAACCCACGAAATCTCGGATTTATCAAGTCTGTAAACCGAGCCATCTCGATAACTCACGACGAAGACATTGTCCTCCTGAATTCGGATACTCTTGTTTTTTCGGGGGCCTTCGAAGTTCTTTGGCAAGTCGCACACAGTGACGCAGGCATTGGTACAGTCACGGCGATGTCGAACAATGCGACCATCTTCTCCTACCCACACTACAATCTACGGAAAGAACAACTAAACGATGTTAGTTGGGAGGAACTTGCCGCTGCCGCGCTGACGCTCAATGGAAATCTTTCGATTGATGTACCGTCGGGCCATGGTTTTTGTATGCTCGTTAAGCGGGACGTGCTGGACTACTTGCTCGGGCTTGATGAGAGTTTTGGTCGCGGTTACGGAGAAGAGAACGACCTTTGTTCGCGAGCTGCCGACTTGGGCTTTCGCAATGTCGCAGCTGGCGGCGTCATAGTTCAGCATAGAGAGAGCATTTCTTTTCTTGAAGAAAAGGGCACGCTGCTTGCTCGAAACCTTGCCCTCATAGAGTCTCGATATCCCGAGTACACTCCCACGGTAATCGAATTTGAACGGAAAGACAACTTACGCGCTGCGCGTTGGGCGCTCGATGAACACCGCCTCCGATTGGCCAGTGAAAGAGGTAAAACATTCGTGGTGGTTATCAGTCACAAGCTCGGCGGCGGCACGCGAAAAGCCATGAACGACATCGAAACTCTTGTCGGCTATGGAGTTTCCGAGAAAATTGCCGTGTCATGTAGATTGGACGGATACGTAGAACTTGAGTGCAACAGTCCTCTTCTCTGCGCCACCTTCTCGCCCGAGGAGATGCAGGAGCTATTCAAAGTCCTCTCAGCTGCAAATGCTATTCTCGTGTTGATGCATCAGGTACTAGGTTTTTCTAAGGATTTTATTGAGCGCCTGATAATGAAGCTGCCCGAGCAAAGAAGTGTCTTCTATGCACACGATTTCTACACTTTTTGCCCACGCGTGACGATGATCGACGCAACAGACCAATTCTGTAATCAGGCGTCAATAGACGTCTGCAACCGATGTGTCGATCTGGGTGGACCACATCCTTCGTCTAGACTACGCTCCATGACTCCTGAGCAGCATCGGAAGTTGCTCGAGCAACTCCTCTCAAACTTCACATATATCGTCGCTCCATCGTCTGATGCGGCCCGTTATCTCAAAACGGCGTTCCCAGCGGTTCCATTTGTGGTCCTGCCCCACCCAGAACCGAACATTGAGGCGCAACCTCGCTTACGACCCCAGGGCAACGAGATTGTGCTGTTTGGGGCCTTGGGGAG
Source organism: uncultured Acetobacteraceae bacterium (assembly GCA_964252425.1). Classification (GTDB taxonomy): domain Bacteria; phylum Pseudomonadota; class Alphaproteobacteria; order Acetobacterales; family Acetobacteraceae; genus BOG-908. Next base: position 10,784 of record CAXUNK010000013.1, read on the forward strand.
ACACAAAGGGTCTTCGAAGCTGCGAGATATTGCACAGCTCGCGCAGCTAATCGCCCCAGAGCTGAGGTTCACCGTTGTAGGTTATACAGATATCGATCATGAGTTGTCCAAACTAGGCAATGTGTCGATAACGGGTGCTTACAGTGATGAAAGCCTGCCCGAAATCGTAGGTCGCATCGGTGGACAGCTTGCATTGTTTCTCTCTACCTGGCCTGAAACCTACTCTTATACCTTGTCCGAAGCGTTGGCGCTCGGCTTTTACCCACTGGTTCCCGATATCGGCGCCCCTGCAGAACGAGTACGGACGTCACGGTATGGTTCAATATTTCCCTTTCCCATCATAGCTTCCGAAGTTATTCAGCTTATCCGACAGGTTCAAATCGACTTTACGAAAAATAATAAAAGGCGACTCTCCTTACCAAACGACGCCACATCAGGCAACCTGATACAAAGGACACGTGACTTGTTTCTATTGCTTGACAAGCGCGACTCGACCTTTCGCGCCCAAGCCAGCGACCGAAGCTGTTAATTCATTCACGATGGCCGTAGCCGTAAGCAACTCAACCACTTGGAAAATCGTCAATGATTGTAACACTCACGCAGAATATGAAAGACGCACTGAGAGCCAAAGGTGTAGAAAGCTTCCAGGCCGTTGGAGTGACGAATATATCTGATCAAGCTATTTTTGAGCCGCCTTGCGGGCTTAAATGGATGCAGATTGAGAATGGATTTCGGATCGGGGCGTTCAGCTACGCTGTAAGTGGTTTTTTCTCTGAGGTGAACATAGGTCGCTATACATCGATAGGAGAGCAGGTTCAGGTAGGTAGGGCGAACCACGCCATGACTTGGGTCAGCACTAGCCCATTCTTCTACTTACATGAGCGAGTGTTTGACGTCGGACGTGAGTTCGAGGCGGCCGAAATCTACCACGGTTATCGCGCGCCACTTCGGCCTCATGCTCCGGCAACAGCGTTTCGCACCATCGAGATTGGCAACGACGTGTGGATTGGTCATGGAGCACTGATTATGCCTGGAGTGAAAGTGGGTGATGGAGCAGTCATTGGCGCCATGTCCGTTGTCACCAAGGACGTGCCGCCCTATGGTATTGTTGCTGGAAATCCGGCCGTATTGCACCGAATGCGATTGGAACCCGATTTGGTAGCTGCGTTTTTGAGGCTGCGTTGGTGGCAGTTCGCTCCATGGCAGATGGAAAGCGTCGACTTTACCAACCCGCGTCGCGCCGTCGAGCAGCTTGAGCAGCTTGTTCTCGACGAGGAACCATATCGGCCTAGCCTGATCGAGGTAGCTCGACTTCCACGGTAGAAGAGTGCGAGTTTCCAATCGCACGACCACTCCACAAACGAGGAAAGCGCTCCGGACATGAGTTTGGTAGTTCAAGATCTTGGGCAGGGCAATGAAATAGACATCAGCGCGGACGTCATCGAGCAAGGAACCGGTATAGTCACGATTGCTGGTGACCGGAGCCGTATTCTAATCTCATCGGGCAGTCTACTGATCGGCGCAACTCTCCATATCGGGTCCGATTGTCATGTTGAGATACACAACACCAGGCTGGCGGCTTCGGAAGTCCATTGTCTTGCAGGCGCCTCAATCCTGATTGGAGAACAATGTTCATTCACCTGGAGGACGCAGATCCTGGCTCACGAACGTGGGCGAATAAGGATCGGGTCACGATGCCTTTTTGCGACGGAGACTCTTGTTACTCTGAGCGACATGCATACGGTATTCGACGCTATCAGTCGCAAGCGGCTAAATCCCGCCCGGGACGTTGACATCGGTTCTCATGTCTGGGTTGGTTTTCGCGCGCTGGTCTTAAAGGGTGCTACGATTGGAGAGGGCGCGGTTATCGGCGCTGGTTCCATTGTGACCAACACGATTCCAGCAAGCAGCTTAGCCGCAGGTAACCCGGCACGTGTCTTACGGAAGGCGATTGCCTGGTCGGCCGAACTCACACCATAACGCAAGGCAGTAGGGAAATCAAGTCATGAACGCTGAGGAAAAAGCCACCCTAACAGAACAGGAACTAGCCCGCGAGGATTTTCTCCTGACCGTAGTCGACGGTTTAGAAGGCTGGCTTGACCGCTTCGCGGCAAAAAGAACTTATGACCTCCTGCTTGCACAAGAACGGTTCAACGTGACCGGCGGCCTATACGAAATAGGCCTATTTCGCGGGAAATATTTTTCGATTCTCGTGGACGCCGGCTTTCGGTCTTCATCCCCGGTACTCGGAGTGGACACTTTTGATTACGTAGCGAAGTCGGATTTCTTGCGCGATTTCATGGGGAAGATGGGCCCTCGTCTCTTACAGAGAGCAGGGCAACTGAGCGAGCTGGACACGACCGTAATTCAAACCCCATCGACCGCCCTCGGTGCTGCAGAAATGCTCGATGAGTTGAGGGGTGCTAACCCGCGTTTTATAAGCATCGACGGCTCCCACGAGTACTCTGACGTGCTGTGGGACTTAGGAGTCGCAACTAAGCTGCTAGCTCATGGCGGCATTATCGCACTTGACGATTATCTTCATCCCATCTGTCTCGGGGTGACAGCGGCGGTCGACCGCTTCCTTGCAACGACCGAGGAAGTCGTTCCGTTCGCCTACGTCTGCAACAAATTGTTTCTATCGCGTCCGGCTTGGGCTAGTCGATACCGGCGGGAGCTCGTGTCCGCTATCCTTCAGGATCAAGGCGACCCGAAAGCCCGGGCATTCAACGCTCACGCTGATAGCGGGCCTGCGGGACAAAGAAACATCGAGGTAAGGTATCTAAATTACCATATTGTGACTGTCCCGCTGTAACGCGTGGGAATGACCTAAATGTCTCTTCCGACTCTGAGGCTTCGTTATCCGCAAATAACTTAGGTGCTTTGTGCAACCTCGGGTTTATCTAGCTGGACCAGATGTCTTCCACATGGACGCACTGCTGATTGGGCAGCGCAAGCGCCTTGTGTGCGCGCAATACGGTCTGGCGGGTGTCTTCCCTGGTGATTACAATAATCCAGGATTGGATAATTTCACACCTGATCTGGGCTACGACATAAGCCACGCTATTGAAAACCTGATGCGCGGCTGAGATGCATTGATCGCGAATATCACGCCGTTCCAGGGACCTAGCGCAGACGTTGGCACCGCATTTGAAATGGGCTTCATGCGCGCGCTGGGAAAACCCATCTTCGCTTATAGCAATGACGCCAGGCCGTTTTCGGAGCGAGTCAATGATTTTTGGGGTGGGCGACTGCGCGCTCATCTAACTGGGGAACGTGAGGCGCCGGACAGTATGATTGCTAATGGCCTTAAGCTTGCAGACAACTTGATGCTTATTGGAGCTGTGTTCACGTCAGGAGGTTACCTCAGTGTTCGCGACACTTCAATTGGAGAGAGTAGCATCGAACTATCAGCGTTCACATCTTGCGTTCAAGTAGCCGCTCAGCGACTAGGGGCGGCCTCCTCGGGCAGCTAGGTGACATCGCTGGAGCGAGTCTGCCACAAGATGGGCTTTCCCGCACGATCCAGGTCGATGACGAGAGGAGTGTGTTAGCCGAGACCTGGACTTTATGGCTTACACGACGGCGGTCGAGCTGAATTTCTGCAGCCCGGTAAGCCGACGTACAATGCATCCATCGACGCGTTCAACGCCGGCTTCGATGTAAATGCCTGAGCCGAGATTGTTCTGAACGTTGCTAACGCGATTGAACATCGGAGGTGGCCGCGACGTTGACGATGGAGTAGGTAGCATGAGGCGATTGGAAAGTTGAGACGCAGGCCGGACGCCTCGGCGTCATCTGGGGTTGGCACCTCGCACAACATTACTTTAACTTGGCATCAGCGATCAGCTTGATCGCGATCGGCAGGGCGTTTGCATCCACGTGGGCATGGATCTTGGTGGTCGGCTGCTGCGCGAACGCCCCATGCACTCGGCTCGAGCGTCGTCCCGAGCCTCGGTTCGGGTGGCGTGCGGACCCCTTTCACCCTGTCGCCATGCTGATGAACAAGCATGAACCGGGCATTGATCATCCGATGATTGCCGTCACAGGCTTTCGAGACAGCCTCGAAAATGCGTCTCACAGGCCGACCTTGGCCCAGCGCCGAAAGCGGTCAGAATTGGTGGTCGGCGGTCCCGTAGCGCTCAGGGGATATCCGCCCACGGCGACCCGGTGCGCAGTGTAACTTGCGGTGAGCGCCGCTTACCCGGCTTCGTGAACTACTTGCATCCTGCCTGCCCTCGGGACGATGGCGGAGGAGTAAGTGTCCACTAGCGCGATAATGGACACGATCAAGCGGGTCAAACGGCGCACGTGGCCGGAGACGCTCAAACGGGAGATTGTGGCGGGCGGCATTCGCTCCCGGCGCATCGGTGTCGGTCGTGGCCCGGCAATACGATGTGAACACTAATCTGGTTTTCACTTGGCGGATGCAATTTTGAAAGTAAGCGTCCGAGAACCGCAGGACCGCAAATCGTCGGTCACGTGACAACATGATCGGCAGCAATTGTCTGTTGGGGGGGGGGGCGTGTGTGTCGGTTCGCGCGGAGATGTGGGCGCAGCACATCGAGCAGCAGCGTCGCGACGGCCAGACACAACGGGCCTATTGCGCCGAGCATGGTCTTCAGCCGCGCGTCTTCAGGCGCTGGGCGCAGCGGGTGGCGCGCGTGAGCCCCTCAGGAGTCCGTGCAAGCGCTAGTGCTGGTCCTAGTGCTGGCACTAGCGCTGAGGATGCCCCGCTGCCTCATCCAGTGCAGGAGATACTGGTGCGCGCCGAGCCGCGGCGCCGCTGGACGGAGGATCAGAAGTTGCGGCTGGTGGAGGAGACGTTCGCGGCGGGCAGCTCCATATCGCGGGTGGCGCGGAAGTATGGCGTGCATACGAGTGTTCTGTTCCGTTGGCGTCGCCAGCTTGCAGGACCACCCTCCAGCCAAGGCTCTGCGACTATCAAGGCCACAACATTTGCTGCTGTGAAAATTGTCTCCGAGCAGCTGCAATTGCCTCCGCCAGCACCTGATCCTGAACCATCAACCGCCATTGGCCTGTCAACATCGGGCCTCATCGAGATCGCGCTCGCAAATGGGCATCGTATTCGTGTCGACCGCAACGTCGATGCCGATGCGCTCCGCGGTGTGCTATCTGTGTTGGCTGCTGCCTGATGCTGACGGTCCCTGCTGGCATCCGAGTATACCTCGCCCTCGGTCCGACGGACATGCGCAAAGGCTTCGACGGGCTCGCGATGCTTGTACAGGACCTGCTTCAGCAGAACCCGTTCAGTGGTCATCTCTTTGTCTTTCGAGGACGGCGCAGCGACAGAGTTAAAATCCTCTATTATGACCAGAACGGCATGTGCCTGTTCGCCAAGCGGCTCGACCAGGGCAAGTTCGCCTGGCCTACGACGCGCGACGCGCCCGGGGGCACCGTCACACTGTCCCCGGCCCAGCTTTCGATGCTGCTGGAGGGGCTGGAGTGGCGCACCGCGGTCAGAACCTGGGAGCCAGCAATCGCCGGGTAGCGCCGATTTTGCTGGTACAGCTCGGGGCAGATTTGCAATGATCGAGCATGCGCCTCTCGCTTGATGCCCTGCCGCGCGACGTCGATGTGCTCCACCAGCTCGTACGCGATCTGGCCGGTGCCATGGAAGAGAGCCGCGTTGAAGTGGAGCGGCTGCGCTTGATCATCAAGCAGTTCCAGCGCGCCCAATTCGGCGGCCGATCCGAGAAGCTGGACGCCGACCAGTTCCAGCTCGGCCCGGAGGACCTCGATGCCGACCTTGCTCGCGCCGAGGCACGTCGGCCTGCATCTGAGCCTGCGTCAGAGCCCGAGAAGGCTGATCCCAAACCGCATCGTGCACCGCTGCCGGAGCATCTGCCGCGGTCCGAGACCGTGCTCGACGTGCCGCATGATCCGTGCCCGGACTGCGGCCATCAGATGCATGCGGCAGGCGAGACGATGAGCGAGATGCTCGACTGGGTGCCAGCACAGTTCCGGGTTTTACGTATTCGCCGCCCTAAGTGGGCCTGCGCCGACTGCGGCACCCTCAAACAGGCGCCTGCGCCGGAGCGCGCCATCGCCAAGGGCTTGGCCACCCCGGCGCTGCTCGCGCACGTACTGATCAGCCGCTATTGCGATGACACGCCGCTCTATCACCAGGCGCAAATATTCGCCCGACACGGCGTGGAGATCACCCGCTCGACCTTATCCGGCTGGGTTGGCGGCGCCTGTTGGTGGCTGGAGCCGCTCCGCGACAGGCTGGCCGAGCAAGTGCTGGGTGGCGATCGCATCTTCGGTGACGACACACCTTTGCCCGTGCTGGACCCGGGTCGCGGCCGCACCAAGACGGGGCGGCTCTGGGCTTATGCTCGGGACGACCGGCCGTGGGTAGGCAATACGCCCCCGGCTGTGGTGTATTTCTACGAACCTGACCGTAAGGCTGAACGGCCCGCGGCGCATCTGTCCGGGTTCAAAGGAATACTCCAGGCCGATGGGTATGCCGGGTTTGAGAAGCTGGACGGGGCGGACATAAAAATTAGCGGCCTGCTGGGTCCATACGCGTCGCAAATTCTATGAGTTTCATGAGGCGACAAAGTCGCCCGTCGCAGGCGAAGCCTTGCAGCGCATCGCGGAGCTATACGAGATCGAAGCGCGCATCCGGGGCCGCCCGCCTGCCGATCGCGTGGCCGTCCGGGCGACAGAGTCAACGCCGCGCGTCGATGCAATGCATGCGTGGCTCAAGATGCAGCTCGATCGTGTGTCCGGCCGCAGCCGGTTGGCAGAAGCTATTCGGTACGCACTTGGTCGGTGGGACCAGCTCTCACGGTTTCTGACCGATGGCCGCATCGATCTTGACAACAATCCAGTCGAGCGTGCCATCAGGCCGGTAGCTTTAGGCCGTAAGAATGCGCTGTTCGCGGGCAGTGATGGGGGCGCTGACAGGTGGGCAGTCGTTGCCTCTCTGGTTGAGACGTGCAAGCTGAATGGTGTTGACCCTTACGGATGGCTTCGCGACGTTCTCACCCGGATGGTTGAGGGCCACGCGAACCACAGCTTGGATAACCTGCTACCGTGGAATATAAAGCCGCCCCAACCAAGGCAATAGTTAGGCTAATTATTGAAACGAGTCCTGCGATACGGAGGCAAAGCATTGCACCGGGCTCTCGCTGTCGTATTTGCTGTATCACTCATTCTCGGGACTAAGCCAGCACCTCATCTCGTGACCGGATTGGATCATATTCCAATCGCCGTACGGGATCTTTATCGGTCCTCGCTGGACTTTTCAAAACTTGGCTTCCTAGTCAAGCCTGGCCGCTTGCACGATGACGGCATTAGCAACCGACACATCAAATTTCCCAACGGAAGTGGCCTTGAACTCATCACTGCTGCCTCTCCAACCGACGAACTCGCAACCGAATATGTCGACTGGCTGAAGAATGGCGACGGAGCCGCATTCTGGAGCCTCTACAGCCCTAATGTCGGTCTCCTCACAGCAACTCTCGAAAGGCTGAATTTCAGTCCAAGTAACAAAGGTGACACCGTCACTTTCTCGCAGACGGCCGTGCCACACCGGCTGTTCTTCGCAGATCGCCTGCGAGCCCTCAATGACGGGCCTGTTTACTGGGCACATCCTAATACGGCTTACAAACTCCAAGCTATTTGGATTGCTGGTGGTTCTGGAGAACGAAAACTGATTGCGGCTCTCGGGGCTCAGCTCAAGAGGATGAAGGATGCGCTCCGTTCGACCGCCACGCCGACGTTTTGCTGCTTCCAAACGAAGGGGAAGAGGTCATGTTTTCGAGAAACCTTGGAGGCTCCGCCGAACGAGAGATCGTCGGCGCAACGGTTCTAGTTAGGAGTTTAAATTCGGTATGCGAAATACTTGATGCCAATCACGTTCGATATGGCGCGGCAACTGGATGCACAAGTCCGGCGGTCTGGGTCAACCCTGCCGACGCACACAATGTTTGGCTCGAATTTAAAGAGTAGCCTTGTTCAAGATGTCAGGTTCTGACGCTTACCTTTGAAACGCATAATCCGACCTGAGTTAACAATTCTCTTTTGATGTCGAAGCCCTTGTAAAAGCTGGCTTTCGGCCACCGCTGCGCGGCTTTGGCCTTGACAAGGGCTTCCACGTCAAAAGCCTTAGTGTCCGTTCGGAAAGAGCTTGAGTCTTTGGAATCGGTTGTGATTCGCTGTGTAGCAGCGATTCGCGAGGTGCTGCATGTGGACCGCCGAGAACCGCGCCCGGTATGAGCGGCGCGGACTTCGTTATCCGACTGACCTGACTGACGCGGAGTGGGAGCTGGTTGCGCCGCACATTCGTCCAGCCAAGCGGGGTGGTCGTCCGCGGACAGCGAACATGCGCGAGGTGATGAACGCAGTGCTCTATCTGTTGGGCACCGGTTGCCAGTGGCGTGCGCTGCCGAAGGACTTCCCACCGCGCACCACGGTGTTTGAGTATTTGGACTTGTGGGAGTGGGACCGGACGCTGGAGCGTGTGCATCACGCGCTCTACGTTGCCGTCCGCGAGCAAGCCGACCGGGAGGCCAGCCCCACCGCGGCGACCATCGACAGCCAGAGCGTCAAGAGTGCCGAAAAAGGGGGGCCTGCATTGATCGTTCAGGTTACGATGCAGGCAAAAAAATCAAAGGTAGAAAGCGCCATATCCTTGTCGATACGCTCGGCCTGATGCTCAACGTCGTCGTGCACCCAGCCGACGTGCAGGACCGCGATGGCGGCCTGCTTGTGTTGCAAGCGGTGCGCAAGCTGTTCCCGTTCATCGAGCGCATCTTTGCCGACGGAGGCTATCAGGGGCCTGCCACGGCCGCCGCTGTCAGGACGCTCGGGCCATGGCAGATCGAGATCGTAAAACGCTCCGACCTGCATCGCTTCGTGGTGTTGCCAAAGCGATGGATCGTCGAGCGGACGTTCGCCTGGATGGGCCGAAACAGGCGGTTGTCCAAAGACTACGAAAACACCACGCGCTTCGCCACGGCCTATCTGCGGCTGGCCATGATCCGGCTTATGCTCCGCCGCCTCGTTCGGCTAAACTACTCCGCCACCTGAAAAACTTCCCGAACGGACTCTTACGGACAATTGACCTCTCAAAGTCACTCAGCTTCTACCGGCGTAGGTTCATGGCAGCACCTCGGGCTACCTTGACTCATCCCGCGCCGCTACGAGGCTACCCGTTTATGAGTTGGCGACCTAATCCGAGACCGCTTTGCCGACACTGAATTGCGGGTTGACGAGCTTCGCTCATGATATGGCGTGCCGCTTGCTTGCCTAGGAGCTTCGCTAATGCAGGTAGCTGTGAGCCCTTCACCTCGCCCCCAATACCATCAATCGCCCACTCCTTGGGAGGTGCAGGTCTGGGTTTAATTGAACCGAGAGCAATACGGGGCGCCATCGACGCATCCAGCCGTCACGACCGGGAAAACACCTACGCGATAGAAATATTAATATTTGTTAATGAAAGGGTGTCGCCCGGGTGGGAGATTGTTTCCGTCCTCTTCACGAGCTTCGGCGCATGTAGAAGACAGCTGTCATTGGAGACGACCTACATACCATTCGCATGGCTCGACCAAAAAAATGTCAGTAACCAAGCGAACAGGCATTGCGACGGAAGCGTGTAGCCCGAGCGGGAGCTCTGGTAGACGCAACTATTAGCAAATTAAGATGGTTGCAGGCTCCCGCAACCCTCTTGATTTGCACACCCACTGCTTCGGTCTTACGCGGGCTCCCCGTTGCAAGGCTCAAAATATTTGCGAACTCGCCACGAACCTCAATCCGAAACCCGTCTGGTTTCTCCGAGAATGTGATCGTCTCGATCAGACTACGGATGGGGTCGCGCACCTTTCCGTCATCCGTCTCCAGCGTGGTCGCCAGTTGTTCGACGCGGCTGCGATAGACGTCGGCCAGGTTGGGGTGAACTCTATTGCGCCTTCGCTCAGGAATTCACCGCCGAACGGAATCGGTGGCCGGCCGCAGCTTGCGGTGACCTGGCTGTCTAGCAGGCTAGGTTGGACCGGGTTCGCAGGCAGCTTCAATCGCTCCAGAATTCTTGTGTCCGTTATCGCCCCGATGAGACCACCCTCCGATTGACACAGGTTGGCTGTCGACGCCGAGCTTGTATTCTGATCCCATCCAAGGTGAGTGCTCGAGGACCAATGCCAGTCTCCCCTGATGAAGATTGGTGATAGGCGAGCGCAATTTTACTTTGACCAACATGCCCGATGCGCCATGTCAACCACCGGTAGCATAACATCCGGAAACGAGTCATGCTGATGGGCTCATATCCCGAGTCGCTGGGGTAATGCCCGCCTATGCCGTCGAGGTTTTTTGAACAACCAATCCTGAACTCGCCATACGAGGTGCCGACCCGGCATCACGCGTTGGATGCGGACGGCCAGCCGTTGGAGCAGCCGCCTGTTCCCGGCCGCCGACGCTCCGAACTGATCACTCCCGTCCCGAAACCCCGCAAGAAACAGCGCAAATCTGGCCAGACCAGCTTCGTTCTGCCGGATGCACAAGGGTTATCGACGGAGGAGCAAGAGTACAACCCGACTCCGATCATCAATGAGATACGCAGCTACGTCGCTTCCTGGCGCGCGCTGCCCAATCCTGCAGACTGGGGCGTTACCCCGGCGACACAACGCCTCGTTACTCACTGGCGGCATCATCCATTCCAGACCGTCCGGCCGTTCTTTTGTCAGGTGGAGGCGGTTGAGACTGCCATCTGGCTAGCCGAGGTCGCGCGCCGCGATCGCCGACACGACAAGTTCCGCAAGCACTTGCAAGGCGCCAACGATCAGGCGAACCCTGAGCTGTTCCGGATCGCGCTCAAGATGGCGACTGGCAGCGGCAAAACGACTGTCATGGCGATGCTGATCGCCTGGCAGACGGTCAACGCTGTTCGCACGCCTGGAAGCAGCCTGTTCAGCCGCGCCTTCCTGATCGTCACGCCTGGCATCACCATCAAGGACCGGCTGCGCGTGCTCCAGCCGAACGATCCGGACAGCTACTATCGAGGTCGCGAGTTGGTCCCGGCTGACATGCTGCCCGACATCGACCGGGCAAAAATCGTCATTACCAACTATCACGCCTTCAAGCCGCGCGAGACGCTCGAGATCAGCAAGACAGGCCGTTCTCTGCTCCAGGGGCGGGATGCGCCTCCGGACACGATCGAGAACGACGGACAGATGCTGCACCGGGTCGCGAACGACCTGCTCGGCTTCAAGGGCATCGTCGTGCTCAACGACGAAGCGCACCATTGCTACCGCGAAAAGCCTGACAGCGACGAGGACCTTGCCGCTGACGAGCGCGACGAAGCCAAAAGCAACAACGAGGCGGCACGTCTCTGGATCGCCGGGATCGAGGCGGTGAAGCGCAAGCTCGGCATCACGGCCGTCTACGATCTCTCAGCGACGCCCTTCTTCCTGCGCGGTTCCGGTTATCGCGAGGGCACGCTGTTCCCGTGGACGGTCAGCGACTTTTCGCTGATGGACGCGATCGAATGCGGCATCGTGAAGCTGCCGCGCATCCCTGTTTCCGACAATCTGCCCGGCGCCGATGTCCCGATCTACCGCAATCTCTGGCAGCATATCCGCAAGGACATGCCCAAGCTCGGGCGCGCCAAGGGCGGAAAGGGCAACCCGCTCGCGTTGCCCAATGAGCTTCAGACGGCGCTCTATGCGCTATACGGCCACTACGAAAGGACGTTCGACCAGTGGGACCGCGCCGGCATCGAGGTGCCGCCCGTCTTTATCGTCGTCTGCAACAACACCTCGACATCCGAGCTAGTCTACGAGTGGATCTCCGGCTTCGAGCGCGACGGCGACGACGAGCAGAACAAATTCAGGGACGGCCACCTGAAGCTGTTCCGGAACTACGATGAGCACGGCGCGCGCCTCGCGCGGCCGAACACGCTGCTGATCGACAGCGAACAGGTCGACTCAGGCGAGGCGCTCGACCCGGCCTTCAGGACCGCGGTCGGCCCGGAAATCGAGGTATTCCGGCGCGAGAAAATGCAGCGCGACGGGGCAGGGGCCGGAGCCGAGGCGATCTCGGATTCCGAGCTGCTGCGTGAGGTAATGAACACCGTGGGGCGCAAGGGCCGGCTCGGCGAGACCGTCCGCTGCGTCGTTTCTGTTTCAATGCTGACCGAGGGTTGGGACACCAACACCGTCACCCACATTCTCGGCGTTCGGGCATTTGGTACCCAGCTCTTGTGCGAGCAGGTGGTTGGTCGCGCGCTCCGCCGGCAATCCTACGAGATGAACGCCGAAGGCCTGTTTGACTGCGAATACGCCGACATCATGGGCATCCCCTTCGATTTCGCCGCCCAGCCTGTGGTGACCAAGCCAAAGCCTCCGAAGCCTACCACGCGTGTTCAGGCGCTGAAGGAGCGTGCAGCGCTTGAGATTACTTTCCCGCGCGTGGAGGGCTACCGCGTCAATCTATCAGACGAGCGGGTGGAGGCTGTGTTTACTGAGGACTCGCGCCTGGTGCTGACGCCCGAAACAGTCGGCCCTTGCCGAGTGCTGTTGGAAGGCATCGTCGGCGAGGGTATCGAGCTGACGACCGCGGTGCTGGAGGCGGTGCGGCCGAGCGAGATCAGCTATCACCTTGCCAAGCACCTTCTCTACAACCAGTTCCGCGACCCGGCCGAGCCGCCCAAGATGCACCTGTTCGGGCAGATCAAGCGGGCGGCGAAGCGCTGGATCGACGAGGGCTATCTCGTCTGCCTCGGCGGCACGACGCCAGCGCAGGTCACCTATCGCGAGCTGGCCGACCGGGCCGCCGAGCTGATCTTCCTCGCCTGCCAGCCGGCCGCACCGTCGTTGGCCGAGATACTCGCCGTGCTCGATCCCTACACGCCGGAGGGCAGCTCCCGCTTCGTCAACTTCGCCACGTCGAAGCCGCTCTACACGACGGCGCCGGAGCGCTGCCACGTGAACCACGTGGTGTTCGACAGCGACTGGGAGGCGGAGTTCGCGCGCGTGGTGGAAGCGCATCCACGCGTTTTGTCGTATGTGAAAAACCAGGGGATGCAGTTCGAGGTGCCCTATCGCGACGGAACGGAGCATCGGCGTTACTGGCCGGACTACATCGTTCGCGTGGACGTGGGCGACGCCGAGCCATTGAACCTCGTCGTTGAGATCAAAGGCTTTCGCAAGACTGACGCCAAGCTGAAAGCTGAAACGATGCAGAAGCTTTGGAAGCCGGGCGTCAACAATCTTGGCCGGTTCGGGCGCTGGGACTTTGCAGAATTCATCGACGTCTTCGACATTGAGGCGGCGTTCGGGCGCTTGATCGAAAAGCTTCAGCACGGGTTGCAGCCGGCCTGACTCGGGGAAAACTGATGCCGCCAAGCCGAAACCGCCGAAAGGTGCGAAGCCTGTCGAAGTGCTTGTCCATACTGACACCCGCAGGAACATTCCCACTGCGGAGTTTCAGTCCATCGCACAGCGGATGGAGGAGACGGCGCCCGTCCAGCCCGCGCACTACGCCCGAGCGACGCCGTTGCCGAAAGGCGAAACGCGCGCCCGGAACGCGGACCTCGATCCGCAGGTGATCTGGCGTGGTGCGCGTATCCGGTTGACCGACGCGCAGCGCAAGCAGTTGCAGGAGACTGGCGAGATCGAGCTGGGTGACGCGCAGCTCATCTGGCGCGGCAAGGACGCGCAGGATTGGTCCGACCTCGTGGTCAACCCGACGCCGATCTACATCCAGGAGAAAATTCACCCCAAGGCGATCATCGACGGCTTGCAGAAGGAGGCGCGCGCCCGCGCGCAGGCGGCGAACGAGGCGCCGGACCTGTTCGCCGACTTCAACGGGTTGGACGACCCGGAAGCGCGGCTCGAGTTTTATCAGCACGACCAGCACTGGTCGAACCGCATGATCCTGGGCGACAGCCTGCAGGTAATGGCGAGCCTGGCCGAGCGCGAAGGATTGCGCGGCAAGGTTCAGTGCATTTATTTCGATCCGCCCTACGGCATCAAGTTCAACAGCAACTGGCAGGTGAGCACGCTCTCGCGCGACGTGAAGGACGGCAAGCGGGAGGATGTGAGCCGTGAGCCCGAGCAGGTGAAGGCATTCCGGGACACGTGGAAGGGTGGGATACATTCGTATCTGACGTATTTGCGGGATCGGCTGACGGTCGCGCGCGAGTTGCTGACGGAGAGTGGGTCTATCTTTGTGCAAATCGGTGATGAAAACGTGCATCGCGTTCGAGCGGTGATGGACGAGGTATTTGGAGCCGAAAACGCCGTCTGCGAGATCCTGCAAAAAAAGAAAGGAGCACAGAAAAGCTCACTTCTTAACTCCGTTAACGACTACATCCTTTGGTTTTCAAAGCGCCCGCGTGAGTGTGGAGCTGTCAAGTTTCATTCTCTATTCGAACCGCGTTCGCTTGATGCCGAGACGATTTCCGAATTTGCTCGCGTCGAGCTACCTGACGGAAGAATCGTCAATCTCAAGAAGTACGTTGCTGCCGACGGAGAGCGTATCGATTTCGAGTCTTTTCCTGGCCGCTTACCAATGGAGTTTCCTGGTGGACGTTTGTTCCGACCTTGGCCCATCACAAACGGTGGCCATCGGACGAATCAGATGGAGCCGATCACTCTGCGTGGGAAGACATTCAAACCGCCAGCAGGCCGATGCTGGAGCCACGTGTCGGTGCGGCCTCGCATCGGCCTGAGTGGAATGGATCGAAATAGAATAGCGGAACGCCTTACGGCATCCTCAACAGGTCTCGACTTCAAAAGGTATCTCGCCGACTTTCCCTACAAGACAATATCGAATTGGTGGGATGGGCTTGGAGGTGCGGCTGATCAAGTGTATGTTGTCCAAACGAATGAGCGTGTTATCCAACGCTTGATTTTGATGACTTCTGATCCTGGCGACCTCGTTCTTGACCCAACTTGCGGCTCCGGCACCACTGCGACCGTGGCCGAGCAGTGGGGCCGGCGCTGGATCACGATCGACACCTCCCGTGTCGCCCTTGCCCTGGCACGCACCCGTTTAATGTCCGCCAAATACTATTACTATCTGTTGGCGGACAGCCGCGAAGGTCGCGCGAAAGAGCAAGAGGTCTCCAGGCAAGTCCAACCAGACACTCCAACGCACAACGACATACGCCATGGCTTTGTATATGGCCGCGCAACTTACGTCACATCAGGCCAGATAGCGAACAACGCTGAAATCGACGTGCTGTGGGAGGAAGCTCAAGCCACGCTGGAGCCGCTGCGCGACACGTTAAACGCACAACTCGGCCAGACTTGGGAAGAGTGGCAAATCCCACGCGAAGCCGATTCCGCCTGGCCCGAAGCCGCCAAACGCGACCACGCCGCCTGGTGGGAAGCCCGCGTAGAACGCCAGCGCCGCATCGACGCCTCGATCGCCCGCCGCGCCGATATCGAATACCTCTACGATCGTCCTTACGAGGACCGCTCCCGCGTCCGCGTCGCCGGTCCCTTCACCGTGGAAAGCCTGTCGCCGCATCGCGTCGTGCCGGCTGATGAGGATGAGCTGCTCGGCCGTGCCCCTTCGCAGAACGGCCGGCGCGCCAAGGCGCCACCTGTCGACTTCGCGACCATGGTGCTGGAAAACCTTCGCACCGCCGGCGTGCATCAAAGCCAGAAAGCCGACAGCATCCGCTTCACCAGCCTGGTCCCCTGGGTTGCAAAGCCGAACGACGACGAGAAACCGTATATCGCTGCCGAAGGCCGCTACATGGAGGGCGAGACCGAGCGCCGCGCCGGCATCCTGATCGGCCCCGAATTCGGCACGCTCTCCCGCATGGACTTGGTGATGGCGGCCCGCGAAGCGTCGGATGCACGATTTGACGTGCTGATCGCCTGCGCCTTCAACTACGACGCCCATGCGAGCGCGCTGACCAAGCTCGGCCCGCTGCCGATCCTGAAGGCGCGCATGAACCCCGACCTGCACATGGCCGACGACCTCAAGAACACCGGCCGCGGCAACCTGTTCGTGGTCTTCGGCGAGCCGGACCTGGTGGTGGAGCAGGTGCCGGGTCAGCCCGACCATGTCCGCATCCGCATTCTTGGCGTGGACGTGTTCGACCCGCAGACCGGCGACATACGCTCCGGCGACACCAAGAGCATCGCCGCCTGGTTCATCGACACCGACTACAACGAAGAAAGCTTCTACGTCCGCCACGCCTACTTCCTCGGCGCAAACGACCCCTACAAGTCGCTGAAAGCAGCACTTCGCGCCGAAATCGACGAGGAAGCCTGGGCCGCCCTCTACCGCGACACCTCCCGCCCGTTCCCCCGCCCCGAACGCGGCCGGATCGCGGTGAAGGTGATCAACCATTTTGGGGACGAAGTCATGAAGGTGTTTACGGTATGAATACCGTCGTAACGGCGGCGATTGTCGCCGCACTTGTTGCGTTGATCGGGCACGTTCTAACGAGATTGAACACTAGGACTCAAGCGCAGATTGCACGTGAGACGGCACAGTTAAGTGCCCGACTGAGCGCAAATGTGAAGCTCGCCGAAATGCGACAAGCTTGGCTGAACAGTCTGCGAGAGGAAATGACCGCGGTTGTTGCCTTGGCGGTTGCTGGTGAGCTTAGCAAGGGTCCAACCGAGTCTTATTCTCGTGCAGGCACAAAAATCGAATTGCTCATAAATCCGCACGATCAAGACTATGCGGTCCTAAAGAAGGCAATGGCTCGTTTCCTAGGTATCGAGGGTGCGGAGCCTTCGCTCTCAGCCAACGACGAGTTCGTCGACGTAAGCCAGCGTATCTTAAAGCGGGAATGGGATGTTCTTAAAAACGAGATTAAGTCCGTTGTGGACTTTGATGGTTCGGCTAGGCCGCCGGTGGAGAGGTCCTGGTGGTACAAATGGAATTTCGAATAGCCGACACGTTCACGTCCGCTCTCGCCCGCCTCGAATCACAGGAGCAGAAGGCCGTCAAAACGGCCGCCTTTGATCTCCAGATGGACCCGGCCGGCCACGGCCTTCAGTTCCATCGCATCAATCGCTCGCGCGACCCGAATTTCTGGTCCGTTCGCGCAAGCCGGGATCTGCGCCTCATCATCCACAAGACTGCCGCAAGCCTCCTGCTTGCCTATGTGGGCCACCACGATGATGCCTACGGCTGGGCGGAACGGCGGCGCATCGAGGCCCATCCGAAGACCGGCGCGATCCAGATCGTTGAGGTGCGGGAGAGGGTGGAGGAGATCGCTGCTCCCGCGGCATCCCCTACCCCTGCGGCAGCCGCCGCGCGCCTGTTCGCAAGCCTCAGCGCGCAGGACCTGCTGGCCGTCGGCGTGCCGGCCGACTGGGTGGCCGACATCCAGGCAGCAACCGAGGACGGCTTCCTGGCGCTGGCCGACCACCTTCCGCCTGAGGCTGCGGAAGCTCTGCTCGAGTTCGTTGGCACCGGGCGCCTTCGCCCGCCGGCGCCCCCGCCCACGCCGGATCCGTTCGCGCACCCCGATGCGCTACGGCGCTTCCGCGTGGTCGAGAACCAGGTCGAGCTGGCGCAGGCCATGGATGCGCCCTGGGACCAATGGGCCGTCTTCCTGCACCCCGCGCAGAGAAGTGTGGTCGATCGTTCCTACAACGGTCCCGCGCGAACCTCTGGCTCCGCCGGAACCGGCAAGACGGTCGTCGCCCTGCATCGCGCCGCACGCCTGGCTCGGGCGGAGCCGGGCGCCCGCATCCTGCTCACGACATTCTCTCAGCCGCTTGCCAATGCGCTTGATCGCAAACTTGGCGTGCTGCTCGGCCGCGATACGGCGGAAATGCGCCGCGTCACGGTGGAGCCCTACCGAACGGTCGCCGATGAGCTGCATCAGCTCGCGTTTGGTCGGCGTGCTGTCGTGGCGTCAGATGAGCAGGTTGCCGACGCGGTTGCAAAAGCGGCGCAGGCGATCGGTGCCCGTGGCTTCACCGAACGGTTCCTGGTTTCAGAATGGCGGCACGTCGTGGATGCCTGGCAAATCCAGGACGTCGGCGCCTACGCGCAGGTGCCGCGCCTGGGCCGGAAGAACCGGATGAGCGCCGGGCAGCGGGAGCGGCTCTGGCCGGTGTTCGAAGCGGTGCGCGCGTCTCTCGCCAAGCGCGGCTTGGCGACATGGCCTGAAGTCTATGGCCGGACGGCCGCAAACTACGCGGGAGCCGCGCAAAAGCCGTTCAGCCATGTTGTGGTCGATGAGGCACAAGACCTCGGCGTCGCCGAGCTGCGACTTCTGGCTGCGATTGCCCCGGCAGGGCCGGACGCGCTGTTCTTTGCGGGTGATCTCGGGCAGCGCATCTTTCAGCAGCCGTTCTCCTGGCGAGAATTGGGAGTCGATGTGCGCGGCCGGTCATCGACGCTGACAGTGAACTATCGCACCAGCCATCAGATTCGGCGCGCCGCGGACAGGCTGCTGCCAAGCAATGTGCGTGATGTGGACGGCAACACCGACGAGCGGCATCGGACCGTCTCAGTGTTCAATGGTCCGGCGCCAGAGACTCGGGCGTTCAGCACAGAGGCGGAGGAGCGCGCGGGCGCGATTACCTGGATCGACCAGGCAGTCACCGACGGCATCATGCCGGCAGAAATCGGCGTTTTCGTGCGGTCTCGCTCTGAGCTGGCGCGTGCGCGCGCCGCCGTCGAAGATGCCGGCATTGCCTGGACGGAGCTCTCCGAACAGGACCAGAAATTGGACGGAACCGTCGCGATCGGCACGATGCACCTGGCCAAGGGCCTCGAATTCAAGGCTGTGCTGGTGATGGCCTGCGACGACGGCATTCTGCCGTTGCAAAGCCGCCTGGAAGCCGTCGCTGACGAGACGGAGCTGGATGACGTCTATGAAACTGAACGCCATCTGCTCTACGTCGCCTGCACGCGTGCGCGAGATCGGCTGATGGTATCAGGGGTGCGTCCGTGCTCGGAGTTCCTGCAAGACTTCGATGCGATCCGCGCGAAGGAGTAGGTGAGGGTGGAGATTAGCGCCCGGTCGCGCAGGT
>CAXUNK010000014.1:0-29087 GCA_964252425.1 uncultured Acetobacteraceae bacterium
CTACTGAATCAGATGGCCGGCCGAGTCGGGTAGTTAATAGAGGTGCCCAACTTTTGCTCTGTTCGCCTGCATGACGGATCGCAATAGTTCTGCCAACACGTTTCTGGCAGAACCTGCGCGGGCACTGTTGCTACCCGATCAGATGCGTCACCCAACGTACAGCGCCGGTATGCACCAAATCGTTCCACGAGACGAACACGAAGAACGAGGCGATGAACGCGAAGCCGATCCGGTAGCCGTAATCCAGCGCGCGTGGCGGCAGCGGGCGGCCGCGCAGCGCCTCGGCCGCGTAGAACATCAGGTGTCCGCCATCGAGCACCGGGATCGGCAGCAGGTTCACCAGCCCCAGGT
Source organism: uncultured Acetobacteraceae bacterium (assembly GCA_964252425.1). Lineage (GTDB taxonomy): Bacteria > Pseudomonadota > Alphaproteobacteria > Acetobacterales > Acetobacteraceae > BOG-908. The sequence goes on from CAXUNK010000014.1 coordinate 352, forward strand.
TGATCGACAGGAAGGCGACGAAGCTGATCGTGGTCGCCAGCCCTAGCTTGGCGACCTGGCCGGACAGCACGATCACGCCGATCGGCCCGGCCAGATCGTGCACCCCCTGGCCGGTGAAGATGATGTGCCCCAGCCCCGACAGGGTCTGCCACATTACGTCGCCGGTATGGGCCAGCCCGGCCCAGAGCGCGGCCAGCGGCCCCATGCGCTCGCTCCTGACCTGACCCGAGGTGACGCCCAGCCGCCCGACCGACATGTCGCCCGCGGTCACCGGCTTGATCGCCACCGGTATGGTGAGATCGGCGGCGCCGCGATGCACCGCGAGGTTCAGCGTGTGTCCGGCGCTGCCGGCCACGATTCGGCGCAACGTCTCGAAATCGGCCACGGGGCGGCCGTCCACGGCGCGTATCTCGTCGCCGACCTTCAGCCCGGCGATCTCGGCCGAGCTGCCGGGCGAGATCTCGCCCACCACCGGCAGCGGTACCTGCCGCCCCAGCGCCAAGTACAAGCCGGTGAACAGCACGGCTGCCAGAAGGAAGTTGGCGGCCGGACCCGCGGCCACCGCGATCGACCGGGACAGCACGGATTTCTCGAAGAAAGCCTGGCCCTCGCGGCCCGGCAAACGCTCGATCTGCGCCTCGTCGGCCACGTTGATCGCCATGCCGTGCATGCGCACGTAGCCGCCCAGCGGCAGGGCGGACAGCTTCCACACCGTGCCCGCCCGGTCGGTCCAGGACAGCAGGGCGGGGCCGAAGCCGATCGAGAAGGCTTCGACGTAGATGCCGCGCCAACGGGCCGCCAGATAATGGCCCATCTCATGGACGAAGACGAGCACGCCGAGCGAGACGCCCCGCGTGAAGATGAAGCCCAGAACGCCCAGCAACCAGCTCATCAGACCCTCTCGCCTCCGGCGGATTCAGGCGGCATGGGCCGCCTGGCGGGCGGTCACGACGTCGTTGGCCAACACGCGCGACCGCGCATCAATCCCGATCACCGCGTCGAGCGTTTCGGCCGGGCAGGCGCCCATCCGGTCCAGCACCGCGTCCACCACGCGCGCGATGTCCAGGAAACCGATGCGCCGGTCCAGAAAAGCCGCCACCGCGATCTCATTGGCCGCGTTCAAGATGGTTGGGGCGCCCCCGCCCGCGCGCAAGGCCGCGTAGCAGGTGCGCAGCGCCGGAAACCGGCCATGGTCGGGTGCGGAAAACTCCAGCGTTCCGGCGGCCGCCAGGTCCAGCCGCGGCGCGTTCGTCGCCAGCCGCTCGGGCCAGGCCAGCGTGTGTGCGATGGGGATCCGCATGTCGGGGGCACCAAGCTGGGCCAGCACGCTGCCATCCTTGTAGCAGACCATGCCGTGGACCACCGATTGCGGATGGACCAGGACCTCGATCTCGTGCGGCGCGAGCGCGAACAGCCGGGCCGCCTCGATCACCTCCAGCCCCTTGTTGAACAGCGTCGCCGAATCGATGCTGATCTTGGCGCCCATCGACCAGACGGGGTGGCGCAGCGCCGTCTCCGGGGTGGCGCGCGCCATCTCGTCGAGGCTGGCGGTGCGGAACGGGCCGCCCGACGCGGTCAGGATGATCTTCTCCAGCGCACCGCGCGGGCTGCCCGAGAGCGCCTGAAAGATGGCGTTGTGTTCGGAATCGACGGGCAGCAGCGTGGCGCCCGCATCGCGCACCGCACGCAGCATCACGTCGCCGGCGGACACGATCGCCTCCTTGTTGGCCAGCGCGATCGCCCCGCCGCGCTCGGCCGCGGCCAGGGTCGGCGCCAGCCCGGCCACACCGGTGATCGCGGCCATCGTCCAATCCGCGCCCAGGCGGGCAGCCTCCAATACCGCGTCCTGGCCGCAGGCGACGCGTATGCCGGTGCCGGCCAGACCGGCCGCGAGCTCCCAGTGCATGGACGGGTCGCTGCACACGGCGAGCTCGGCGCCAAGCTGCCTGGCCTGGCTCGCCAGGCGCTCGGCGCGCCGATTGGCAACCAGGGCCAGCACACGATAGCGTTCGGGGTTGGCGGCCAGCAGATCGACGGTGCTGCAGCCGATGCTGCCGGTGCTGCCCAGGACGGTGACGGTCTTCACACTAGTCTCCACGCCAAAGCAGCCCGGGCCCGGCCGCCAGCCACACCGCCAAGGCCACGGGCGAGGCGGCCAGCACGCCATCCAGCCGGTCGAGCAGGCCGCCATGGCCAGGGATCAGCTTCGACGAATCCTTCGCACCCAGCCGCCGCTTGACCGCGGATTCCAGCAGGTCGCCGGCTTGGGCCACGAGGCTCAGCCCCAATGCGAGCGCCGCTGCCCGCCAGGCCCAGTGCGCCAACGCGGCGCCGGCGAGCACGGCTGCAAGCGTGCCGCCCACGGCACCCGACCAGGTCTTGCCTGGCGAGATGCCCGGCGCGAGCCGTGGCCCGCCGAGCTGGCGGCCAGCGCCGTACGCGCCGATATCGCCCGCCCAGACCACCACCATGATGAACAGCACGTCCAGCCGGCCGGACGGTCCGTCGCGCAGCGCCAGCAGCGCCGCGTAGGCCAGAGCGATATAGGCCAGCCCGGCCAGCAGCAATCCGGGTGCCGCCGGCCGGGCCGGCTGCCGGGCGCGCCAGAGGAACACCCACTCGATGGCGGTCGCACCCAGCACGACCGAGAGCGCGATCACCCAGACCGCGCCGCCCAGCCAGATCGACCCCACGCCGACCGGCACCAGCACGAGCGCGGAGGCGGCGCGCACGCCCAGATCGCGCCATGGCGAGGACGTCATGAAGATGCGTCACGCATCACTCTGGTCGTGCGCCATAGCGGCGGTCACGGGTCGCGAAATCCGCAAGCGCGCTCTCGAAATGGGCGCCGGAGAAATCGGGCCACAACACTTCCGGGAACAGGTACTCCGCATAGGCCGCCTGCCACAGCAGGAAGTTCGACACCCGCCGCTCGCCGCTGGTGCGTATGACCAGGTCCGGGTCCGGCATGCCGGCGGTGAACAGGAAGGCGGAAAACGCCTCCTCGGTCAGCGCGTCCGGCGACAGGCGGCCGTGGGCCACCGCCTCGGCCACGGCACGGGCAGCCGCAACGATCTCGGAGCGGCCGCCATAGGACAGCGCCACCGTCAGGTTCAGCCGCGTGTTGCCGGCGGTAAGCGCCTCGGCGTCCGCCAGTTCGCGCGCGATCTCTGGGCCGAAGCGGGCACGGTCGCCGATGGCGCGCAGCCGGACACGCTCGCGATGCAGCTCGGCCACTTCGTGGCGCAGATAGTGACGCAGCAGGCCGGTGAGGTCGGAGACTTCGTCGTCCGGCCGACGCCAGTTCTCGCTGCTGAACGCATACAGGGTCAGCCAACCGATATTGTGGCGGATCGCCGCCTCGATAGTGCGGCGCACCGCCTGTGCGCCGGCGCGGTGGCCGGCCACGCGCGGCAGGTGACGGGCGGCGGCCCAGCGGCCGTTGCCGTCCATGATGATGGCGACATGGCCTGGCACCTGACGCGGCTCGGGCGCGGTCTCGATTGGGCGCACCTCCGCCGCACTGGTTGTCAGCCGCACCATCTCGCGTTCAGACCTGCTTGATCTCGGTTTCTTTGGCCGCCAGCTGCTCGTCCACGCGCTTGATGTAGCCGTCGGTCAGCTTCTGGACGTCGGACGACCAGGTCGCGACGTCGTCCTCGCTGATCTCGTGCTTCTTCTCGGCCGCCTTGATCTGGTCCATGCCGTCCCGCCTGACCCCGCGCACGGCGACCCGCGCGCTCTCGGCGTAGCGGCCGGCCGCGCGGGCCAGTTCGGTGCGGCGTTCGGCGGTCAGTTGCGGGATCGGCACGCGCACCATCTGCCCGTCCGACCCCGGGTTCAGCCCCAGCCCCGAATCGCGTATCGCGCGCTCGACGGCGCCCACCAGCGTGCGGTCCCACACCTGCACCGTCAGCATGCGCGGTTCCGGCACGCCGATCGTGCCGACCTGGGTGATCGGCACCTCGTTGCCGTAAGCCTCCACTCGCACCGGCTCGAGCAGCCCGGGGCTGGCCCGCCCGGCGCGCAGCCCGGCGAAATCGCGCCGCAGCGTCTCCAGCGCCCCATCCATCCGCCGGGTCAAATCTTCCTTCAGCGCGTTCAAATCGGCCATGAGTCGGTCTCCAGCATTCAGCTTTCGGTCATCAGAAAAGAGTGGTCAACGTTCGCCCTTGTCCGACGACCGAAGGCTGACTGCCGATAGCCGTCACCCGGGCTCCGTGATCTTGGTGAACACGCCCTCACCGCGCATGACGGCGGCAAAGGCGCCGGGGGCGTGGATGTTGAAGACGATGATCGGCAGGCGGTTCTCGCGCGCGAGCGAGATGGCGGCGGCGTCCATCACGCCGAGGTCGCGGGAGAGCACCTCGAGATAGGTCAGCTCGTCGTAACGGCTCGCCTCCGGGTCGCGCCTGGGGTCGGCGGAATAGACGCCATCGACCTGCGTGCCCTTGAGCAGCGCGTCGCACCGCATCTCGGCCGCCCGCAGGGCGGCGGCGGTGTCGGTGGTGAAGAACGGGTTGCCCGTGCCGGCGGCGAAGATCACCACGCGGCCCTTCTCCATGTGCCGCTCGGCCCGCCGGCGGATATAGGGTTCGCAGACGCTCGCCATGGGGATGGCCGACTGCACGCGGGTCGGCGTGCCGCGCTTCTCCAGCGCCGTCTGCATGGCCAGCGCGTTCATCACTGTGGCCAGCATGCCCATGTGGTCCGCCTGCGCCCGATCCATCCCGCTGGCAGCGGCCGACACCCCCCGGAATATGTTGCCGCCGCCGATCACCAGGCAGACTTCCACGCCCAGTTTGATGACGTCGCCCACGTCCACCGCGATCCGGCCCACCATCTCGGTATCCAGGCCGTATTCCCGCCGACCCATCAGCGCCTCGCCGGAGATCTTGAGCAGGACACGTCTATAGGTGGTCATGGCGTGTCCGTCGCTGGGGCGGGCGGGAACCTACAGGCGGAGCGCCGCCGCGAAAAGGGTGGCGCAATCCGCTGACACTCAGGGTAAGAAAAGCCATGACCCGGAACGAGAAAGCGACCCTGTTGCGTCCGAATCGTGCGCCGGGCGCTTGAGGGTTCCAAACCGGGATGATTCGGCTTGGCCTTCTGGTCACCGACGCTTCGCCACGGAGGGTATGGCAGCCCAGCCCGGCTTGCAGAGTCAACCGGAACACAATGTATGGCCATCGCGAACCATGTCGTCGCGCTCTCCGATCTCGGAAATCGGCGTCACGGTTAGGAGTTGGCGAGAACGGGCGAAAGAGGCGCTGCCGATCAAGCGGCGATGGGCAGCTTATGCGTCAAGATGCTTTTTCATCCAGAAGCCGCTTTGCCCTGGCGGATAGTCGTCAATGGTTCCAAACAAGCGATAACCGCGCTTCTCATAGAAGCCGCGCGCCTGGAAGCTGAAAGTGTCCAGCCAGACGCCGACGCATCCGCGTGTCCGAGCGACGCCCTCCGCGTGGTCCATCAGGCGTGTGCCGATCCGATGTCCTCGCAGATCCGCCGACAGCACCAGCAACTCGATGAAAAGCCAACCATAGTAGCTGACCCCGTAAAGACCGCCGGCCACGTCTGGCGACCCGGATCGGCGCACAATCAAAGCCAGCGGCCGAACCGGCTCCTCGAGACCCGTCTGCGCGTCATTGAAAATTTCCATGAGCGCGGCGATCGCTGGCCGCGCGCTGACGGCACTATCTGCCTCATGGCAGTCGATTTCAGGCAGGGGCACCGCGCCGTTACACATTAAAGCGGAACAGCAGCACGTCGCCATCCTTCACCGTATAGTCGCGCCCCTCCACCCGCATGCGCCCCGCCTCCTTCGCCCCCGCCTCGCCGCGCAAGGCCACATAATCGTCATAGGCGATCGTCTCACAGGCGATGAACCCGCGCTCGAAATCATTGTGGATCACGGCGGCGGCCTGCGGCGCCTTGGTGCCGGCCGTGATCGTCCAGGCCCGTGTTTCCTTCGGACCGCAGGTGAAGTACGTGATCAGCCCGAGCAGCCCGTAGCCGGCGCGTATCACCCGATCCAGCCCGCTATCCTGCAGGTCGAGCCCGGCCAGGAACTCGGCGCGGTCGGTCTCCGGCAAGGTGCTCACCTCGGCTTCAATCGCCGCCGAGACCACGACGCAGGCCGCGCCCTCGGATCTGGCCAGCGCGGCCACGCGTTCGGACTGCGCGTTGCCGGTGGCGGCCGACGCTTCCTCCACGTTGCACACGTAGAGGACGGGCTTGCTGGTCATCAGCCCCAGCCGGCTCGCGGCCAGCGCATCGCCCGGCGGGATCGCGGTGCGGGCAGGACGGCCGGCCTGCAAGGCGGTGATGATGGGGTCCATCAGGGCGACGGCGGCCTGCGCCTCGCGATCGTTGCCGCGCGCCTTTTTCTGCAACGGCACGATCCGTTTTTCTAGGCTGTCCAGGTCGGCCAGCATCAGCTCCGTCTCGATCGTCTCGGCGTCGCGCACCGGGTCGATCGAATCTTCCACGTGGGTCACGTCCGAGTCTTCGAAGCAGCGGAGCACATGGATAATCGCGTCCACCTCGCGGATGTTGCCCAGGAACTTGTTGCCGAGCCCCTCGCCACGGCTGGCGCCGCGCACCAAGCCCGCAATATCGACGAACTCCAGGCTGGTCGGCACGATTTTCTGCGACCGTCCGATCTCGCCCAGCACGGCCAAACGCGGGTCGGGCACAGCGACCCGGCCAACATTCGGCTCGATGGTGCAGAACGGGTAGTTGGCGGCCTGGGCTGCAGCGGTTGCCGTTAGCGCGTTGAACAGCGTGGATTTGCCGACATTGGGCAGGCCCACGATGCCGCAGTTAAAGCCCATTTCTGTGCGAGTCCCCGGTCAACACCGCCACGCGGTTCATGAAATCCTCCGGCCTGGGCGCCGCCAGCAACGGTGCCGCATCGGCCACAGCGTCCAGCAGGCCGTCCAGCCAGGCGGCGTCGGCTTTGGCGAAATCGCCCAGCACCCAGCCCAGCACCCGCGCCCGGTCGCCCGGATGACCGATGCCCAGCCGCACGCGCCAGTAATCTGGCGTGCCCAACATGCGGTCCATGCTGCGCAACCCATTATGCCCGGCCGCGCCGCCCCCGCGCTTCACCCTCACTTTGCCCGGCACCAGGTCCAACTCGTCGTGGAACGCAGTAATCTGGGCGGAGTCCAGCTTGAAGAACGAGGCGGCCGCCTGCACGCTGGCTCCGCTGTCGTTCATGTAGGTGAGCGGCTTCAGCAAGGTCACGCGCTCACCGCCCACCGTGCCCTCGGCGGTCATGCCGCGGAACTGCCGCCGCCAGGAGCCAAATCCATGGCGATGTGCCACTCGGTCCACCGCCATGAAGCCGATATTGTGTCGCTGGCGAGCCATGGCCGGCTCGGGGTTGCCCAAGCCGACCCATAAAAGCACGGCGAAAAGACTACTTCTTCTTTGCGGCCGGCGCTTTCGCCGCAGGAGCAGCCGCCGCCTTGGCGGGTGCCGCACCCTTGGCCGGCGCCTTGCCCTTGGCGGGTGCGGCGGACGGGGCGGTTGCCGCGGCCGGCTCAGCCTCGGCCGATTTCGTGGGAGGGGCCACGGTGGCTATGACGAAATCGCGCTCGGCCGCGGTCGGGCGCAGACCCTCGGTGCCCTTCAGGTCGTGCCAACGGATGTTGTCGTTGATGTCGAGCGTGCCGAGATCGGCTTCGAAGAAGCCGGGGACCCGCTCCGGATCGGCCCAGACCTCGACGGTGTGGCGGACTACGTTCAGCACGCCGCCCTTCTTCAGCCCGGGGCTGGTCGCGTCGTTCTGGTAATGCACGGCCACCGATACGCGGATCTCCTCGCCGGGTGCTAGGCGCTGGAAATCGACGTGTTCGGCGACGTCGGTCACTGGATGGAACTGCACGTCGCGCATCAGCGCGCGAGTGCTCTCCCCGCCGATCTTGAGGTCGAACAGGCGCGAGCGCCAGCCGCCCTGCTTGAGCTGGCCCAGCACCGCCTTGGGTTCGAGCGAGATCAGCGTCGGCTCCTGCTTGGCGCCATAGACGATCGCCGGCACGCGTCCAGCGCGGCGCGTCGCCCGCGCCCCGCCCTTGCCGGGCCGCGCCCGCGTCTCCGCCTCGATCGTCACGAAATTGGCCATCGCCCGCGCTCCAACACAACAAACGCCGGCCTCCGGGAGAGGCAGCGCAGCCAGTGCCCATACCGAAGCGCCGGGCCAATGGCAACCCCACCAATAAGCAAAAGTCTTTTGCTTCTTTTCTTCAGAAAAGAAGAATCTTCTTTCTTGAAAGAAAGAAGCAAAGAACTTTTACGAATGGAACAGGCGCCTATCCCACCAGATCGGCTCATGAAGACTGTATTCGATGCTGGGGAGCTCGGGGTGGGCGTCGTTGATGAGCACGTTGTGCTCCATCCGGGCGGCGACGCTCGGCACCAGCAGGATCAGGGACCGTCGGGAGCGCTGCCAGGCCTCGCCGAACGTTTTGGCGACCGTGCAGTCTTCGGCGGCCCAGCCGGGATGGTGATCTGTCGAGAACGTTTCGTAGCTGACGCCGGGCGGGATGGTGATACGGACGAAATGCTGGTTCGGCGGCATGCGGCCGTTCCCGTGCACCAGTTTTTCCAGAATCGCCGTGCTGTAGTGCCGGCTGGCATAGATCATGGGGCTGCGTGCGGTGTTCCAGCGGCCGGGCCACAGGCGTGCGCCGGTGGAATCGAAAATCGGGTGGGCGCCGTCCGGGTCGCCGATGCGGTAGGCCGTCAGGATGCGGTCGAGTTTCTGTGCATTCACACCGCCGACCCGTATTGCAGCCGGCCCAGGATGCTTTCCACCACCGGACGGCCAAGCTCGTTTTCCAGCACCACATCCACTGGGCGACGCCCTTCCAGCAGCGGATGGGGGTCGAACATGAAGCGCCGTGCCCCGTGCTCGCCGCCCCATACCTCCAAGGCCATGCCCCATACCGCCGCCAGCCGCGCCAGCCGCGTGCCCTCATCGGCCGACAATCGTCCGGCTGCGTGATCCTTGGCGGACGCCGAAGCGCTGCGCCGGCGCGCCAGGGTTGCGCGCGGCACGATGCGAAAAGCGAATTTGCTGTCGTCCGGCGCCACTGCACGAACGACCCTGTCGAACACGCTCAGCGACAGCCCGCTCTCGACGGCGCTCATCAACGGAAGTGGCCCTGCTGCTGGAACGCCCAGAACCTCGGCGAGAGCTGTCAAGACGATCTCCATACCAACTGAGACAATAATTGGTCTAGCGTGGTCATGGTGTCAAGGTTGTTTGTCCGACGCTCTCAGGTCTCGCCACGACGGTCACGTCCGGCCGATGCCAGCGCCGCTGCAGCCAAGCCACCCCGATCAGATCGAAGATGCCGACCCAAAGCCGGTCCAGCGTGCCGTATTTCGACGCGCCGCGGGTTCGCGGGCGATGGCCAACCGGCACGGAGACGACCTGGCCCCCGGCGCGGATGAACAGGGCCGGCAGGAAACGGTGCATGTGATCAAAGGCCGGCAGTTCCAGGAATGCCGCCCTATCGAACACTTTCAGGCCGCATCCGGTATCGGGTGTCGCATCACGCAGCATGCGCGCCCGGATCGCGTTGGCGGCGCGCGACGAGACTCTTTTGATACGGCTATCCTGCCGGCGCGTCCTGTGGCCCGCCACCAGGAACGGCGCCTGGCCCCCCGCCTGGGCGCGGGCGAGCAAGGCCGGGATATCGGCCGGGTCGTTCTGCCCGTCCCCGTCCAGCGTTGCGATCCACGTGCCGCGCGCGGCACGCACGCCGGTGATGATGGCGGTGCTCTGTCCGCAGCCCGCCCGGTGGCGCAGCACCGTCAACGGCGCGTCGGAGGCGGCCGCGCGCAACATGCCGGCCGTGTCGTCGTCGCTGCCGTCATCGACATAGACGATCTCATGCGCCACCCCGGCCAGGGCCGCGCGTATCTCGGTGATCAGCGGGGCGATGTTGGCCGCCTCGTTGCGCACGGGGACGACGACGGAAACCAGCGGCGGGGCGGACGGGGCTTGCATGGGGCGCTGGCGGTAGCACCTGCCTAGCCTGCGTGAAAGCAGGCCCACTTCGCCCTGTTCACCGCGCGCCCCAGCCGGTAGCTTGCCCAGCCATGCCATTCGACGACCGTAGTTTTCCCAGCGTTGAAGCCGCCGCGATGCGCCGGCGACGGCACTGCGTGGCGGCCTGGCTGTTCGTGGTCGCTGCGATGATCTGGGGCATGGTGGTGCTGGGCGGGGCCACGCGGGTGACCGGCTCGGGCCTGTCGATCATGGAATGGGCGCCGCTGTCCGGCGCCTTGCCGCCGCTCTCGGACGCGGAGTGGCATCGCCTGTTCGCGCTCTACAGGACGATACCGCAATACGCGCTGCTGCATCCGGGCATGGGTCTGGACGGCTTCAAGTCGATCTTCTGGCTGGAATGGGCGCATCGCGCCTGGGGCCGGATGATCGGCGTGATGTTCATCGTGCCGCTGATCTGGTTCGCGGCAACCGGCGCCATCCCACGGCGGATGATCCCCCGCCTGGCGCTGCTGTTCGTTCTGGGCGGCATGCAGGCTGCCGTTGGTTGGTTCATGGTCGCCTCCGGGTTCGAGGCCGACGCGACCTCGGTCTCGCCCTACCGGCTGGTCGTGCACCTCAGCCTGGCGCTCGCTCTGTTCGCCGCCGTGCTGTGGACGGCGCTGTCCAGCCTGAACCCGGTGGCCGTCTCCATTCGCGACGCCGCCTGGCTGCGGCGGCTGGCCCGCGCCAGCACGGCGCTGGTCGGGCTGACGATCGTGGCGGGAGGGCTGGTGGCGGGGCTGCATGCCGGTCTGATCGACAACACCTTTCCGCTGATGGACGGCCATCTGGTGCCGCCCGATTATGCCCAGTTGCAGCCGTTCTGGCGCAACCTGGTCGCCAACGTGACCGCCGTGCAGTTCGACCACCGGGTTCTCGCGACCCTGACGGCTTTGGCGGTGCTGGGCACGCTGGCCGCCGGCATCTGGTCGCGCCACACGCTCACCATGCAGGCTGGTCTGGCGCTGGCCTCGCTCGGAGCGCTGGTGGCGACGCAATACGGGCTGGGCGTCACCACATTGATCACCGGCGTGGCCGCTCCCTTGGCGGTCGCCCATCAGGCGACGGCCGTGATGCTGCTCGCGGCATCCCTGATCCTGACCCACTCCCTCCGCGGCGCCAGGTAGCGCACGCCCAAAGAACTGGACCCTCGACGCATGTCGGCTCTGGCCACCACTGACGACCTCTTCTTCCACCGCGCGGACGCCATGCTCGACCGGGCAGCCGCCGAGCGAATCACCGCCGACGCGCTGGCCGGAACCGACGATGGCGAGTTGTTCCTGGAGTATCGCGAGTCCGAGAGTCTCGCCTTCGAGGATGGCCGGATACGCACCGCCAACTACGACACCGCGTTGGGCTTCGGCCTGCGTGCCGTGCTGGGCGAGGAGACGGGATACGCCCATGCCGGCGAACTCTCCGACAGCGCGCTGCGCCGCGCCGCCAGCACGGTTGCCGCCGTTCGCGGCGGGCGTGACGGTGCCGCCTCGGCCGGTCCGCACGGCACCAATGCGCGCCTCTACTCGGACGCGAGCCCGCTCACCCAGGACGGTTTCTCCGCCCGTGCCGCGACCCTCTCCGAGATCGACGCCTATGCGCGCGGCAAGGACAGCCGGGTGGCGCAGGTCATGGCCTCGCTGCACGGCGAGTGGCAGGCGGTGCAGATCATCCGGGCCGATGGCAGCCGCACCGCCGATCTGCGCCCGCTGGTCAGGCTGAACGTCTCGGTCGTGGTGGAGCGGGACGGCCGGCGTGAGTCGGGCACCCACGGGCTGGGCGGCAGGGAGGGTTTCGACCGCATGCTGGCGCCCGAGACATGGCGCGCAGCGGTGGACGAAGCGTTGCGTCAGGCCGTGCTGAAGCTCGATGCCGTGGCCGCTCCGGCCGGTGAGATGGAGGTCGTGCTCGGCCATGGCTGGCCCGGCATCCTGCTGCACGAGGCGATCGGCCACGGGCTGGAAGGCGACTTCAACCGCAAGAAAACCAGCGCCTTCGCCGGGCTGATGGGGCAGCGCATCGCGTCCCCCGGTGTCACTGTCGTCGATGACGGCACGCTCGCCGACCGGCGCGGCTCGCTGACCGTCGATGACGAGGGCACGCCCACGAACCGCACGGTGCTGATCGAGGACGGCATCCTGACCGGCTACCTGCAGGACAGGCTGAACGGGCGGCTGATGGGCGTGCGCTCCACCGGCAACGGCCGGCGTGAAAGCTACGCCCACACGCCGATGCCGCGGATGACCAACACGGTCATGCTGAACGGCAGCCACAGCCCGGAGGAGATGATCCGTTCGGTGAAGAAAGGGCTGTACGCCGTCAATTTCGGCGGCGGCCAGGTGGACATCACCTCCGGGAAATTCGTCTTTTCCGCCAGCGAGGCCTATTTGATCGAGGACGGACGGGTGACCGCACCCGTCAAGGGAGCCACCCTGATCGGCAACGGCCCGGACAGCCTGACGAAGGTCGAGATGATCGGTGGCGACATGGCGCTCGACCCCGGCATCGGGACCTGCGGCAAGAACGGCCAGGGCGTGCCGGTCGGCGTCGGTCAGCCCACGCTGAAGCTGCGGGGGCTGACGGTCGGCGGGACGGCGACCTGAGGTCAGTCGCCGGGCATCGGCCGCCAGTCGTCGCCAGGGCTGCAGCCGCCGCCCTTCTCGCGTGCCTGCTGATGACGGGACAAGGGCGTGCGGAAGACTGCCCGCCTTCGGGTGATCTGCCGATCCCGCTGCTGCCGCACACGCGCTCGGCGCTGGCGACCAACCAGCCTCTGCTGGTGGTGGCTCTCGGCTCGTCTTCGACACGCGGCTGGATGGCCACCAACATCGCCCATTCCTACCCGGCGCTGCTGCAGCGCGAGCTGAACGACAGGTTGGACAAGGCGGATTTCGCCGTCATCAACCGCGGCATCGGCGGCCAGGACGCGCCGGAGGAGCTGGCGCGGCTGGACGCGGACGTGCTGGCGATGCGGCCGCAACTGGTGATCTGGCAGGTGGGCGCCAACGGTGCCGTGCGCGACGAATCCCCCGGCCTGTTCCGCCATCTGGTCGAAGAAGGCATCGCCAAGCTGAAGGCGGCCGGCGCCGACATCATCCTGATGGACAACCAGCGGTCTCCGCGCATCCTGGCCGCACCCGAGCACGTGGTCATGGACGAGACCCTGCGCGAGATCGCGCACGATTCCGGGGTGAACCTGTTCTCGCGCGGCGTGCTGATGGATCACTGGGCCGCGTCGGGTGCGCCCTATGACGACTTCATCGCCGTGGACGGGTTCCACATGAACAATCGCGGCTATGCATGCTTGGCCCGGGCGTTGTCGGAAGTGATCTCGGCGGCACTGCGGCAGCCGATCAGCCAGCAGCTTGCCCAGCACCGCTGAGCTGGCCGCACCGGGCCGCTCCCGCTCCGACGCCGATGCGAACCCGGCGGCCCATCGGACGCTTACACCAGCGACAACCGGGAGCGCCGACATGGCCTACACAGCGATCGCCACGACGACAGCCGGCCGAAACGGCCACGTGGACAGCTCCGACGGCGTGCTCCACCACGATCTCGGCATGCCAGGCTCGAACAAGCCGGCGGCCACCAACCCCGAGCAACTGTTCGCCGCCGGCTACTCCGCCTGCTTCGGCTCGGCGATCATGGCCGTCGCCGGCGCCGACAAGATCAAGCCCGAGGCCGTGCATGTGACGGCCGAGGTGACGCTGAACATCAACGGAAACGACTATTCGCTGAGCGTGAAGCTGAAGCCCAAGATCGACGGCGTGGACCGTGCCACGGCCGAACAGCTTGTCCATCGCGCGCACGAGGTCTGCCCCTACAGCAAGGCGACACGCAACAACGTGCCCGTCGATATCGAGCTGCAGTGACGGCGAGCACCCCCGGCACGGCGCTGGTCACCGGCGCCACGGCGGGGTTCGGCGCCGCCATCACCCGGCGGATGGTGGCCGATGGCTGGCGTGTGGTGGCCGCCGGCCGGCGGCAGGACCGGCTCGACGCGCTGGCGGCTGCGCTGGGCGATGCGGTGCTGCCCTGGCGGCTCGACGTGACCGATGGCGAGGCCGTGGGCGCCCTGCCGGGTGCGCTGCCGGATGGCTGGCGGGCCATCGACCTGCTGGTCAACAATGCGGGCCTGGCAATCGGCCTGGGACCCGCCCAGGAGGCCGAGCTGGCCGGCTGGGACCGGATGGTCGCCACCAACATCACCGGCGTGCTGCACATCACGCGCGCACTGCTGCCTGGCATGGTGGCCAGGGATCGCGGCCACGTCGTCAACCTGGGCAGCATCGCCGCCACCTACCCCTATCCGGGCGGGCACGTGTACGGCGCGACGAAGGCCTTCATCAAGCAGTTCACGCTCAACCTGAAGGCCGATCTGGTGGGCACACGCGTGCGCATGACCGACATCGAACCGGGGCTGTGCGGCGGCACGGAGTTTTCCACCGTGCGGTTCGGCGGCGATCAGGCGCGGGCCGATGCGGTGTACAAGGGCACGCAGCCGATCACCGCCGAAGACATCGCGGAAACGGTGGCCTGGGTCGTGGGGCTGCCCGGCCACGTCAACATCAACCGGATCGAGATCATGCCGACGTGCCAGGCGCCGGCGCCGCTCGTGGTGAAGCGGTCGGCAGAGTGAAAGCGGGCCAGATGACAGCGGTGCTCGACCGTTACCGCGTCACGGATGGCCGCAAGTTCAAGCTCGGCGAGCACGACCCCGCCGACCGCGGCGGCCATCACATGGACCACGATCGGATCGACACGCTGCTGGCCGACGGGGTGGCGCGCCTGTCGGACCTGCAGCAGCGCCTGTATGCCGATGACCGGTGGTCGATGCTTGTCGTGCTGCAGGCGATGGATGCGGCGGGCAAGGACGGCACGATCAAGCACGTGATGAGCGGGGTCAATCCGCAGGGCGTGCAGGTAACATCGTTCAAGCAGCCGGGGCCGGAGGAACTGTCGCACGGCTTCCTGTGGCGGGTGCACCCGCACGCGCCGGCGCGCGGCCGCATCGCCATCTTCAACCGCAGCCATTACGAGGACGTTCTGGTCTGCCGCGTGCACCCCGAGCTGATCGACCATCTGAACCTGCCCGATGCGGTCCGCGGCAAGAAATTCTGGCGGCACCGTCTGGACGACATCGCGGCGTTGGAGACGTATCTGGCGCGCCAGGGAACCGTTGTAGTAAAGATCTTCCTGCATCTGTCGCGCGGCGAACAGAAGCGGCGCTTCCTCGCGCGTATCGATCATCCCGACAAGAACTGGAAGTTCAGCGCGGGCGACCTGGCCGAACGCGCGCATTGGGACGCCTATCAGGACGCGTATCAATCGGCGATCGAGGCCACCGCTGCACCGCACGCGCCCTGGTTCGTGGTGCCGGCCGACGACAAGCCGTTCGCGCATCTGGTGGTGGCCGAGGCGTTGATCGAGGCGCTGGAAGGCTGCGATCTGCGCACGCCTAAGTTGTCGCAGGACGAGGCGGCGCGCTTGAAGCAGGCGGCGGACGCGCTGCGGGCCGAGTAGCCCGGCTCAGCCGTGCCCTCCGCCGCGCCTCGCCTCGGGCGGAGCATAATGCGCGGCGATATCGGCGGGCGAGACGTCCCGGCCAATGGCTTCCTTGATGGTGGCGGCGATATGCTCGTCCGAACGGCCGGAGGTGCGAAGCTGCTCGATCTCGTCGCTGATCATGCCGATGAACGCCGGCGACGGGAATGTTTCCGGCCCGAGGCCGAGCGACTGGCGCAGCGCGCGCTTCGTGGCCACCGCGTCCTGCGCGGTGAACTCATCGCCATCCATAGTCTTCTCCTGATAGAAGCACAGCGCCGCTAAAGCGCCAGATGGAGGAAGCGGTTGAAGCCGTTCGTCGGATAGTCGCCAAACGCCTCGCCCGGCACGAAACCCGCGCGCGTGTAGAGCGACCATCCGGCCGCAAACGCTGGGCCGCTGCCCGTCTCCAGGCTCAGCCGGGCCAGTCCGCGCGACCGCGCCTCGGCGATCATGTGCCGCAGCAGGCACGCGGCCACGCCGCGCCGGAGATGGTCTGGGTGCGTGCGCATGGATTTGAGTTCGGCCACGCCGCCGCCTAATTCACGCAGCGCGCCCACGCCCAGACAGCAATCCGCCTGCCAAACCGTCCATACGGTCACATCGGGCGCCTGCAATCCCGAAAGATCGAGCGCGAACATCCCATCGGGCGGCGAGTTGGCCTGCATGCCCGCCGCGTGCAGCGCTAGCAGCGCACGTACAGGCGCGCCGGACAGGTCGTCGCGCCGTATCTCGAACGCGGGATCCGGCCTCACGCCGTGACGACGACGCCTTTCCAGAACGCCAAACGCCCCTTGATGTTGGCGGCGGCGTCCTTCGGCTCCGGATAGTACCAGGCGCCGTCCTTGTTGGTTTGCCCGCCGACGTCGAGAGAGTAGTAGGACGCGACGCCTTTCCATGGGCAGGTGCTGTGCGTGGCGCTCTCACGCAGCACGTCCGGCTTGACCGAGGCGAGCGGGAAGTAGGCGTTGCCCTCGACGGTGACGATGTCATCGCTCTCGGCGATCACCTGACCGTTCCATGTGGCTTTCACTGTGTGCTCTCCTCGATACTCAGGATTTCAGTTCCGCGAGACACGCATCGCGATGTGCGCGCAGGCGAGGGGTCGAGACACTGCCAACAGCCGCCTGAGCCCGCCTGACATATTTCGCGATGCTGGGCTTTGGCATTTCGATAAAGGGGACCCCGCATACCCTATGGACACCCAGGACGCCATCCGGGTCTGGCCCGATCGCAGCCAGCACCAACGCAGGATTGTGCGGCAGCGCGTAAGCAAGACCGATCGCAAGGTCTTCCGAACTGCCTGCATCGCTTCCCGGTGCGAGCCGTACGGCTATCGAAACCCAGTCCGCCCTGCCAGTGCCGATCCTGTCCACGACCGCGTCCCATTGGCCGGTACGGGTCAGATTGGCGATGGCCTGCTTGGCACCTGCTCGGTCGATCTCGGCAGAGACGCCGGCCGCGCTTGGCGCCACCGCGGCACTGGCCAACACGGGTAGAGAAAAGCCAAGGATGATCGGGGCCAGCAGCGACCGCATCACGGCACGACCCTGAGCGTCCGATCGGCGGACGCGCCGAGTTCGTGGCGAACTGCGGGCGGCAAGATAATACAGCCCTCCGATGCCTGCCCAGGATGCGCGGTGCTATCGCCATGAACCCGAAACAAGCTACGCCCGAATGTCTGGGTGCCGGCTTGAGGTTCCAGGTTAAGGGTCGCCGGTCCGGTGTGAGCGCCCCGGTGTGGCGAGCCGATGGAGTAGGTTCCTTGCGGAATGGGACCGCGGCCTTGGCTGGACTGCATCGCGGGATTGTTTCGGCCTTCCCCGGCGCCGCTGTAGCCGTTTGCTACGTGACGGCCGTCATGGGTCAGCTCCCCGGTGCTTTGGCTGTATTGCCAACCCTGATCCCGTGGCACTGGCATGCTTGCCTTCGATCCAAACCGTCCAGCAACTGGCCGGGACTCGTCCTGTCCCGGCCAGTTTCCGACTACTGCACGACTTCCGGCTCGCGCTCGGCCGAGCCCTCGCCGTCCTCGCCGCCGGTGATCGCGGTCGGTGGCGCCTCGAAGAACTCGAAATCGAGTTTTCCGTCCTTGAGGCCGACCTTGACCGAGCCGCCGTGCACAAGCCTGCCGAACAGCAGCTCCTCGGCCAGCGGCTTCTTGATGTATTCCTGGATGACGCGGCCCAGCGGGCGCGCGCCATACAGACGGTCGTAGCCGCGCTCGGCCAGCCACTCCTTGGCCCCCGAAGACAGCTCGATGGTGACGTTGCGATCCGCGAGCTGGGCTTCCAGCTGCATCACGAACTTCTCCACCACGCGGCCGACGATCTCCTCGGTCAGGCCGGCGAAGGTGATGGTTGCGTCCAGCCGGTTGCGGAACTCCGGCGTGAACATCCGCTTGATCGCTTCCTCATCCTCGCCCTGGCGCACCGTGCTGCCGAAACCGATCGCCTCCTTGGCCTGGTCGGCGGCACCCGCATTGGTCGTCATGATCAGTATGACGTTGCGGAAATCGACCGTCTTGCCGTTATGGTCGGTCAGCTTGCCGTGATCCATCACCTGCAACAGGATGTTGTAGAGATCCTGGTGCGCCTTCTCGATCTCGTCGAGCAGCAGCACCGCATGCGGGTGCTGGTCGATCGCGTCGGTCAGCAGTCCGCCCTGGTCGAAGCCCACATAGCCTGGCGGTGCGCCGATCAGGCGGCTGATGGAGTGACGCTCCATATACTCGCTCATGTCGAAGCGGATCAGCTCGATGCCCAGCGTGCTGGCGAGCTGGCGCGCGACCTCGGTCTTGCCCACGCCGGTGGGCCCGCTGAACAGGTAGTTGCCGATCGGCTTTTCCGCGTCGCGCAGCCCGGCGCGGCTGAGCTTGATGGCCGCGGCCAGCGCGTCGATCGCGCGATCCTGGCCGAACACCATGCTCTTCAGGTCGCGCTCCAGGTTACGCAGCGTCTCCTTGTCGTCGGCCGACACGCTCTTGGGTGGGATGCGGGCGATCTTGGCCACGATCTCCTCCACGTCCTTGAGCGTGACGGTGCGGCGCCGCTTGTCCTCCGGCAGCAGCATGCGGCTGGCGCCCACCTCGTCGATCACGTCGATCGCCTTGTCGGGCAGCTTGCGGTCGTTGATGTATTTGGCCGACAGTTCGACGGCCGCACGGATCGCCTCGTCGGTGTAGCGCACCTTGTGGTGCTTCTCGTAATTCGTCTTGAGGCCGTTCAGAATCTTGACGGTGTCCTCGATGGACGGTTCGGCCACATCGATCTTCTGGAACCGGCGCACCAGCGCGCGATCCTTCTCGAAGTAGTTGCGGAACTCCTTGTAGGTGGTCGAGCCGATGCAGCGCAGCGAGCCGCTGGCGAGCGCGGGCTTGAGCAGGTTGGACGCGTCCATCGCCCCGCCGCTGGTCGCACCCGCGCCGATCACGGTGTGGATCTCGTCGATGAACAGGACGGCGCCCGGCTGGTTCTCGAGCTCGGTCACCACCGCCTTCAGCCGCTCCTCGAAATCGCCGCGGTAGCGTGTGCCGGCCAGCAGCGCGCCCATGTCGAGCGCGAAGATCGTGCTCTTGGCCAGCACCTCCGGCACGTCGCCCTCCACGATGCGCTTGGCCAGGCCCTCGGCGATGGCGGTCTTGCCCACGCCGGGGTCGCCCACGTAGAGCGGGTTGTTCTTGGTGCGCCGGCAGAGGATCTGGATGGTGCGCTCCACCTCCTGCTCGCGGCCGATCAGCGGGTCGATCTTGCCGGCCTGCGCCTTCTTGTTGAGGTTCACGCAATAGGTGGACAGCGCGTCCTGGTTGCGGCCGCGCGGCTTCTCGTCACGCTCATGCTCCGGGTTCTCCGGGGCAGGGCCGTTATTGCCGCCATTGCTGCCGGTGGGGCGCTGGGTGGCGCGGCCGGGCGCCTTGGCGATGCCGTGGCTGATGAAGTTGACCGCATCCAGCCGCGTCATGTCCTGCATCTGCAGGAAATACACTGCGTGGCTCTCGCGCTCGCTGAACAGGGCCACCAGCACATTGGCGCCGGACACCTCGTCGCGGCCCGAGCTCTGCACGTGGATCGCGGCGCGCTGCACCACGCGCTGGAACCCGGCCGTGGGTTTCGGCTCGGTGGTGCGGTCTGTGGTCAGGCCGGACAGGTCCTTGTCCAAAAACTCGGTCAGGTCCTGGCGCAGCTTGTCCAGATCGACCCCGCAGGCGCGGAGCACGGTGGCGGCATCGCTGTCGTCGGCCAAGCCCAGCAGCAGGTGCTCGAGCGTTGCGTATTCGTGACGGCGGTCGCTGGCGAAGGACAGGGACCGGTGCAGCGTCTGTTCGAGATTGCGTGACAGCATGATGGTAAGCGCCCCTTGGCTCCTGGCGCCGGCGGACCCTCGTCCCCCGTTCACCCGGGCTATGACAGGATGGCCGCAACCCGGCCCATCCCGAAAGTGAAATCGTGGCCAGCAAGCTCCGCCGGCATCACTTTAATTGGGGATGGTTGGGGAGAGGTGAAAGGCTGGACCGGTCGTCAGGTATCGGTCGTCAGTCGTCAGAGGCGTGCGCCGGGTGAGATGTCCTTTTCTGATGACTGACGACCGACGACTGGCTAGTCCTTCTCGATCGTGCACTGCAGCGGATGCTGGTTCTGGCGGGCCAGGTCCATCACCTGGGTGACCTTGGTTTCGGCCACCTCGTAGGTGAACACGCCGCAGACGCCCACGCCGCGCCGGTGCACGTGCAGCATGATGCGTGTCGCCTCCTCGCGGGTCTTCTGGAAAAACCGCTCCAGCACGTGGACGACGAATTCCATCGGCGTGTAGTCGTCGTTCAGCATCAGCACCTTGTACATGGCCGGCTTGCGCGTCTTTGGCCGCGCCTTGACCACCACTCCGGTGCTGGGTCCCTCTCCGTCGCGCTTGTCACTCATCTGTGGGAACCCCTGGACCGCGCGATGTCACCCTGCGCCGCCACCGGCCGCACAGGGACGGCGCCGGGCGGCATCGACCTCGACCGCATGATAAGGGAGGGATGCGGTCGCAGAAAAGGGCGGGCATGCGCCCGGCACACGGGCAAAGAAAAAGGCCCGGGATCGCTCCCGGGCCTCGCCCTCATGCCAATGCAGGCACGCTGGCCGGATCGGTGCCGCTTACGAGAACGTCTCGACGGCCGCGTTCACGCGGGCCGAGATCGGCGCGAAGGCCTGCTCGGCCAGCTTCATCGAGTGCTCGGTCAGGCGGCCGCTCTCGCTCAGCGCCTTTTCCATGCTGCTGCGCGCGAAGCTCTGCTGCAGCTCGAACGCCTCCTTGATCGATTTGACCGACGACATCGCCTTGAACACCGACATCGTCTCGTCCATCGTGGCGCGGGCGTTGGCGGCGATCAGCTTGGACATGTCGGTCAGACCCGTCGCCAGGATCTGGCTGGACTTGACCATCGCTTCCACATTGCCCTGGCTGAACTGCGTCACCTGCTCGGCAGTCTTGATCGCACGCTGCAGGCCGTCCTTCATCTGGGCCTGGGCCTGCTCGGTGCCCTGCTGCAGACCGGCTGTGGCCGTCTCCATGCCCTGCTTGACGGTCTCGACGGTCTTGTCGAACGTCACGGCCTCGGTTTTCTTCAGGTCGCCCATCGCAGTCTCGAGGGCTTTTGCCTTGGTGATCATGCTGCTCTCCAAAATCGTGGTGACGATTCCAAAGACCGGCGAATCGTCGGGTTGATCGGTGGTGCACCGCTTTGTGCAGTGCAGCAGGGCACGACCTAAGGTCGAATTCGGGCCGCGTCAACCACTTTTTGTGCAGCGCACAACGAGAGAAGCTCGTTGTCGACAGGCTATCGCCGTAACCAAAGCGCAGGAATGGGGCGGCATCACTTTGTAGGTTACCGGATGAACTTACGCCGCGTTAACCTAAACGGTGTGTAGTACGCTGGACACAGAAGGATTTACCCGTTTATGGTCCGCCGAGCAAACGCGCGGGGTAAGGCTTTGAACATGGTGGTCGCCTTGCGCTCGTATGTGCTGGCTGTCCTGGTGATCGCCGCCGGCGGGCTGACCGGGGTGGCGCGGGCGCAAATCGGCTCGGCGAGGTACGCCTCAATCGTCATCGACAACGGCTCCGGCCGGGTAATGGAGGCGGCAAACGCGGATGCGCTGCGCTATCCCGCAAGCCTGACCAAACTGATGACCCTCTATATGGCGTTTGAGGCGCTGCGGGATCACCACATCACGCTGGGTCAGGTGGTTCCGGTCTCCGGCCACGCGGCCTCGATGGAGCCGTCCAAGCTGGGCCTACTGCCGGGCACATACTTTACAGTCAGCGATGCGATCCTGGCGATCGTCACGAAATCGGCCAACGATGCCGCGTGCGCCCTGGGCGAGTTGCTGGGCGGGGACGAGGACAAGTTTGCCCAGATGATGACGCTGCGTGCCCGGGCGCTGGGCATGACGAACAGCACGTTCCGCAACGCCTCAGGCCTGCCAAACGCCGAGCAGACCACCACGGCACGCGACCTAGCGGTTCTGGCCCATCACCTCATCCAGGATTTTCCGGACCAGTATCATTACTTCAGCGAGCCGGTCTTCTATTTCCACGGCCGCGCCATTCCCAACCACGACCGCATGCTGACCGCCTATGAGGGCGCTGACGGGCTGAAGACCGGCTACACGCTGTTGGCCGGTCATAACCTGGTCACCTCGGCCATGCGCGGCGACGTGCGGCTGATCGGCGTGGTCATGGGCGCGCGCTCCAACCCCGAGCGGGATGCCCACATGGCCACCCTGCTCGACGACGGGTTCGAGCAGTTGGGCGTGCCCGTCACCCGCCATGCCGCACCGCGTTTCCGCCTGCCATCGCTGATCGCCAGCGCGGAGGCGGCACCCCTCGGCGCGCCTGTGCATGCGGCGGCGTTCGGTGGCCACTGGCGGCATCGCCACGCCGGGGCGAGTGTTCAGCTGGTTGTCGCCCATGGCCATTCGGCCGGCATGGCCACCCACGCGCTGGCGATCAGAAGCGTCGCCGCATGCGGGGCCGGCGCCCACAGGCACGGGTGCTCCGCCGCCAAGAGGCGGACCTGACAGCGACTTTGCGGCCCATGATCCGAGGCGCAGTGCTGCTGGTCTTGGCCGCATCGCCGGCACTGGCAGCACCCGATTGTTTCGAGACGCTGGCCCAGACTCGGAACTTCACGCTCGGCGCGCCACGCCGTGCGACGCCGCTGCCGGATGGCCGGCACGTGCTCTATCTTCGAAGCGGGCCGCGCGACACGCGGCTGCGCCTCTACGAATACGATGTGCAGACCCGAACCGAGCGGGAACTCGCCGCCCCTGCCCAGGCGCCGGAGCATCTGAGCGCCGAGGAGCGGGCGCGCCGCGAACGGGCGCGCATGACGCTGACCGGCATCACCGATTTCGCCGTGTCCAACTCAGGCGCCCGCGTGCTGGCGACACAGGCCGACACGCTGACCGTCGTGTCCCTGCCAGACGGCGCAAGCACGCCTGTTCCTGGCCGGGGCTGGATCGCGCCCCGCCTATCCCCGGATGGCAGCGCGGTGGCGGTGGTGCGCGACCACGACCTGCACGTCATCGACCTGGCAACCGGACGCGACACGCAGATCACCCAGGGCGGGACCGAGACGCTAACCCACGGCACGGCGGAATTTGCCGCGGCCGAAGAGCTGGACCGGGCCGACGGGGCCTGGTGGTCGCCTGACAGCCAGCGCCTGGTGTTCGAGGAAGCCGACACCAGCGGGGTGGAGCAGCACTACATCGCCGACCCAGGCCATCCGGAGGTGGCGCCGAACGCGTTCCGCTACCCGCGCCCCGGCACCGCCAACGCGCGCACCCGGTTCGGGCTGGTCGGGCGGTCGGGCGGGCCGGTGACCTGGATCGCCCTGGACCAGCACGCGTGGCCTTATGTGGCCCGTGTCATCTGGCCCAAGCACGGCAGATTGACACTGGTCGCGCTCGACCGCGCGCAGACGCATGAGGCGGTGCTGTCCGTCGATCCCGCCACCGGCGCCACGCGCACGCTGCTGACGGAAGCCGATCCGGCCTGGCTCGACCTCGTGCCGCGCGAGGGGGCGCCGGGGCGCGCGCTGCCCGCCTGGCTGCCGGACGGGTCGGGCTTCCTCTGGGCGGCGAGCCGCGGCGCCACTTGGCAGCTCGAACTGCATCACGCCGATGGCACGCTGAACCACGCGGTGACGCCGGGCGGCTGGCCGTTTGTGGCGCTCAACGACGCCGACGCGGCGCATGGCCGTGTGGTCGTGACCGGCAACCCCGATCGCCTCTCCTTGCAGGTGTTCTCGGTCCCGCTCGGGGGTGGAGCGCCCGCACCGCTGGCCGCCGAGCCGGGCGTGCATGTCGCAGACTTCACCGAGGATCAGCACGCGCTGTTTGCCGATGCCGAGCGTCTGGCCGACGGCCACGCGGCGACCGTGCTGCGCAACGCTGGCGGCGCGGTGCTGGCCGAACTGCCGAGCCAGGCCGAGGCGCCGCCCAGCATCCCCGATGTGCATTACCTCACCGTCGGACCGCGCGCCCTGGATGCGCAGATCATCCGGCCGGAGGGCTTCACGGCGGGGCAGAAGTATCCGGTCATCCTGTCGGTCTATGCGGGGCCTACGGTCAAGGTCGTGCAGCGCGACCCGCGCGGCGCGCTGGAAGACCGGTGCCTCGCCGATCACGGCTTCATCGTGGTCAGCATCGACGGGCGCGGCACACCGGGGCGCGACCACGATTTCGAGCATGCGACGCGCAACGACCTGATCGACGTGCCGCTCGCCGATCAGGTCGAGGGCTTGCAGTCGCTCGGCCGGCTGTATCCCGAGATGGACATGACCCGTGTGGGCGTCGAAGGCTGGTCGTTCGGCGGTTATTTCACCGCCATGGCCACGATCCGCCGGCCGGATGTGTTCGCCGCCGGTGCAGCCGGCGCCCCGGTGGTCGATTTCGCCGATTACGATACCGCCTACACCGAGCGCTATCTCGGAACGCCGCAGGATGACGCGCCTGGCTACCGTGCCAGCAACGTGCTGACCTATGCCGGCGGCCTGGCGCGGCCGCTGCTGATCATGCACGGGCTGACCGACGACAACGTGTATTTCGAGAACACGGTCAAGCTGACGCAGGCGCTGACCCGGGCGGGAAAACCCTATCGCCTGCTGTTGCTGCCAGGCACCCATCTGCTGCCCGACCCGCTGATCCGGGCCCGCGTGGACGAGACGCGGGCCGCCTTCCTGCGCGAGACGCTTGGGTCGCCTCACCCTTGATCCAGGCGGCGCGCACTCGCATGTTGCCTGCTCGCTAACCGGAGCAGGACATGGACGGCGGGGGGGAGACGCGGCGGATCGCCATCCATGATCAGGCGGATTTCGCCGGCATGCGCGCGGCGGGCAAGCTGGCAGCCGAGACGCTCGACATGGTGGCCACGCACGTGCGGCCGGGCATCGCCACGGGCGAACTCGACCGCCTGTGTCACGACTTCATCCTGGCCGCCGGTGCCGTGCCCGCGCCGCTCAACTATCGCGGCTTCCCGAAATCCATCTGCACCAGCATCAACCACGTCGTCTGCCACGGCATCCCCGGCGAAAAACGGCTGCTCGAGGGCGATATCGTCAACATCGACGTGACCGTCATCCTCGATGGCTGGCATGGCGACACCAGCCGAATGTATGTGGCCGGATCGCCGTCCACGCGCGCGAAGAACCTGCTGGACGTGACGTATGCGGCGCTGATGAAGGGCGTCACCGCGGTCCGGCCGGGCGCCACACTTGGCGATGTGGGCCATGCCATCCAGACCTTCGTCGAGGCCAACCGGTTCAGCGTCGTGCGCGACTTCTGCGGCCACGGGATCGGCCGCACCTTCCACGCCGCCCCGAACGTGCTGCATTTCGGCAGGCGCGGCGAGGGGCCGATGCTCAAGCCCGGCATGTTCTTCACCATCGAACCCATGGTCAATGCCGGGCGGCCCGAGGTGAAGGTGCTCGATGACGGCTGGACCGCGGTGACCCGCGACCGCAGCCTGTCGGCGCAGTTCGAGCACATGGTGGGTGTCACGGAAGACGGCTGCGAGGTGTTCACCATCTCGCCGGCCGGCCTGCATCATCCGCCGTACGACACCTGAGGGCCGCGCGCCGGACCCGCATCCGGATCTGCTCGCCCCGGCCGGCGCTGTCCCGGTGGTCAATCCTGGCGCAATGCCGGCAGCTAAGGATGGCGCTGTGCCGGCGACGAGCATGGAACAGCACCGCGCCCGCATGCGGCACCGCCTGCTGACGGGCGGCCCGGAGGCGCTGGCCGATCACGAGCTGCTGGAAATGGCGCTGTTCCTGGCGCTGCCGCGGCGCGACACCAAGCCGGTCGCCTATCGCCTGCTCGCCCGCTTCGGCAGCTTCGCCCGCACGATCGCCGCTCCGGCCGGAGAGATCGCCTCCGTGGACGGCATGGGCGAGGCGAGTGCGGCCGCGCTCAAGCTGGTGCAGGCGGCCGCGATCCGCCTCGCGCGCGCCGAACTCGCCTCCGGCCCCGTCCTCTCGGATTGGAAGGCGCTCACGGGATATCTCACGGCCGTCATGGCGCGTGAGCAAGTGGAACAGGTCCGGGTACTCTATCTGGATAGCCGCAACCGGCTGCTGGCCGACGAGGCGCAGTCGCGCGGCACGGTCAACCACACGCCGGTCTACCCGCGCGAGGTGGTGCGGCGCGCGCTGGAGCTGCAGGCGACGGCGCTGATCCTGTCGCATAACCATCCCAGCGGCGACCCGCAGCCCTCGCCCGACGACATCGCGATGACGCGGCAGATCGTGCAGGCGGCGCGCACCCTGTCCATCACCGTGCACGACCACGTGGTGGTCGGCGCCGGCGCGTGGTTCAGCTTCCGGCAGGAAGGGCTGCTGTGATCGCTCTGAGCGGGCCATCCTGACCGCGGGCGATCACGACCGGCCGACAGCCGAGCGCAGGAAGGCGGGCATCCACCCCGGCACATGCGTCGCCACCTCGCGCCATCCATGCACGATCATCTCGCCCGCGACATAGACCACCACCGCGAGCCCGATCCAGGCGATCCAGCGCTGTCGGTCCAGCAGCTTTGCCAGCAGGTTGGCCGCCACCGCCATCAGCACGACGGACAGGCCCAGCCCGCCCACCATGACCCAGAGGTGGTCGCGGGCGGCGCCGGCCACGGCCAGCACGTTGTCCAGGCTCATGGACAGGTCGGCGATCATGATCTGACGTATCGCCTGCCACAGCGTTTTCCGGCGCGCGCCGCCCCCTGCCTCGCCGTGATGCGACCGCAGTTCGCGGAACATCTTCCAGCACACCCACAGCAGCAGCACGCCGCCGGCCAGCGTCAGCCCGATGATCCTGAGCAGGCTGACGGCCACCGCCGAGAGCGCCACACGGATCACGGTCGCAGCACCGATCCCGGCCCAGATCGCCCGCGCCCGGTGCCTGGCCGGCAGCCCGGCCACGGCCATGCCGACGACGACCGCGTTGTCGCCCGCCAGCGTGATGTCGATCAGGACGACCTGGAGCAGGGCGAGCAGATCCGAACGCATGCCGTCTCCCATGGTCATCGACATGCGTGGACCCTATGCGCATCCTGGTGCGAGATCGCCGCAGGAATTTATCGCCACGGCGTTCACCTCAATCCTGGGCGCCTCGCGCCCGGCCGGAGCTTGCCATGATCCCCCGCTATTCCCGCCCGGCGATGACCGCCATCTGGTCGCCGGAAAACCGGTTCCGCATCTGGTTCAGGATCGAATCGCTGGCGGCCGACGCCATGGCCGAGCTCGGCCAGATACCGAAGGAGGCCGCCCGCGCCATACGCGAGCGCGGCACGCCGGCGCTGGAGGCGATCTCCGCCGCCGACCTCGCCCGCATCGACGAGATCGAGCGGGAGACGCGCCACGACGTGATCGCCTTCCTTACCTGGCTGGCCGAGAAGATCGGGCCGGAAAGCCGTTTCGTGCATCTCGGCATGACCAGCAGCGACGTGCTCGACACCTGCCTGGCCGTGCAAATGACCCAGGCGGCCGATCTGCTGATCGCCGATATCGACGCGCTGCTCGCCGCACTCAAGCGGCGCGCCTTCGAGCACAAGCACACCCCCACCATCGGCCGCAGCCACGGCATTCATGCCGAACCCACCAGTTTCGGCGCCAAACTGGCCGGCCACTATGCCGAGTTCGCCCGCAACCGCGCGCGCATGGTGGCCGCCCGGGCGGAGATCGCCACCTGCGCCATCAGCGGGGCGGTGGGCACCTACGCCCATATCGACCCGCTTGTGGAAGATTACGTGGCCCGCCACCTGGGCCTGGCACCCGAGCCGGTCTCGACACAGGTGATCCCGCGCGACCGGCATGCCGCGTTCTTCTGCGCGCTGGCCGTGGTCGCCAGCGGGATCGAGCGGCTGGCCATCGAAATACGCCACCTGCAGCGCAGCGAGGTGCGCGAAGCGGAGGAGTTCTTCCACCCGGGCCAGAAGGGCAGCTCGGCCATGCCGCACAAGCGCAACCCGGTGTTGAGCGAGAACCTGACCGGCCTGGCGAGGCTGGTGCGCGCGGCCGCGTTGCCGGCGCTGGAGAACGTCGCCCTGTGGCACGAGCGCGACATCAGCCATTCCAGCGTGGAGCGCGGCATCGCCCCGGACGCAACCGTCACGCTCGATTTCGCGCTGGCACGGGCCACGGGCCTGATCGACACGCTGCTGGTCTATCCGGACCGCATGCTGGCAAATCTGGAATCGCTCGGCGGGGTGGTGCATAGCGGCGAGGTGCTGCTGGCGCTGGCCCGTGCAGGCCTGACGCGCGAGGACGCCTATCGGATCGTGCAACGCAACGCGATGGCCGCCTGGACCACGCTGGACCAGGCCGATCATCGCAGCTTCGCGGAGCACCTCATGGCCGACCCGGAACTCGCCGGGCGGCTCGACGCCGGTGCGCTGGCCGAAGCGATGCACGTCGCCCCGCACCTGAACCACGTCGATCACATCTTCGCCCGCGTGTTCGGCGATGCGGGATCGGACACTCACCGATCGGCCTGACGGTTGACACGTCGGAGGAGGAAGAAAAGCCTTCTTTTTCGAGAAAAGGAAGCAAAAAGCTGGGCACCTCTATCAAACCTGTTTTCGGCGCTGAGCGAGGTGA
>CAXUNK010000015.1:0-28729 GCA_964252425.1 uncultured Acetobacteraceae bacterium
TCGTCCTGGCCGAAGCTGGTTTAGGGTTGCCGCGCTGGAGCATTTGCCGACCGGGCAGCATCACCCGGTGGGCAATCATCCTCCAGAACATGCGGGACCGTTTCGACATGCTGATCGCCGAGCGGCTGACGAAAATCAGCCCAAGCCAGACAATCGCCATCTCGTCCAAAGCGCGCGCGCTGAAATCGGCCGGGCGCGACATCATCAGCCTGTCGGCCGGCGAGCCGGATTTCGACACGCCGGACCATATCAAACAGGCGGCGATGCGCGCGATCGCCGCCGGACAGACCAAATACACCGACGTCGCCGGCACGCCGCAACTCCGTCGCGCGATCGCCGAAAAGTTCAGGCGCGACAGCGGGCTGGACTACGCGCCCGATGAGGTGATCGTCTCCACCGGCGGCAAGCAGGTCATCTACAACGCGATGGTCGCGACCCTGAACCCAGGGGACGAGGCGATCATCCCCAGCCCGTGCTGGGTCAGCTATCCGGACATCGTGGCGCTCGCCGAGGGGACGCCGGTGATCGTGCCCTGCGGCCAGAACCACGGCTTCAAGCTGCGCGCCGAGGATCTGGAAGCGGCGATCACGCCGCGCACGAAATGGTTCTTCCTGAACTCGCCGAACAACCCGACGGGTGCGGCCTACTCCGCCGAGGAGCTGCGGCCGATTTGCGACGTGCTGCTGCGGCATCCGCAGGTCTGGATATTCACCGACGATATTTACGAAAAGCTCGCCTATGACGGGTTTCGGCCGGCCACCGTGGCGCAGGTGGAGCCTGGGCTTCGCGACCGCACGGTGACGATGAACGGGTGCAGCAAAGCCTATGCGATGACCGGCTGGCGAATCGGGTTTGCCGGCGCGCCGCGGGCGCTGATCCGCGCGATGGACACGCTGCAAAGCCAATCCACCTCAAGCACATCCTCGATCAGCCAGGCCGCGGCGTTGCAGGCGCTGGACGGGCCGCAGGACGCGATCGCCGACATGGTGGCGGCCTACCAATCCCGCCGCGATCTGGTGGTGGACGCGCTGCGCGCCATTCCCGGCCTGACCTGCCACAAGCCCGAAGGCGCGTTCTACGTCTTTCCTGGGCTGCATGGCTGCATCGGCAAGACCACCGCAGGCGGCGCGCACATCGTCGATGACGAGGCGTTCGTGGTGGCGCTGCTCGAGGAGCACGGGGTGGCCGCCGTGCATGGCAGCGCGTTCATGTACCCCGGGCATTTCCGGGTGAGCTACGCGACGGACACCGACAGCTTGCGGGAGGCGTGCGCGCGCATCGCCGCGTTTTGCGGCGCGATGGTATAGGGCGCGGATGAATTCGTCCGTTCTGCAACCGTTGACGATCGAGCAGTTCCTGGCGTGGGAGGAGCGCCAGGACACCAAGCACGAGTTCGATGGCGTGGGTGCCGTGGCCATGGTGGGCGGTACGGCCGCGCATTCGACGATCCAGGGCAATCTTGCCTTCCAGCTGATCGGCCGCCTGTCGGGCAAGCCGTGCCGGTTTTACGGCAGCGACTTCAAACTTCGTCTGGCCGATAGCGTGCGATACGCGGATGGGCTGGTGGTCTGCACAAACGTCGATCCGTCAAGCACATGGGTCGCCGATCCCGTGGTGATCTTCGACGTGCTGAGCGACTCCACCGCCTATGTGGATTTCGGCGCCAAGAACCGGGAATACGAGGCGACTGCGTCGGTCCAGCGCTACGTTGTGCTGCACCAGAACGCCGTGGCGGCCACCCAGTTCGCGCGCGTGGATAGCGATTGGGTCGGCCGTCTCCTGCGGCGCGATGCGATCCTGGACATGCCGGAGATCGGCGTGTCCCTGCCGTTGCTGGAGCTGTATGCGGGCCTGGAGATGTGAGTGGGACGGCGCACGGATTTTTGGCGGAGACGAGGCGGGTGCATCTGAACGGCACGCGATGAGCCACCCCGCTTTGTCGGCACGCCAATCCGGCATACCGCTGGCCGAAACCATGGCAGCCACAGCGCGCGCCCGAGCCCTGCGCGCCCAGGGCCGCGACGTGATCGCGCTGACCCTGGGCGAGCCCGATTTCGCCACCCCGCCGCACGTGATCGCAGCCGCGCACGAGGCGGCGCTGCGCGGGGAGACGAAATACCCGGCCGTCGGCGGCACTGCGGAGCTGAAACGCGCCGTCGCCGCCAAATTCCGGCGCGATTCCGGGCTGGAGTTCGGCGCCGAGCAGATCCTGGTCGGGCACGGGGCGCGCCAGATCATCTACGACGCGCTGACGGCCACGCTGGACGCGGGCGACCAGGTCCTGCTGCCGGCGCCCTGCTGGAACGCCTATCCGCTGATCGCGCGCATGGCCGGCGCCGAACCGGTCTTCTTGCGTGGTGATGCCGGGCACGGTTTCCTGCCGCAGCCGGACGAGATCGCGCGCGCGATCGGCCCGCGCACGAAATGGCTGGTGCTGAACTACCCCAACAACCCGACGGGCGCCATCTGCCCGGAATCGCATTTGCGGGCGATCGCCGAGGTGCTGCGTGCGGCGCCGCAAGTATGGGTGATGTCGGACGACATGTACGAGCACCTTATCCATGACGGGTCGGCCAACCCGACGATGGCGGCTTGCGCGCCGGATCTGTCCGGGCGCGTGCTGACCGTCTCGGGCGTGTCGAAAACCTACGCCATGACCGGGTGGCGCGTGGGTTTTGCCGGCGGCCCGGCACGGCTGATCGAGGCGATGGCCCGGGTGCAGGGCCAGTCCACGGGCGGGGTCTCACCCATCGCACAGGCCGCCGCCCTGGCTGCACTGGACGGACCGCAGGACCAGGTCGCGGCCATGCGCGCGGTCTATGCAGCGCGCAGCCGTCGCGTCGCGTCAGCGCTGGCCGCCATACCGGGGCTGCAATGTCCGGCGCCGCAGGCCGCGTTCTATTTATACCCGTCCGTGGCCGGCCTGCTCGGGTTGCGCAGCCCTGCCGGCGCGCTGATCGACACGGATGCGGCCTTCAGCTCGGCGCTGCTGGAAGAGGCCGGTGTCGCAATCGTGCATGGGGCGGCGTTCCATCACTCTCCGCATGTGCGAATCAGCACGGCCGCCAGCGACGACGCGCTGCAGGCGGCCTGCACTCGGATCGCGGCATTCTGCGCCGGTCTGGGGTGAGGCCTTTAATAGGCAAGCAACTTTGATGGCCTAGCTTGGCCCAAAGCGCTCCCCGCGCATGGCGTCAGCATGAAGGCCAGTCATGATTGAGTTCGCACGCTTTCCGCGTCGCCTGCTACGGCATTCTCCGACCGGGTGGACTCATCCCGTCGGAAGTCGTGGTCTAGGTCGAGCGTGATGCCGCGCTGCCCGCGGCCGCGCAGGCGCGCCGAGCCGGCATTGCTGGGCGCGGCGCTGGACCACGCGTCGGTGGGCGTGATCGTGCTGGGTGCGGACCGGACGGTTCAGCACGTCAGCCACCCTGCCGCCACCCTGCTCAAGCTTGCCGATGGCCGGGCGCCGGATGGCCGATCATTGGCCGGATTGCTTGAGGGATGCCGTGTCGGGGGAGAGTCCGCCTGCCACAGCCTGGACGCCATTCTGTCCGCGGCCGAGCTCGATTCGCAGCAGATCGTGCTGGCGTTGCAGGACGGCGATGCCCAGCACGCGGTCTCCATCGATGTGGGGCGGGTCGGCGACCAGGGATGGGTCCTCACGGTCGAAGATGTGACGCAGACGCGCCAGATGCAGGATTGGCTGCTCGAACACGCCTCCACCGATCCCGTCACCGGGCTGTGGAACCGGCAGCATTTCATGCTGATGCTTCAGGACAGCTTGGCCGAGGCGCGTGCAGGCCGGATGGAGGCGCCCGGCCTCGTGCTCATCAGGCTGCGTCACCAGAGCCGGACGGCCGAGCTTCTGGGTCCGCTGGGCGCCGACCTCCTGCTGCGCATGGTGGGCGAGCGCCTGTCGGCGATACTTCGGGATGGCGACATGCTGGCGCGCTTCGATGCCGAGGAGTTTGCTCTGGCCCTGACCGGTCCAGGCGGCCGTGCCGGCATCCGAACGGTGTGCCTGCGTCTGCAAGCGGCCCTGGCAGAGGCTTGCATGGTCGAGGGTCATTCGGTTCTGGTTGACGCTTTCATCGGTGCGGCCCTGGCACCCGAGGACGGGCTCGCGGCCGACACCCTGGCCGCCAATGCAGGCTTGGCGCTTCAGGCGGCCGAGACGGCCAGTGACGCCGAGCCACGCCTGTTCGAGGCGGCGATGACGGAGCGCGCAAGGCAGCGCCGCGTGCTCGAAGCCGATCTGCGCCAGGCGCTCGGTCGTGGCGAGTTCGAACTGCACTACCAGCCGCAGGTGGACGTTCTGCATAGCCGCGTCACGGGTATGGAAGCGCTCATCCGCTGGCGCAGTCCGCAACGTGGCCTGGTGCCGCCGGCCGCCTTCATCGAGTTGGCCGAGCAGATCGGTCTGATCTGCGATATCGGCAACTGGGTTCTCAATGAGGCATGCCATGAGGCGGTGCGCTGGCCGAGCGAGGTCACGATTGCCGTCAACGCCTCGCCCTTGCAGTTCGAAACCGGGCGGTTCGCGCAATCGGTGGCCGATGCCTTGTCGCGATCCGGCCTGCCGGCACGCCGCCTGGAGGTGGAGGTTACCGAGAACCTGCTGCTGCGCGACACCGGACACGTGTTGAACACGTTGGCCGCCCTCAAAAGCATGGGCGTAAGATTGGTGCTCGACGATTTCGGTACCGGCTACGCGTCGCTCAGCCAGCTAAGCCGCTTCCAGTTCGACAAGATCAAGATCGACCGTTCATTCGTCAGCCCGGCCGACGTGTCCCTTCATAACAGCGCCATCGTCCGCTCGATCGCCGCGCTGGGATCCAGCCTCGGCATACCCACCACAGCCGAGGGCGTGGAGACGGCGAGGCAATTGCAGCAGATCAAGGCGGATGGCTGCACCTGCGTACAAGGTTATTTTTTCAGCCGCCCAGTCCCCTCTGTCGATGTCCATGCCATGATGAGACGGCTGGACCAGGGATCGGTTCGACAGGCGCAACTGGCATAGTCTCGGGTCGTCAACGGGTCTAGGTTCGTCGCACCGTTGTGGCGCTGTCATCCTTGACGTGCGGGGAACGTTTTCGAATGCACACTGCTCCACGATCTCAGTCCGGTCGATACGTCGAGGTGTTGTCATACCGGTCAACCGTGCGGCTGTCCCGGTAGAAGAGGCTTCTGTGCGCCGCGGCTCGTATACAGGTCGTCGCCTCCACAGGCGGTCGTGGCCGCCGAACGTCGGTCGCGCGCCCAATCGACTCGAGTTCGGGCCTTGCGGGCTTCTGCGACGGCTTTGACTCTTTCTGATAGGCAAGTCGATGCGCGGCGAACGCGCGGCGCCTGGACGACTTGGCTGGTGTTGCTGACCGTTTGCGGCATGGTATTGGGCGCCGGCGAGTTCTTGTTCCCTTATCTCAGCGCTCGTGGCGGACTGCTGGCCTGGGTGGCGTTGCTCGGTCTACCGCTTTCGGCTTGTCTGTGGCGACTCGCCCGGCACCCATGCGCGATGCGGGTGAGCCTGGCCTGGATCCTGCCCTCTGTCTTCGCGGCGACATTGTCGGTGATGACAGCCACCCAAAGCTGGTGGCCCAACTCGGCCGACGAGTATGGCTATCTCTTCCTCGCGCGCACGCTGCTGCATCACCGTCTTTGGAACCCGCCGCCACCGGCGCCGGCTATTTTCGACGTCGCATGGATTTATGTCCGCGATGGCAAATGGTTTTCGCAATACCCGCCCGGGTGGCCGGCCATACTGGCGCCGTTCTTGCTCTGTGGCGCAGCTTGGCTCGTCAATCCCCTGCTGACCGTGATGCTCGGCTGGCTGTTCATGCGCGCGGGCCGCGCCATGAAGATCGAGGCGCAGACTGTCTTGCCGCTGGCAGCGCTGACGGTTTTTTCGCCGTTCGTGTTGTTCAACGGCGCCTCGCTGTTCGCCCATACGCTGACGGCTTGCCTCGTGCTCACCATCATTCTGCTGTCGAAGGCCGACGAGGCGTCTCGGTCAGCGCGTGCGCGCCTTGGCATGGGCGCGGCATTCGGTGCGCTGTTGTTGACCCGCTACGATGTCCTGCTGCTTGTGGCTGTGCCGTTTATCGCCGACCGCCTTTGGTATCGCCGCGCCTCGCTCCACCAGGACGTTCTGCCCCTGGCGCTCGGAGGTGCGCCGTTCTTCCTGGCGTGTCTGGCCTATGATCACGCCATCACCGGACACGCATTCAAAACGCCTTACGCCTGGGTGTCGGGTGGCGCGCATATCGGGTTAGGGGGCAAGCATACGTCGCTCGGCTCCGGACTGGCGGAAGCGGCGTCGCGCACCGCGCATTGGTCGGGAGAACTGGCCCTGTTCACCAGCCCATTGCTGATCGGTTTGGCGGCGGCGGCGTGCTGGGCCAAACTGCGCACCGGCACGCTGCGCTGGTACGACGGTCTGTTTCCGGTCGCAGTGGTTTTCTTCTTCTTCTATCCCGCGACGGGCGGACATGAGTTCGGACCGCGCTACTGGTTTTTCGCTTGGCCGGCGGCCATGCTGGCCATAGGCGATGCGCTGGGCAGGGCCGGCGATGGCTGCCTGGATGTGGGACGGCAGCGGATCCATGTCGCGACGCTCGCTGTGGTCCATGCGCCGGTATTTCTCGGCGTGTGTCTCTCGATCGCCCTCTTCACTCGCGTCTACGTGGATGCACGCCGGCAAGTGCTGGACGTGCAGGTGCCACGCACGCCGGCCGTGGTGCTGATCCCGAAGCGCAGCCTGATGCTGAGCCGCCTACAGACTGCGCCGATCACCGCGTGGTCCGAGGACTTCGCGCGCAATGGCGTGGAGTTATCCGGCCCGATCCTGTTTGCGCGCGCCGACGATCACGGCCGCGATCAACCCAGTTTCACGTCGGCAGCATGCGGCATGCCGGGCCGTTCCGTCTATCGTTGGCGCGCACTGAACCAGTTGGATCTGATCGACTGCGCCCGACTGCCTCGGTAACGTGCCGAAGCCGACATCCGTCGCAACGAATTTCACATCCGGCTCACTCAGGCGGGCACCGCGACAAGATCACGCCGCACGGTAGGCCGAACCGCAAACGTATTTGTGCGATCGCGCCGGACCGCCCCGGCTGCATACGCACGTCGCCCGGAATGCTCAGCGTCGCAGGTCCGGCAAACGGGCGCAGCGGCATCAGCACCGCGCTCCCTGGAACCGGCAGAATCTTGAAATCGAAGGTGTTGGCGAGCTCACCGGATAGCGTTGTGAGGGTGAACTCCCCGAAATACAGCTCCGTCCAGTCGCCTTGCAGCGGCAACCAGGCAATCTGGTCCACCCTCCCGAAATCGAGCGGCAAGATCAGCGAAGTACCTGGTTCGCCGACGGAAAACGGCACCCGGTGGACAGCCTCTGGCCGCCAGCAAAGACACAGCGCGGCTGCCGCCAAGGCCAGCACCGCGCGACCGCGTTCCCGCCTGGCCAGGTTCGCGATCAACTGTGCGGCCCAGAGAACGAGAAACGGAAACGTCCACTTGAAATAATGAACGTTGTAGAACCGCCAAAGCCCGTAGGGCTGCAGGTCACGATAGGCGAGATAGGTCGCCCAATGCAGCGCCACGACGCCGCCGGCCAGGGCAGCGGGCGCGATCCGATGCCCGGCCCGGGGCATCAAACCCAGAAGCAATCCGCCCAGGCCGGGCAGCACCCAGGGCAGCACCTCCGCCATGCCGCGACCCTCGGGCAATAACGGGCGCGGATCGGCCACCAGCATGATCCACCGCAGCGGCACGAGCCGCCATTCGAATCCGATCGCGGCCGATTTGTGCAGATAGGCGCCCGGTTCCCAGCCAAAGACGGCGAGATACGCGACCATCGCCGGCAAAAGGCCGATGCTTACGCCAAGCACGCCGGCGCCGAGCATCGACGGCCAAGAGCCACCCGGGCCGCGAAGGCGCGTCAGTGCAACCAAAGCAAACACGCCGCAGCACAGGGCCAGCACCGCGGCATCGCTGGGCCGAAAGCCGGCGACCAGGCCCAGCATCACGCCCAACGCTGCCGCACGGCGCAGTGACGGGCGCTCGCCGAAGCGCAGCGCCAGCAGCACCGCCGCGAACTGACACGGAGCCGAACCCGTGGTGCTCCACGGAACCACCCAGATCGCGACCAGCACGCGGCCGCCCATCGTGGCCAGCATGAAACACAGGGCGAACGCGTTGCCCGGCCAGCCCGGCGCCAGCCGCCGGCCGATGCGGACGAACAGCAGCAAGCTGGTGACGAGGCACACCACGTCCGGGACGAGAAAGGGCTGCCACGGCGTCAGCCAGACAAAGGCCGCACCCAGAAGCGGGTACATCGGCAGATAGTGATGCCGCTCCGGCGAAAGGTCCAACTGTGACCAGGCGCGGGCCGAGTCGAGGTAGCGGCGCTGGTCGATACCGGTCCAGAAGCTCGAGAAATCCGGGTATTTATGGACATGTATCGCGAGCGGGATCGCCACGAGCAGCACGGCGCAGCCCGCCACGACCCAGGCGTCGAAAGCAGGCCGACGCGGGCGCGCTAACCATCCGAACTGTGCCCGCACGGGTAGTGGCTTGGCTTGCATGACGCTTCGTGGCATCGCGGACCGATGCCGCACAATCCTGCCACCCTGGACCCCGAAGACTGGTCGGCGACCCGCGCGCTGGGCCATCGCATGCTGGACGAGATGATCGACTGGCTGGCCGGAGCGGCCGAGCGGCCGGTGTGGCAGCGCATGCCGGACGCGAAGCGGGCCGAGCTCCGGTCGCCTCTGCCTCGGCAGGGGGCGCCGATGGAGGAGGTGTACGAGGATTTCCGCCGCCTGGTGCTGCCCTATTCCAGCGCCAACGAGCATCCGCGCATGATGGGCTGGGTCAATGGCGGCGGCAGCGCCGCGGGCCTGTTGGCCGAGCTGCTGACCGGCGCCTTCAACGTCAATTGCGGCGGGCGCGACCATGCGGCCATCGAGGTGGAGCGCCAGGTGATCGCCTGGGCGGCCGAGATGGCGGGCATGCCGCGCGAGACCACGGGCGTGCTGCTGACGGGCTCGTCGATGGCCAACATGGTGGCCGTGCTCGTGGCGCGGCGTGCGGCGCTGGGGGAGGGGGTGCGCGCGCACGGGCTGCGGTCCGCGCCTTTGACGGCCTATGCCTCGGCTTCTGCCCATGGCTGCATCCCGCGCGCGCTCGACATGGCGGGGCTGGGGACCGATGCGTTGCGTCTGGTGCCGGCGGACGCCCACCACCGAGTGGAGGTGGGCGCGCTGCGGCAGATGATCGCGGCGGACCTCGAGGCGGGCCGGCAACCCTTCCTGGTGGTCGGCACGGCCGGCACTGTCGATACCGGTGCCATCGATGACCTGTCCGCGCTTGCCGACGTGGCGAGCGCCGGGGGACGGATCTGGTTTCATGTGGACGGGGCGTTCGGGGCCACGGCCTGCCTTTCGCCCCGCCTGCGTCCGATGCTTGCCGGCATCGAGCGGGCGGACAGCCTGGCGTTCGATTTCCACAAATGGGCGCAGGTGCCCTACGACGCGGGATGCGTGCTGGTGCGCGACCCGGCCGTCCACATCGAAACGTTCGCCCAGTCGCTCGCCTATCTCACGCATGAGCAGCGCGGGCTGGCGGGCAACCCCCCCTGGCCTCGCGATCTGGGCCCGGATCTGTCGCGCGAGTTCCGCGCGCTGAAAGTGTGGATGACGTTGAAGGCCTATGGCGCGGCCGGCATCGCGCGCGTCGTGGAAAGCGGATGCGGTATCGCCCGTCACTTGGCCGCGCGCATCGCCCGCGAACCGTCGCTGGAGCTGCTGGCGCCGGTGTCGCTGAACATCGTGTGTTTTCGCGTGCGCGATGGCGCGGCCGATCTGGACACGCTCAACCGCGACATCGTGGCCGATCTGCAGGAGGCCGGCATCGCCGCACCATCGACCACAATGATCGACGGGCGCCTGGCGATACGGGCCGCGCTGTTCAACCATCGCACGACGGCGTCCGACGCGGACGCGCTGGTGGATGGCGTGCTCGCCATGGCACGGCAGCGTTCTGATGCGCGGGCCGCGTGAGATATCTCGTTATGGAGACTAGGCTTTTGAAGTTTCACCTTGCGATGCTGTCGATGCTGGCCACGATCTCCGCCGCCCGCGCGGACCAGCCGCAACCCTTGCCCTATCCGCCTGCCGTGCCGCCGCCCAACGATGTGACATGGCCGGGCACGATCTCGCTCGCGGTCGATATCACCGACACGGCGCGGCATGTGATGAGCGTGCGCGAGACGATGCCCGTGCAGCATGGCGGTGACCTGGTGCTGCTGTATCCGCAATGGGTGCCCGGGGATCACGGACCGACCGGGCCTTTGCCCGACCTCGCGGGTTTGGAAATCCGCGCCGGCGGCGAAAAGCTCGCCTGGGTGCGCGATACGGTCGACGTGCACGCCTTCCATGTCCCGGTGCCAAACGGCACAACCAGCCTGGAGATACGTTTCCAATACCTCTCGCCGCCGACCACGCGTGAGGGACGTGTGGAGATGACGCCCCAGATCGTCGATCTCGCCTGGAACACGGTGGTGCTCTACCCCGCCGGCGTGTTCAGCCGCGGCATCACCGTGCAGCCGAGCCTGTCGTTTCCCAAAGATTGGCAGGTGGCGACCGCGCTGGAACATCAGGATGGCTGGAACGGGTCGGTGACGTTCAAACCGACGACGCTGAACACGCTGGTCGACTCGCCGCTCTACGCCGGCCGCTACGTCTCGCGCGTCGATCTGGCGCCGGGCGCCTCCGTGCCCGTGCATCTCGACATCTTCGCCGATCGGCCGCAGGATCTGGTGATGTCGCCGGACCAGCTCGCGAAACATCGCGCACTGGTCACGCAAGCCGTCAAACTTTATGGCGCGCAGCATTACGCGCATTACGATTTCCTGTTCGCGCTGAGCAGCGAGCTGGGCGGTGTCGGACTGGAACACCACCAATCCAGCGAGGATGGGGTGGATCGCGACTATTTCTCCGACTGGAACCACACCATCGCCGATCGCGACCTGTTGCCGCACGAATACACGCATAGCTGGAACGGCAAGTTCCGCCGTCCGGCCGATCTCTGGGCGCCCAACTTCAACGTGCCCGAACGCGACAGCCTGCTTTGGGTGTACGAGGGACAGACGCAGTTCTGGGGCCAGGTGTTGGCCGCGCGCTCCGGCCTGTGGAGCCGGGAGCAGGCGTTGGACGCGATCGCCGATGACGCAGCCAGCATGCAGGCGGAGATCGGCCGGATGTGGCGGCCGCTTCAGGACACGACGAACGACCCCGTCATCAATCAGCGGCGTCCGCAGGCCTGGCATAGCTGGGAACGCCAGGAGGACTACTACACCGAGGGGCTGCTGATCTGGCTCGATGCCGACACGCTGATCCGAGAGCAGACGCATGGCGCAAGGTCGATGAACGATTTCGCGCGCGCCTTCTTCGGCATCGAGGACGGCAGCATCATCACCCACCCTTACCAATTCCAGGATGTGGTGCGCACGCTGAACGGCGTCATGCCGTACGACTGGGCGAAGTTCCTGCGCGCGCGCCTGGACAGCTCGGGTGGCACGGCGCCGCTGGACGGGATCACGCGCGGCGGCTACCGGCTGGTGTACACCGATACACCGTCGGACGCGTTGAAAAGCCTGCAATCCAAGCGGAAGGTGCACGATTTCACCTGGTCCATCGGTCTCTCCCTGCGCTCGGGCGGCGTGATCGGCGACGTGATCTGGAACAGCCCGGCCTATCGCGCGGGGCTGGTGAAGGGCGGCAAGCTGATCGCCGTCAACGGCATCTCGTACGACGAGCCGGAAGATCTGACCGCCGCGATCAAGCTGGCCGTGACGGACAAATCACCGATCGAGCTGCTGGTCCAGGACGACCGGCATTTCCGCACCATCGATCTGCCCTATCACGACGGTCTGCGCTACCCGCATCTGCAGCGCATATCCGACCGGCCCGCTCTGCTGGACGATCTCCTCGCACCACTGAAGTAAATCCAAAGTCCCAATCTCTTCACTCGTCATTGCGAGCGCAGCGAAGCAATCCACCGTTCGACACACGAGCGTATCTCGTGCGGCGCCGTGAATTGCTTCGCTTGGCTCGCAAGAAAGACGCTGAAG
This sequence comes from uncultured Acetobacteraceae bacterium, assembly GCA_964252425.1. Taxonomy (GTDB): domain Bacteria; phylum Pseudomonadota; class Alphaproteobacteria; order Acetobacterales; family Acetobacteraceae; genus BOG-908. Next base: position 12,137 of record CAXUNK010000015.1, read on the forward strand.
GTTTGATGCGTCAGATCTTCGGGCCGCTCGTATAGAAGGAAAATCAACACAGAGGACGCAGAGAGGAAGGGAGGGCACGGAGATTGTGCATGGTCTATCGGCTTCCGTTCCGCCAGAACCGCTTTGGCAGAACTGTGCGAGCCGTGGTGCAGGCGAACGAACAGAAGCTTTTTGCTTCTTTTTCTCGAAAAAGAAGGCCTTTCTAACGTGTGTCAGCCTACCCGGCCGCCTCAGGCCAGCACATCCTCGACGCGGATCGGCAGGTGGCGGATGCGCTTGCCGGTCGCGTGGAAGACGGCGTTGGCGATTGCCGGGGCCACGCCCACCATCGGCAATTCGCCCGCACCCTTGGCGCCCAGCGCGCCTGTGGCCAGATCGGGCGCGTCGACGGTCATCACGTCGATCTCCGGCACGTCGGCGTTCACCGGCATGTGGTAGTCGGCGATGTTGCTGTTGACGATCCGGCCCGTCGCGCGGTCCACCAGCGTTTCTTCCTGCAGCGCCATGCCGATGCCGAACACGATGCCGCCCAGCAACTGGCTGCGGCCGGTGCGGGCGTTGAGCAGCCGTCCCACGTCGAAGCAGCTGACGACGCGGCTGACGCGTATGGTGCCGAAATCCGGATCGATGCGCACCTCGGCGAACTGCGCGCCGAAGGCGTGGCAGGAATGGGCTTTGTACGCGTCGCCCGGCGCCGAACTGCCCTGGGCGTCCACGTAGCCCACGCCGGCCCGCTGCATGATGTCTGGCAAGGGCACGCGCTGGCCGTGGGCGACCAGTGCGAAACCGTCGAGCTTGATGTCGGACGGCGCCACACCTGCCAGACGCGGGTCGCTGGCGGCCAAGGTCACGAGTCTGGCACGCAGCGCGTCGGCCGCCGCCTCGATCGCCGGGATGACGCTGGCCGCGGTCGCCGAGCCACCTGAGACGGGGCCGGGCGGCAACCGGCTGTCGCCGAGCTGGGCGCTGACCCTGGCGATGTCCACGCCAAGCCGATCCGCCGCGCATTGCGCCATGATGGTGTAGGTGCCGGTGCCCAGATCCTGCACGCCGCTCTGCACCAGCACGGTGCCGTTTGCGTTCACCCGTATGCGCGCGTGGCACGGCCGCCGGTTGGTGGGATAGGTGGAGGTGGCCATGCCCCAGCCGATCAGGATGCGGCCGTCGCGCATCGACCCCGGCGTGTGGTCACGCCTGCTCCAGCCGAAACGCTCGGCGGCGCGGCTGTAGCATTCGCGAAGACCCTTGCTGGCGAAAGGCTTGTCCTTCTGCTCGTCGCGCTCGGCATAATTGGCCAGACGCAGCGCCAGCGGGTCCATGCGCAACGCATACGCCAGCTCATCCATCGCGGATTCGAGCACGAACATGCCCGAGGACTCGCCGGGCGCTCGCATGTAGGTCGGCAAGCCCTGGTTGACCGGCACCACGCGGTGCGACACGGCCAGGTTCTTGCAGGAATACGCCATCTGGGTCGCCACCGCGACCGGCTCGCAGAAATCCCCGAGCGCCGGATCCGACATCTGCGAAAAACCGTCATGCCGAATGGCGAGCAGCCTGCCGTTTTCGTCAGCGCCCAGCTTGATCTTCTGGATCGTCTTAGGACGATAGCCGTTCGAGGTGAACATCTGCGGCCGCGTCACCACCAGCTTGACCGGGCGCCCCACATGGCGGGCGGCCAGTGCCGCGATCGTGGCCGGCGGCCAGGTGTTGCCCTTGCAGCCGAACCCGCCGCCGACGAACGGGCAGATCACGGTCACGCTCTCCTTGGGCAATCCGAACGCAGAGGCCAGCGTTTCCTGCGCGCCCGAGATGCCCTGCGTCGCCGTCCACACCGCCAGCGTGTCGCCGCGCCACCACGCGATGGTCGCGTGCGGTTCCATCGGGTTGTGGTGCTCGATCGGGGTTTCGTAGGTGGCCTCGATCCGCACCTTCGCGCTCGCGAACGCGGCCTCCGCATCGCCGCGGCTCACATCGGGGGATTTCTCGCCGTTCTGGAACTGCTTCGGCTTGGTGGCGCGCGAAAGTGTGCTCTCGTCCATCACCGTCACCGCCGGGGAGGGCGCGTAGCTGACGCGTACGGCGGCCGCAGCCGCCTCGGCGCGCTCGAACGTGTCGGCCACGGCCACGGCCACGTGCTGGCCGTTATAGACGATGCGGCCGTCCTGCAGAAACGGATGCGTCACCGTCTGCTGCGCCGCCTTGTGCTGGTTCAGCGCGCCCGCGTTCTGGTGCGTGATGATGGCCACCACGCCGGGCATGCGTTCGGCCTGCGCCGTGTCGAACCCGGTGATGGTGCCGGCGGGGATCGTGCTCTGCACCAGCACGGCTTGCAGGCAGTCCGGCACCTCGAACTCCGCCGCGTAGCGCGCGCCGCCTGTGACCTTCAGCCGGCCGTCCTGCCGGATCACGCCTTGTCCGATATACATTGCGGCCATCCTTCAGGCGGTGACGGTCTGCAGCGCACGGCGGACCGTGTGGCGCAGCAGCGTCAGCTTGAATGCGTTTTGCGATTGCGGCTGTGCGCCGTCCGTGGCGTGCATGGCCGCCTGCTCGATCAGCGCCGGGCTGAGCGTTTGGCCGCGCAACACCGCCTCCGACGCATCGAGCCGCCAGGGTCGCGTGCCGACGCCGCCCGCGGCCAGGCGCACGTCGCGCACCGTGCCGCCCTGCACCTCGATCCCGGCCGCGACCGATGCCAGCGCATAGGCGTAGCTCTGCCGATCCCGAACCTTCACGTAGGTGGCGCGCATGTTGGCCGGCGCGTCGGGCACCAGTATGGCGGTGATCACGTCGCCCGGCCGCAGCACCGTGTCGATATGCGGCGTATCGCCCGGCAGACGATAGAAATCTTCCAGCTCCACCCTGCGTATCTGGCCGTCGGCACCGCTGATCTCGACGGCGGCACGCGCCGCCACGAGCGCCACCGGGAAGTCGGACGGATGGGTGGCGATGCAATGCGCGGAGACGCCGAAGACCGCCAGTTCGCGGTTCTGCCCGGCGATGGCCGGACAGCCCGACCCGGGCGCGCGCTTGTTGCAGGCGAAACCCGTGTCGCGAAAATAGCCGCACCGGGTCCGTTGCAGCAGGTTGCCGCCGGCCGTGCCCATGTTGCGTATCTGCGGCGAGGCGGCCGCCAGCAGCGCCTCGGAGGCGGCCGGCAGGCGGCGCTTCACCTCCGTATGGTCCGCCACCTCGGCCATCGTCGCCAGCGCGCCGATGCGCAGCCCGTGCGTATCCGCTGAGATCGCGCGCAGGTCCAGCCGGTCGAGATCGACGACCAGGCTGGCAGGCTCGACATTGTTCTTCCACAGCTGCATCAGGTCTGTGCCGCCGGCGATGAAGCTGGCATGCGGCGCGGCGCCGGCGCGCGCGGCCTGCTCCAGGCTCGCGGGGACGACGCGTTGAAACTCCTGCATCGCTCAGGCCCTTTTCGTGCGCGCGGCGTCCTGGATGGCGGCGCGTATGTTGGTGTAGGCGCCGCAGCGGCACAGATTGCCGCTCATCCACTCGGCAATTTCCGCCTCGGACCGCGTGTGCCCCTCCTCGACCAGTGCGACCGCCGACATGATCTGTCCAGGCGTGCAGTAGCCGCATTGGTAGCCGTCATGGTTCAGGAACGCCGCCTGCATCGGATGCAGCGTGTCGCCCTGCGCCAGGCCTTCGATGGTGGTGATGGGCCGGCCTTCCACCCGATGGGCAAGCGTCAGGCAGGCCAGCACGCGCTTGCCGTCCACATGCACGGTGCACGCGCCGCAACTGCCATGATCGCAGCCCTTCTTGGTGCCGGTCAGCCCCGCATGCTCGCGCAGCGCGTCCAACAGCGAGGTGCGCTGGTCGATCGCCAGGCGATGCGTCTGCCCGTTGATGCTGAGCGCCACCTCGCCCGGCGCCGCCGCCTCGCTTTGCCTGGCCTGCGCCGCCTGCGGGGCCGCGTCGGCGGCGAGCGAGCCGAGCGGCAGGGCGGCCAGGGCGGCGGATGTGCCGATCAGGTCGCGTCGTGTGATGGGGGGAGTCATGCGGCGGTACACTCCGAAGGCGTCCGCCCAGGATTATGTCGCGTGTGCGCCGTTGGCTCTACACAAGCCCGTGCAGGTCGCGCCCGGACAGTCCGCCCAGAGGCGCCGCTACGCCGCCAGCGCGCGCACCAGCCCCTGCGCCACCAGCGATTCGGCGATCTGCACCGCGTTCAGGGCCGCGCCCTTGCGCAGATTGTCCGACACGCACCAGAAGCCGAGCCCGTTCGGCACCGTCGGGTCGCGGCGCAGCCGGCTGACATAGACCGCGTCCTCGCCCTGGCACTCGGCCGGCGTGATGTACCCGCCATCGTCGCGGCTATCGACGACCACCACGCCAGGTGCCGCGCGCAGCGCGTCGCGCGCCTCGCCCACATTGACGGGGTGCTCGAATTCCACGCTCACCGCTTCGGCATGGCCGATGAACACCGGCACGCGCACGCAGGTGGCGAAGACGGCGATGTCGGGATCGAGGATCTTCCGCGTTTCCACCGCCATCTTCCACTCTTCCTTGGTGGAACCATCGTCGAGGAAACGGTCGATGTGGGGAATGACGTTATAGGCGATGTTCTTCGTGAAGATCTGCGGCTGGGCCGGGTCGTTGACGAAGAACGCCTTGCTGCTGGTGAACAGCTCGTCCATTCCCTCCTTGCCCGCGCCGGAGACGGACTGGTAGGTGCTGACCACCACGCGGCGCGCGCGGAACCGGTCGTGCAGCGGTTTGAGCGCCACCACCATCTGGATCGTGCTGCAATTGGGGTTGGCGATGATGCGGCGCTTCGTGTAGCGGGCCAGAGCGTGTGCGTTGACCTCCGGCACCACCAGCGGCACGTCCGGCTCCATTCGGAACTGCGACGTGTTGTCGATCACGATGCAGCCGGACGCCGCCGCACGTGGCGCATGCACGGCGGAGACGGCGGCGCCGGGGCTGAACAGGCCGATATCCCAGCCGGCGAAATCGAACGTCTCGGTGTTGCGCACCGTCAGCACGGCGGCCTCGCCGAAACTCACCTGCTGGCCCACCGACCGGGCAGACGCGAGCGCGACGATGTCGTCCACCGGAAAGGCGCGCTCGGCCAGGGTTTTCAGCATCTCGCGCCCGACCGCACCCGTCGCGCCCACAACCGCCACCCTGTAGCCCATCGCCTGCCTCCCCGGCCGAAGTCCCACGCGATGCGATGGCAGAGCGTCGGCCGAATCGCAATCGGCGCCGGGGCAAGGCTGCGATGATGGCTGGGCCGGCGCGGACGGCACTGCAACCCCCCGCATCCCCAGTCACTTTAGCTTCAGCCAGCCAGCCAGACAGGAGCCGCGCCATGGACCAGACACCCCAATCGGCCACCGCGAAGCCGAGTTCGCAGGACATCGAGGTCTCAGCCGCCGGCGCGCACCCGGCGCCCCCCGCCACCCTGGTGATCTTCGGCGCGCATGGCGATCTGACCAAGCGGCTGCTGATGCCCGCGCTCTACAACCTGGCCGGCGCCGGGCTGCTGGACGACACGTTCAAGATCGTGGGCGTGGACCGCGTAGCCTCGGACGTGCCGCAGTGGCGTGACGAGTTGACCAAGACCATGGGCGAGTTCACCCACGATCCGACAGCCGAGTTCTATGTCGAGAAGATCGATGACAAAGCGTGGGGCTGGGTCACGCAGCGTCTGTCTTACGTGCAGGCCGATTTTTCCAAGCCGGAGGACATCGCCAGGCTCGCCCGCGAGATCTCCGGCAACGCGGTATTCTACCTGGCCATCGCCGCACGCTTTTTCGGCGACGTGGTCGAACAGCTTGGCCAAGCCGGTCTGCTCAAGCAGGAGGACGGCGCGTTCCGCCGGGTGGTGATCGAAAAGCCGTACGGCGCCGACCTCGACAGCGCGAAAAAACTCAATGCGCGCGTGCTCGCCCAGGCCGATGAGTCGCAGATCTTCCGCATCGACCATTTCCTCGGCAAGGAGACGGTGCAGAACATCATGGCGTTGCGCTTCGCCAACGGCATCTTCGAGCCGCTCTGGCGTCGGGATCACGTCGACTATGTCGAGATCACCGCGGCCGAGACGATCGGCGTCGAACAGCGCGGCGCCTTCTACGAGCCGACCGGCGCGCTGCGCGACATGGTGCCCAACCATCTGTTCCAGCTGCTGAGCATGGTGGCCATGGAGCCGCCCAACTCGTTCGACGCGGAGGATGTGCGCAACGAAAAGGCGAAACTGCTGCGGGCCATCCACCCCGTCGATCCGGACAGCGTCGTGCGCGGCCAATACGCGGCCGGCGAGATCATGGGCAAGCACGTGCCCGCCTATCGCGACGAACCGGGTGTGGCCAAGGACAGCAACACCGAAACCTACGTCGCACTTCGGCTGCACATCGAGAACTGGCGCTGGGCCGGCGTGCCGTTCTACCTGCGCACCGGCAAGCGCATGGGCGGGCGGCAGACCGAGGTGGTCATCCATTTCAGGAAACCGCCCTACGCGCTGTTCCGCGACACCGAGGTGGAGCACCTCACGCCCAACATCCTCACCCTCGACATCCAGCCGCATGAAGGGATGACGCTCTCGATCAGCGCCAAGCATCCCGGCCCCAAGATGGTGCTGGCGCCGGTGGAGCTGCGCTTCCTCTACAAGGACGCCTTCAAGCTCGCGCCGAATGTCGGCTACGAGACGCTGATCTACGACTGCCTGATCGGCGACCCGTCCCTGTTCCAGCGTGCCGACATGATCGAGGCGAGCTGGGCCGCCGTCGATCCGGCCATCCGGCACGGGGGCGACGCGCCGGAGCTGTATGCGGCCGGCTCCGCCGGGCCTGTCGGGTCGGATCGGATGCTCGCGGAAGACGGGCATGGGTGGGATGAGATGAAGGGGTAAGACAGCCTTCTTTTCTGAAGAAAAGAAGCAAAAGACTTTTATCTATTTCGATCCCATATCAACCCTCGGTTGACGGTTGCTGAAGTCGCCGAGACGTGATCTCGTCCCGCGAAACTGTTTTGGGACATGCCGATGCGCCGTCACGCTGCTGCAACCTTTGGCCTCTCCGCGGTCGGCCTCGCGCTTGCCTCGCCCGCTCTGTCGGGCGAGGCGCCGCGCATCGCCGCCCACCCTGTCATCGTGGTCATGAAAAACCGGGTGAACGGTGCACGGGCCGAGGCCGACCAGGCGCCGCTGATGGCCGAGCTGGCGCGGGCGGGTGCGACGCGCGTCAAACCCTACCGCCTGGTCAACGCACTGGCCGCCACCGTCTCCGACGACGAACTGGCCCGTCTGCGCGCCAACTCGGCGATCGATGCGGTGGTGGACGACGTGATGATCCACCGCCCCGTGCGGACCCAGGCGCTCTCCACCAGGGCCGCGCTGAACGGCACTGCATCGCCCACCGCGAACTACCTCCCCGGCTCCTGCGCGGCGGGCGGCAAGGTTCAGCTCGACCCCGAGGCGCTGCTGACCACCAACACCAACTCTGACGACCCGAAAGCCAAGACCGCCCGCTCGCTCGGCTATACCGGCAAGGGTGTCAAGGTGGCCTATATCGCAGACAGCATCGACCCGCAGAACGCCAACTTCATCCGTCCCTTCGGCGGCAGCGTGTTCTTCGACTACCAGGATTTTTCCGGTGACGGCACCGGGCGGTATGCCAATGGCGGGGAGGCGTTCCTCGACGCCAATTCCATCGCCGGCCAGGGCATCGTCACGTACGACGTGAAGGATTACAGCGTCCAGAGCCTGCCCAAGACCTGCAACATCCGCATCGAGGGCGTGGCGCCGGGCGCCTCGCTGCTGGGCCTCGTGGTGTTCGGCAACAATGAAGACACGCTGACCTCGAACTTCCTCGAGGCGATCGACTACGCCGTCAACACCGACCACGTGGACGTCCTCAACGAGTCGTACGGCGGCAACGGCATACCCGACACCACCTCGCTCGACGTCAACAAGCTGTTCAACGACGCGGCAGTTGCGGCCGGCGTCACGGTCACCGTCTCCAGCGGCGACGCGGGTCCCACCAACACGATCGGCTCGCCTTCCTCGGACCCGCTGGTGATCAGCGCCGGCGCCACCACCACCTTCCGACTCTACGCGCAGGACAACGAGGGCGCGGTGCGGTACTTCGCGACCAAGGGCTGGCTGGACGACAACATCAGCGCGCTCAGCTCGGGCGGCTACACGCAATCCGGCCGCACCGTCGACCTGGTGGCGCCCGGCGACCTCAACTGGGTGTCCTGCAACGCAAAGCAAGGCTGCACCAACCTCCGCGGCCAGACCTCCAGCTTCGCCGATAGCGGCGGCACCAGCGAGTCGGCGCCGCTCACTGCCGGTGCCGCCGCCCTGGTGATCGAGGCCTATCGCAACGCGCATGGCGGCGCCTCGCCCACGCCGGCGCTGATCAAGCAGATCCTCACCAGCACGACCAGCACGCTGGACGTGCCGGCCGTCGAGCAGGGCACCGGCATCCTCAACACCTACAACGCCGTGCTGCTGGCCCAGTCGATCAAGACCGGCGACGGCGCGCCCGCACCGTCCGGCAGCACGCTGCTGTTCTCGCAGAACCAGCTCAACGCCATCGACTCGCCAGGCACAGCCGAGACCTTCCCCGTCAAGGTCACCAACACCGGCGCCTCCTCGCAGACCGTGTCGCTGGCGGGCAAGGCGATCGGTCCCGACCAGAACGTGCAGACCGGCACCGTGACGCTGCAGGACGGGGTCAACCCGACCTTCACCAGCTTCACCGGCGTGCAGGAGAACTACGCCACCGTCACCTTCCACGTGCCGGCCGGCGCCGACCGGCTGACCGGCGCCATCGCCTTCCCGCCCTCCAACCCGCCGGGCAAGGTGGTCTCGCTCACGCTGGTCGATCCGCGCGGCAAGGCGGCCGCCTACACCCTGCCGCAGGGCCTGGGCGATTTCGGCCAGGTCGATGTCCGCCACCCGGTCGCGGGCACGTGGACCGGCATCATCTTCAGCCGCACCAAGGCGATCGGCGGCGTGAACGGCACGGTGCCCTACCGCTTCGCGACACAGAGCCTGGTGCCGTTCGGCTCGGTCTCGCCCGCCTCGCTCAGCCTGGCACCTGGCCAGAGCCAGACGGTGCAGGTGCACGCCGTGACGCCGGCCACACCAGGCGATACGGCCGGGTCGGTCGTGGTCAGCGCGTCCGGCGCGGGCACCGACCCGTATCTCGGGCAGGAGCAGCGCTCCATCGCCGTCACCCTGCGCAGCCTGGTCGACGTGGCGCAGGGCGGCACGTTCAGCGGCGTGCTGACCGGCGGCAACGGGCGGGGCGGCGTGCCGGGGCAGGTCTCCTATTACGGCTTCAACGTGCCGGCCGGAACCAGCACGATCACCGCCAACGTCTCGCTCACCAACGATTTCGGCAACACGGTGGGCGCCTACCTGGTCAATCCGCAGGGCATCGCGGTGGGCTTCGGGGAGAACCAGGGCATCGGCGGCAACGGCCAGTCGCTGACCGCCAACGCCGCCAACCCCATCCCGGGCGTGTGGACGCTGGTGGTCGATTTCGTCCAGCCTGTCGTGGGTGACGAGGTCTCCCAGCCCTTCACCGGCTCCATCGCCTTCAACCAGGTGGCGGCCACGGCTTCCGGCCTGCCGGACAGCGCCGGCACCATGCTCGCGGCCGGCACGCCGGTGACCGTCCCGGTGACCGTCACCAATAACGGCACGGCGCCGGAATCGGTGTTCGTCGATGCGCGGCTGGCGACGCCGGCCAGCGTGGTGCTGACGGAGCAGGCGCCGCCCGCCAGCAAGAAGGGCTACCAGCTGCCGCTTCAGCCGGGCGCGCCGACGCCACAATGGCTGGTGCCGACGCAAACCTCCAGCGTGTCGGTCGCCGCGTCGGCCACGCTGCCAATCGAGTTCGACTACGGTCCCTTCAACGGCGACCCCGACCTCTACGGCGCGCCGGGCTCCGGCAACACCGCGTCCGGCTCGTACACGCCCAGCGCAGGACTGCTTGAGCAGGGCTTCTGGTATGCTGACCCCGACGAGATCGGCCCGTATCCGAAGGCGGCGCCCAAGGGGTTCGTCAACACCTCGATGACGGTGACGACCAAGCCGTTCGATCCGGCGGTCACCAGCCCGACGAACGATCTGTGGCTGCTGTCCATCGGCCAGTTGACCAGCTTCTCTCCGGTCACGCTGAACCCTGGGCAAAGCACGACGCTCAACGTCACGATCACCCCGACGGCGGCGCCGGGCACCGTGGTGACGGGTGCCGTCTATGTGGACTCCTACCTGGGCGACGTGCCGCCCGGCATCCCCGAGGGCAACGAGCTCGCCGTGCTGCCCTACACCTACACCGTGGGTGGCGGCGCCGAGGCGTCCACAATCGAGGCCGGCGCACACGGGGCGTCGCACTGAGCGCCAGCACGGAGTTTAGATCAGCCGCCTAGAAGATACGGCCTGACTGGAAACAGTCAGGCCGTATCTTTTTAAGGGCGACGGCTCAGGCTGCGTGTCTGCTTGCCGCAAAGAGAATGGGCGGGAGAAGCTCCGCGCCTCTCCCGCCCATTCAGCACGCCTGCCGTCAGCCCGTCAGGGATTGCTGGGGGTCTGCGGCGTGCCGCTCAGCTCGGCGTTCGGCGCGCCGACATAGGCGTTGACGATCGGCGTGCCCACGCCGGCGGTCAGGCCGTATTCGGCGTTGAGGTTGGTGTTCACCAGCCCGTTGAACCCAGGAATGCCGGTGTGGAAATACGCCCCCTTGCCGGCCGCCTGCTTGACCGCGAGGTCGTAGAGGTAGGTGTTGAGGTTGCCCATGCGCCCCTTCTGCTCGATCAGCAGCGCGGTGGCACCGGCGAGTTCCGGAGCGGCCACGCTGGTGCCGATGAAGCCGAAGAAGCCGCCGCCCTGGCCCGTGGCGATCGCCACGACGACCGCGCTGCGCTGCGAGTTGCCGCTGCCGTCCTGCGGGTTGTCCAGCCCGTTGCAGAATTTGCCCACACCGGGAACGTGGCGCAGCTTCGAGATGCCGCCCGGGCAGCCGCCCACCTGCATGCCGACGTCGGGCACCGCGCGTGCCGTGGTCGAACCGGTGTTGACCAGCGTCTGATATTTCGGCTGCGTGAAGATCTCGCTGTAGCCGCTGCCCGCACCCCAGACCCCGCCCCGGGCAAGCATTCCGGTGCCGAACGGGTCGTACGGAATTTCCGGATCGGTCCACCCGTTCTCGCCGGCATAGGGCGAGTCGAGCGTGCCCTGCACGTAGCCGGTCACCACGTTGGTGCCGCCGACCGCGGTCACAGCCGGATCGGCCGCGGGCGTGCTGACGCCCTTCTGGAAGACGCCGTTGCCCAGGTCCGGATAGTAGGAGACGCTTGGGCACTCCTTGCCGGCACTGTCGCCGCTGCTGGCCAGGAAGGTGATGCCCTGCGAGTTACCCTGCAGGAACAGCTCGTGATAGGCCTGCAGGATGCCGAGCTGGCTGACGCCGCGATTGTATTTCGCCGTGTATTCCAGCTCGCACTCGCCGAACGACGAGCTCAGCAGGTCCACGGCGTTCGACTCGATCACCGTCACGTAGCCGGCGAACACGCTGCCGTCGGACAGGTCGGGGATGTTGTACAGCGTCACGCTGGCGCCCGGCGCGCCCGTCAACTGCTCCTGCGTATCGAGCGAGGCCTCGTCGAAATCGCCGCTGTTGACGTTGATCGGCCCGGAGCCGCCATTGACCAGAACACGCGCGGCGAGCTTGGGGTCCGGCCGGCCGCTGATGGCGGTCCAGTTCTCGTGGTCGAACACGGCGGCGATGTCGGCATCGTACACGTCGCTGGAGATCAGCACGCCGATCGAGGCGCCGGTCCCGTCCAGCGGCTGCGACTTGCCGCCTACCGTCACGGTCGCCTGGACCGACGGGTAGGAGTAGGCCTCCTTCAGGTCGTCGAACCAGTACGTGCCGGTGACGCCGTAGCGGTTGTTCGGATCGAGCCGTCCGGTGGCGATCCTGGCATGGGTGTGGGCCACGTGCGGCGAGAAGCTGTAGATCGTGGCGCCTGTCGCCGCGATCTCTGGCGGCAGGGTGAGTGCGGCGTCCTGCATGATGTGCGTGCTGCCGGACGCGGCCGTGCCGCGCAGCAGATGCGTGGCGAAGCTGCGCTCGACCTGGTCGGAGGTGCCGGTCACATGCAGGCTGCGCGTCTGCTCCGTCACGGTGAAACCGCGTGCGCGCAACGCGTCGGCGACCGCCTTCACATCGGCCGGCTTCGGACCGAACCGCAGGCCGAACTGCGCGGGCGTCAGCCAGTGGTGGAAGTTGGGAGAGGCGGGGTTGTGCAGGTCGGCGACGAACGCCTCCAGCCTGTCACGGTTGGTGAGCGGCATGATGACGTCGAAGGCGACCGGCCGGCCTGCCTCGACGCGGGTGACCGTCTCGCCGGCCGGCGCCGCCCATGCGTGCGTGCCGGCAAATCCCGTGCCTGCAAGCAACGTCGCGCAACAGAGCATGTCCTTCAATCTGATCGCCACTCAACTCTCTCCTGTTCCCGCACAGGGAAGGTAGGAGCCGGTTGACTCCTCTCCTGGAACCGCGTTCCGCCCGCTTGGTGAACGAACGTTAACACGCGACCGCATGCAAGCAAGCGGAGATCCGCGCCCGAAACGACCAGTGAGGCGACGGCTTATGAACGCGGTGGTTGAATGACCGCTTGCGTGTCCCCGGGCGCCGACCGTGACGCGGCGATCAACGCGCGCATCCGCCGCACCGCCCCGCCCAGACCCTCGGTGATCGCCGCGCCGATCAGGAAATGGCCGATATTCAGCTCCCTGACCTCCGGCAGCCCCGCCACCGGACCGACATTGTCGTCGGTGAGCCCGTGGCCCGCATGGCATTCCAGCCCAAGCGTGCCGGTCAGACGCGCAGCTTCCGCCAGACGGTCGAGCTCGCCTGGGCGGCCCAGCGCGTAGGCGCCGGTATGCAGCTCCACCACCGGCGCGCCGAGCGACGCGGCCGCGTGCAACTGCGCGGGATCGGGATCGATGAACAGCGAGACGCGCAACCCGCCCTGCACCAGCCGCGCCACCATCGGTCCCAGCGTCGGCGCAAGGCCGGCCGCGTCCAGACCGCCCTCCGTCGTCACCTCGGCCCGGTGTTCGGGCACGATGCAGCACGCATGCGGCCGGGCCTTCAACGCGATCTCGACCATCTCCTCTGTCGCCGCCATCTCCAGGTTCAGCGGCGCGCTCAGTTCGGCGCGCATGCGGGTCAGGTCGTGGTCGTGGATGTGGCGCCGGTCCTCGCGCAGATGCAGCGTGATGCCGTCCGCCCCGGCCTCGAGCGCGATGCGCGCGGCCTCCAGCGGATCGGGGAACGCGCCGCCACGGGCATTCCGAAGCGTGGCCACGTGGTCGATGTTCACGCCGAGACGGCAGGGCTGCATGGATCGATCCTTCTACCGGGCGGACGCGCGGCGGCCGGCGATCTCGTGGGCCAGCTTGATGGCGGCGACAAGGCTGGACGGGTCGGCAACGCCGCGCCCCGCGATGTCGAAGGCGGTGCCGTGGTCCGGCGAGGTGCGCACGATCGGCAGGCCGAGCGTCACGTTCACCCCGCCCGACATGTCCAGCGTCTTCAGCGGGATCAGCGCCTGGTCGTGATACATGCAGATCGCGGCGTCGTATTTGTGTCGGGCGCCCTCGGTGAACATGGTGTCGGGCGGGTAGGGACCGGCAGCGTCGATGTTCTCGGCGCGCAGGCGCTCGATCGCCGGCTCGATGATGGACACCTCTTCGCCGCCCATGCGGCCCTGTTCGCCGGCATGCGGGTTCAGCCCGGCGATCGCCAGGCGTGGTTGCGCGATGCCGAAATCGGCGGTCAACGCCGCGTGCGTGGCCCTTGCGATGGCCACGATCCTGGCCGTGGTCAGCGTGTCCAGCGCCGTGCGCAGCGAGACATGGATGGTGACCGGCACCACGCGCAGCATCGGCGAGGCGAGCATCATGACCTCGCGCCCGGAGGCGCCGGTGAGTGCCGCCAGAAACTCCGTGTGGCCCGGGTGAGGAAAGCCCGCGCCCTGCAGCACCGCCTTGCTGATCGGGTTGGTCACTATGCCCCGCACCGCGCCCGATCGCGCAAGGCGCACGGCGCCCTCGATGCTGGCGATGGTGGATGCGGCGTTCTCGCCCGTGGGACGGCCCGGCCGGGCGGGGCTGGCCAGCCGGATCGGCAGCACGGGCAGCGCGTCGGCGAAGACACCGCCGCCGGCATCCTCCACCATTTGCACGGGGCAGTGCCCGGCGCAGCCCTCCGGATCGGCCAGCAGCACGAAATCCGGCCCGGTGTGACGCAGGGCGGCCCAGGCCTTCGCGGCGATCTCCGGGCCGATGCCGGCCGGGTCGCCCATCGTGAGCGCCAGCCTGCCCGTCATGCGCCGCGCCCCAGAAGGGCCAGGCGCAGCGCCAGGAAGCTCGCCTCGTCCGGCGCGCAGATCAAGCCGCCCCCGGTCAGGCCGGGCCGATACGCCGACCCATCGAAGCGCGCCGCATAGCCGCCCGCCTCACGATGCAGCAGCCAGCCCGGCAGGTGGTCCCAGGGCAGCAACTTGTTGAACAGCAGGAAATGGCAGTGCCCGGCGGCGAGCATGCGGTATTCGTGCGCGGCGCAGCGGAAATCGTAGGCCTGCGCCACATGGGCGAGGTTCGGCAGCACGACGCGACGCATCTCCTGCGGCAGGTAGCGCCAGGACGCCGACCCAGTCATGCGGTCCACCGGCACGCTCGGCCCCACGCGCAGGTCGCGGCGCGTGCCGTCAGCCGCCTGCTCCCACGCGCCCTCGCCGCGCAACGCGAGCGACGAACTGTCGATGACCGGGTCGTGGATCACGCTCGCCACCACCTCCCCGCGCACGATGGCTGCCGCCATCGTGCCGAACAGCGGCAGGCCGGCCGCGTAGTTGGACGTGCCGTCGATCGGATCGACCACGAACGCGAGCTCGGCGCCGGCAAGCCTGTCCAGAAGGTCGGGGTCGTGCGCGGCCGCCTCCTCGCCGATGACGAGGCAGCCGGGGAAATGGCGCGACAGGCCCTGCGCGATCATCGCCTCGGCCGCCTCGTCCGCATCCGTCACCAGGTCGAGCGGGCCGGTCTTGGTGCGTATCCCGGCCGGGTCGAGCTTGCGGAAGCGCGGCATGATCTCGGTGCGGGCTGCGGCGCGGAGGAGGAGGTCTAGTTCTTCGACTAGACGAACAGACGAAAGCATTAAGGAAGTAGTCCTTTTTTGCAAAAAAGGACCAAAAAACTGTTGTTCATTGGTGTGCGCGGTGTGGAAGGGTCCGCCACTGCGCTCGCAAAAGTTTTTTGCTGCTTTTTTTCAAAAAAGCAGTTCTTGCCTTGCTTCAATGTGAATGTTCGAACCGAGCGCGATCCGCCGGCAGCAGACGCACCGTCACATGCGCCGCATCCTCGCCATCCTCGCGGCCAACCACCTCGCCATGCTCGTAGAGCCATGCGAGCCGCGCGCCGTCGGCGTGCCCGATATCGTACTCCGCCTGTTCCATGCCGGCGGCCACACGCTCGTCCAGCAGCGCGCGCAGCCGGTCCAGCCCCTCGCCGGTGACGGCGGAGACGGCAACGCTGCCCGCCTTCGCCGTGACCGCCTCAGCCCCGCCCAGCACATCCGCCTTGTTCAGGACCTCGATCGTGCGGCTGGCGAAATCCTCGGCCAATGTGCCGTCGGCCACCATACCGTCCAGCACCGCCAGCACGTCCGAACGCTGCGCAGCCGTGTCGGGGTGGGAGATGTCGCGGACATGCAGGATGATGTCCGCTTCGGCCACCTCCTCGAGCGTCGCGCGGAAGGCGGCCACGAGCTCGGTCGGCAACTCGCTGATGAAGCCCACCGTGTCGGACAGGATCACGCGACGGCCGCTCGGCAGCACCAGCCCGCGCATGGTGGGGTCGAGCGTCGCGAACAACTGGTCCTGCGCATGCACCTGGGCGCCGGTCAGCGCGTTGAACAGCGTGGATTTGCCCGCGTTGGTGTAGCCGACCAGGGCCACCACCGGGAACGGCACGCGGCGGCGTGCGCTGCGATGCAGGCCGCGCGTGCGCCGCACCTGTTCCAGCTCCTTTTTCAGCCGCACGATACGGTCGGTGATCAGACGGCGGTCGGCCTCGATCTGCGTCTCGCCGGGACCGCCGAGAAAGCCGAAGCCGCCGCGCTGACGCTCGAGATGGGTCCAGGACCGCACCAGACGCGAGCGCTGATAGTCCAGATGCGCGAGCTCGACCTGCAGCGAACCTTCGCGCGTGGCCGCGCGCTCGCCGAAAATGTCCAGGATCAGGCCGGTGCGGTCGATGACCTTGCAGCCCCAGCCGCGCTCCAGATTGCGCTGCTGCACCGGGCTCAGCGCGGCGTCGACGATGGCGACCGTCACGCCGGCCTCGGCCAGTTCGAGCTTTTCGCTCTCCACCTGACCCGGCCCGAGCAGGGTGGCCGGCCGGCGCGCACGCAGCGGCAATATGGCGCTGCGCACGACGTCCAGGCCGATCGACTGGGCAAGGCCCACCGCCTCGGCCAGCCGGGCCTCGGCCGCGCGCGACGCCTCCGGGCCGCCGCGTTCGGCGCCGCCCGGCCTGGACCACGGCAGGAT
>CAXUNK010000016.1:0-23496 GCA_964252425.1 uncultured Acetobacteraceae bacterium
ACACCACCCGGGGGGTCCCCCGGGGCGGGGGGTGGTGGGGGGGCCCCGCCCCCCCCCCCCCCCCCCCTAGAACAGCGCATGTACGACCTACTTATCACAGGCGGCGGCATCAACGGCACAGGCATCGCACGCGACGCTGCCGGGCGTGGCCTGCGCGTCTGCCTGGTCGAGCAGGACGATCTCGCGTCCCACACCAGCAGCGCCAGCACCAAGCTGATCCATGGCGGTCTGCGCTACCTGGAATACCACGAGTTCCGCCTGGTGCGGGAGGCGTTGGCAGAGCGGGCCCGGCTGCTGGCCATCGCTCCGCACATCATTTGGCCGATGCGTTTCGTGCTGCCATTGGGCGCCGCCAGCCGCCCGGCCTGGCTGATCCGCGCCGGGCTTTTCCTCTACGACCATATCGGCGGCCGCGGCCCGCTGCCCGCCACGCGCTCCGTCCGGTTGGGCGGCGCGGGCCTCGGCGCCGGGCTGAAACCCGGGGTCAGGCGCGCCTTCGCCTACTCGGATTGCTGGGTCGAGGACAGCCGGCTGGTGGTCCTGAACGCGGTTGACGCGGCCGAGCGTGGTGCGGTGATACGGACCCGCACGCGCCTGGTCTCCGCGTGGCGCGAGGGGGATGGGTGGCGGGCCGAGCTGCAGCACGCGGCAACCGGCGAGAGGGAGACCGTAGCCGCGCGGCGCCTGGTCAACGCCGCCGGTCCCTGGGTGGGCAAGGTGCTGTCCGGCGCGCTGGGACAGAACAGCACCGCGCGGATACGCATGGTGAAGGGAAGCCACATCGTGGTCCGCCGCCTGTACGAGGGCGAGCACGCGTTCCTGCTGCAGAACGCCGACGGGCGCGTCGTTTTCGTCATCCCCTACGAGCGTGACTTCTCGCTGGTCGGCACCACCGACCTGCCCTGGGAGGGCGACCCGGCCCGCCCGGAGATCAGCGCGGCCGAGACCGAATATCTCTGCCAGGCGGCGACGGCCTGGCTGGTCAGCCCGATCACGCCGGCCGACGTGGTGTGGAGCTATTCGGGCGTGCGTCCGCTCTACGATGACGGCGCCGAAAGCGCGTCGGAGGTGACGCGCGACTACGTGCTGGAGCTGGACCAGCCGGAGGGCCAGGCGCCCGCCCTCTCCGTCTATGGCGGCAAGATCACCACTTATCGTCGCCTGGCGGAGGCGGCGCTGGCCAAGCTCGCCGTGGGCGGGCGATCATGGACCGCCAGCGCGCCCCTGCCTGGAGGCGACATGCCGGATTTCGACGCGTTCCTCGCCGATTTGAGGGCGGCCTACCCGTTCCTCCCGCCCGCGCTCGCGCGCCGCCTGGCCCGGGCGTACGGCACGCGCTGCTCGGCGCTACTCGGCACGGCCAAGAGCATGGACGATCTCGGCCGGGAATATGGGCAGGGGCTGACCGAGGCGGAACTGTCTTACCTGGTCGCGGCCGAGTTCGCGCGCACGCCGGAGGACGTGCTCTGGCGCCGGTCCAAGCTCGGCCTGCATCTGCAAGCCGGCGCGGCGGAGCGCCTGGCCGGGGTGGCGGGCCTGTCGTGAAGGATTTTCCATGAAGGATTTCTTGGGCGCCATCGACCAGGGCACCACCAGCACGCGCTTCGCCGTGTTCCACCGCACGGGCCGCCTCGTCTCGATCGCGCATAAGGAACACGCGCAGCACACACCCAATCCGGGCTGGCTGGAGCACGATCCCGACGAGATCGTCCGCCATGTGCGCGAGACGGCGGCCGAGGCGCTGACGCGCGCCGGGATCGGCCCCACGGAGCTGGCCTGCGTTGGCATCACCAACCAGCGCGAGACGACCGTGCTGTGGGACCGCCGCACCGGGCGGCCGCTGCACCGTGCGATCGTCTGGCAGGACACGCGGGTCGAAACGCTGGTGGCGGAGTACGCGGCCGAGGGCGGCAAGGCGCGGTTTCAGCAGAAGACCGGCCTGCCGCTTGCCAGCTATTTCTCCGCGCTCAAACTGCAATGGCTGCTGGACCACGTGCCGGATGCGCGCCGCATGGCGGAGGATGGTGACGCGCTGTTCGGCACCATCGATGCGTGGCTGATCTGGTCGCTCTGCGGCGTGCACGCGACCGACGTGACGAACGCCAGCCGCACCATGCTGATGGACATCGCCGCGCTCGACTGGTGCCCGGACATGCTCGCGGCGTTCCGCATCCCGCGCGCGTGCTTGCCGAGGATCATGCCGTCGTCGCAGGTGTTGGCGACCGTCCTGCCGAACATCATCGAGCTGGCCGGCGTGCCGGTCGCCGGCGTGCTGGGCGATCAGCAGGCGGCCCTTGTCGGACAGGCGTGTTTTTCCACGGGCGAGGCCAAGAACACGTACGGCACGGGCAGTTTCCTGCTGCTCAACACCGGCACGTCACCGATCGCCTCGCAACACGGCCTGATCACCACGGCCGCCTACAAATTCGGCGACCAACCTGCCTGCTACGCACTCGAAGGCTCGATTGCGGTCACCGGCGCGCTGATCCAGTGGCTGCGCGACCAGTTGGGCCTGGTCGCAAGTGCGGCCGAGCTGGATGCGCTGGCCGAAACCGTGCCCGACACCGGCGGCACGTACATCGTGCCGGCGTTTTCCGGCCTGTACGCGCCGTGGTGGCGCGAGGATGCACGCGGCCTGATCACCGGGCTGACACGCTACGCCACCCGCGCGCATCTGTGCCGCGCCGCGCTGGAAGCGGCCGCATATCAGCTAGCCGACGTGGCACACGCCATGACCCAGGATTCGGGCGTGGCGCTGCGCGAGCTGCGCGTGGATGGCGGCATGGCCCGTAGCGATTTCCTGCTGCAATTCCAGTCGGACATGCTGGCGACCGAGGTCGTGCGCCCTGCGATCACGGAGACGACGGCGCTGGGCGCCGCCTATGCCGCGGGTCTGGCGGTCGGCGTGTGGTCGGGCACCGACGAGTTGCGCGCGCTGTGGCGCGAGGACCGGCGTTGGGCGCCGGACATGCAGGCGAGTGCGCGCGGACGACTCCTGGCTGGCTGGCATTCCGCGGTGCGCAGGTCGTTCGGGTCGGCGACAGAAGAGTAGAAAATTCCGTTACGCTTGCGTCTCCACCATGGCGTTCTGCAAGAGATTGTAGATCACCGACGGCGCGTTCGGGTCCCAGGAACTGCGCGGCCCGATCGTCAGCCCGCCATCCACCACAAGATGCGTGCCGGTCACGAACGCGGCTTCGTCGGATGCCAGATACAGGCAGGCCTGCGCCACATGCAAAGGCGCGCCCGGCATCGCCAGCGGTTGCGCGTGGGGTGAGATGGCGGTCAGACTCGCATTGGCCTGCGCCGCCGCGTTGTCGGACATGCCGAGCGAGCTGGTGAAGATGTTCGTCAGGATGAAGCCCGGGCAGATGGCGTTCACCCGTATCCCGTAACGCGCCAACTCGGCCGCCGCGAGCTTGCTCAAATGCAGCACTGCGGCTTTGGCGGCCGAGTAGCAGATCGGTGCCGCTCCCGCCTCCAACGCGGAGACGGACGACGTGTTCACGATCGCACCGCCGCCGCGCGCTTTCATGTGCGGCACCGCGTGGCGCATGCCGAGTACGACCGAGCGCAGCAGCAGGGCCTGTGTGCGATCCCACTCCTCCCCGGTCATCTCCTCGATCGTGGCGCGCGTGCCGCCGGCGCCGGCGTTGTTGAACACCACGTCCAGCCCGCCGAACGAGTCCACCGCCGCCTGCATCGTGGCCGCGATCTGCGCCTCGTCGGTCACGTCGCAGTGCTGGTAGCGCACCGACGCACCCAGCCGCGCCGCCAGGGCCTCGCCACGCGCGTCCTGGATGTCGCCGACGATCACGCGCGCGCCCTCGGCCACGAACAGCTCGACAGTGGCGAGCCCGATACCCGAGCACCCGCCGGTGATCACGGCAATCTTGTTATCCAACCTCGGCATGATGGCTCGCGTCCCCGGATCTATGCGCACTGGCTAGCGTGCGCCGTCACGCGAGTCACGCCAGCAGACCCGCGCCCGCGCCCAGCCGGGCCAGTTCCAGCCCGTTCAGCACATCGGCCCCGCTTTCCCCGCCGCGGCGCATTTCGCCTGACGCGTCGCGTCGCACGCCATAGGCCGCCAACTGCGCGGGCGACCAGCCCACGCGCGCGCTCACACCGGGCGCATCCGTCCCGGCCGGCCGCACCGCCGGGCCGTTCGACGTCGCGCCATGCCCGATTCCCAGATCGGCCAGCAGGCGCGTGCCCAGCCTCTCCGGGTCCAACCCGAGCACGTGCTCGAGCGCCGTCGTGCCGAGGTTCATGGCGACACCCAACGGCCCGCCGGTCAGCCCGCTGACGACCAGCGACCCGGCGAACCGCGCCGTCTCGGGTATCGTGTCGCCGGTTACGGCCCGGTAGATCGTGCCCACCACCGGCAGATATTGCAGCGGGTTCAGCTCCGACAGCAGCGTGCGGAAGAACCCGGCATGCGGCCTGGGCGCCGGTGCGGCTGGGGGCTGGCTGGTGGACGTCATGCTCGCGACACGCATGGGGCGGCTCCGGTCGGGGATGGCCCGCCACATTCTGCAAGTGCGGTGCCAACGTGGTGCCACGGCAGACGAGATGCCAGCCTCAGATCGGCGTCGCGCTGTAGCGGTCACCGTCCAGCATCGCGCGTCCGTCGCCAACCAGCTTGCGCAGATGGGCCAGCAGCGTCCGCCGGGCGGCCGGTACCAGATGCGCGTCCAACCCCGGATATACGTCCTGCACCAGCGCCGCCTCCGTCGCCGGCCCACGCCGCAGCGCGGTCAGGACCGCCGCCTCGCGCGCCGCCCGATGCGACAACATGCCGCGCACCAGCGGCAGCGGATCGGTCAAAGGCGGCCCGTGGCCGCACAAATAGAGCGCGTCGTCACGCGCCAGCAGCACACGCAGGCTCGCCATATAGGCGGCCATGTCGCCGTCGGGCGGACTTACGATGCTGGTGGACCACGACATCACGTGGTCGCCGGTGAACAGGACCTTGCCCTTCAGCGCGAGACACAGATGGTCGGAGGCGTGGCCAGGCGTGTGGATCGCCGTGAGCGGGCCGGCCCGCCCGCCATCGCCCAACGCCGCATCCGGCGCGAAACCCGCCGCCCAGGGTGGCGAGAACGACATGATCGGCGCCCCCGTCATCCGGCGCAGCGAGGGCGCACCGGCCAGGTGGTCGGGATGGGTGTGGGTGAGCACGATGCGCGCGACCGGCCCCAGACCGGCCAACGCGGCCAGATGCGCCGGATCGTCCGGCCCTGGATCGATCACCGTCAGCCCGTCCCCGCCATCGATCACCCAGGTGTTCGTGCCCGTATAGGTCATCGGCCCCGGGTTCGGGGCGACCATGCGCCGCACCCCTGGACAGATTTCGGTGGCCACAAACCGCACCGGCTCGCTTTCGCTCAGAAACGCCATCACCGGCCCGGCTCCCACCCTCACACCCATCCGTCCAGCCTCCCGGGGTAGCCAGCGCGCCCCGCCTCGCGCATGGTGCTGCCGTAAACGGCAGGCGCGTGGGAAAGAGGAAACGTGAAGGCAGTCATCTGCACCGAATTCGGTCCGATCGAGAACCTGACATTGGAGGAGCGGCCCGACCCCAGCCCGAGCGCAGGCGAAATCGTCATCGACGTCCATGCCGCCGGGGTGAACTTCCCGGACGGGCTGATGGTCCGTGGCGAGTACCAGGTCAAACCACCCTGCCCCTTCACGCCCGGCAGCGAAGTGGCAGGCACAATCCGCGCCGTGGGCGAGGGCGTGACGGGGTTTGCCGTGGGCGACCGGGTCGTGGCGCTCCCCGGCATAGGCGGCTTCGCCGAGCAGGTGGTGGCCAGAGCCGACCGCACGGTCAAACTCCCCCCGGAGATGAGCTTCGAGGTCGCCTCCGGCTTCATGCTCGTCTATGGCACCTCGCTGCACGCGCTTCAGGAATGCGGCCGGCTTCGCGCGGGCGAAACTTTGCTGGTGCTGGGTGCGGCCGGCGGCGTGGGCCTGGCTGCCGTGGAAATCGGCCACGCCATGCGCGCGCGCGTGATCGCCGCCGCGTCCAGCGATGAAAAACTGGCTCTCGCCCGCACCCATGGCGCGGACGTCACGATCAACTACACGGAAGCCGACCTGAAAACCGAGCTGAAACGCCTGGCCCCGCAAGGCATCGACGTCGCCTACGATCCTGTCGGCGGCCCTTTCACCGAGGCCGCCGTTCGCGGCCTGGCCTGGGGCGGCCGCCTGCTGGTCGTGGGTTTTGCCGCCGGCGAGATACCCAAACTCCCGCTCAACCTGCTGCTCCTGAAGGAGGGCGAGGCCAAGGGCGTGTTCTGGGGGACCTGGACGGCACGCGACCCCGCCGGCCACGCGCGCAACGTCGCCCAGCTCTTCTCCTGGGTTGCGGACGGCACGCTGAACCCGCATGTCTCCGCCTCCTACCCGCTGGAACGCACCAGCGACGCGCTGGCCGACGTGATGCAGCGCCGTGCGCAGGGCAAGGTCGTTCTCGCCCCAACAAGATAAGGCCAGAGGCGCTGCCCCTGGCCCCCGGCTGGGGCAAGCGGCCCCAGACCCCAATCCGAAGAGGTCACACGATGGATTTCACCTTCAACGACAAGACGCGCGAGTACCAGGAACGCGTCTCCACATTCATGGACAAGCACATCTACCCGAACGAACATCGTTTCCATGAGGAAGTCGCGCGCGGCGACCGTTGGGTTCCGACCGCACTCATCGACGAACTGAAACCTCTCGCAAAACAGGCCGGCCTGTGGAACCTGTTCCTGCCCCATAGCGACCGTGGCGCCGGGCTGAACAACATCGAATACGCGCCGCTGGCCGAGATCATGGGCCGCGTCGAATGGGCTTCGGAGGTGTTCAACTGCTCGGCGCCGGACACCGGCAACATGGAGACGATCGAGCGCTACGGCACCGAAGCGCAGAAGAAGGAGTGGCTCGAACCCCTCCTCGAGGGTGAGATACGTTCGGCCTTCGCCATGACCGAACCGGCCGTCGCCTCATCGGACGCCACCAACATCGAATCGACCATCGAACGTCAGGGCGACGAGTATGTCATCAACGGCCGCAAATGGTGGACCAGCGGCGGCGGCGATCCGCGCTGCAAGATCCTCATCTTCATGGGCAAGACGAACCCGAAAGCCGAACGCCACGCCCAGCAATCCATGATCCTGGTGCCGATGGACACGCCAGGCGTCGAAGTGCTGCGCCCGCTCACCGTCTTCGGCTACGATGACGCGCCGCACGGTCACATGGAGGTCGATTTCCGCAACGTTCGCGTGCCGGTCAGCAACGTATTGCTGGGCGAAGGCCGCGGCTTCGAGATCGCGCAGGGCCGGCTGGGGCCGGGACGCATACACCACTGCATGCGGCTGATCGGCAAGGCGGAACGCGCGCTGGAAGCGATGTGCAAGCGCGCCAAGTCGCGGGTGGCCTTCGGCAAGCCGGTCAGCGAGCAGACGGTGACGCTGGAACGCATTGCGGAAGCGCGCTGCATGATCGAGCAGGCGCGCCTGCTCACGCTGAAGGCCGCGCACATGATGGACACGGTCGGCAACAAGGCCGCCCGCACCGAGATCGCCATGATCAAGGTGGTCGCACCCAGCATGGCCTGCCAGGTGATCGACTGGGCCATGCAGGTGCATGGCGGCGGCGGCGTCAGCCAGGATTTTCACCTCGCCTATCATTACGCCTCCGCGCGCACGCTGCGCTTCGCCGACGGTCCCGACGAGGTGCACCGCAACCAGATCGGCCGGCTGGAGCTTGCGAAATACAATTGACGTGACGCGGCACCGCCTTCGCCCGAACCGGCTTGGCCGGGCGGGGGCGGTGCTGGCCGGCGTGCTGGCGCTGGCCGCCTGCCAGGCCACGCCGCCACGCTGCGTCCTGGCGCGTGCGACCGAGCTGCCGTTGCGCCTCGCCGACGGCCACCTGCTCGTCGATGCCGTGCTGAACGGGACGCCGGCGAACTTCATCCTCGATACCGGATCTGACGCCACCATCATCTCCACGGCGACGGCCGACCGGCTCTCCATCCCGCTCATCCCCGCCGGACATTTCGAAGGCGTGGGCGGCGCCGGCCCCGCCTATATGTTCCTCACCAGCTCGTTCCAGTTGGGCGCGCTGCACGGCAGGCAGCTGCGTCTTGTCGCGAGCGACATGAACCTGTGGGGCGCCAGGCCGCCGGACGGGCTGCTCGGCGACAATTTCCTATCCGCCTATGATGTCGATCTCGATCTGCCCGAAGGCAAGGCGGTGCTCTATGCCGCGTCCGGGTGCACGCATCCCGCCGCAGCCTTGCCACAGCCGCTCTACACCGCGCCCATGCTGCCTCGTCCGCCCGCCGATCTGCATCCCGTCGTGCGAGTCACTATCGGCGGTCAGGTCTTTTCCGCCGCTGTCGATACGGGCGCGCCTCATACGGTTATGTTCGCCGACGCGGCGCGCCGGATCGGGCTCGATATCGCCACCCTCAAGGATGACTACCATTTCCGTGCCCGGGGCGTGGGCCCCGCGATGCCCGCTGCCGTGCGGCACGTGGTCAGCGAGATGCAGGTCGGCAACGTGTACATCCACAACCTGCCCGTCGCCATCATCGACCAGGCCATCATGCACAATGTCGATATGCTGCTCGGCCTCGATTTCCTCTCGCGCGTGCACGCCTGGTTCTCGTTCTCCTCGCGCACGCTGATCCTGCAATACCCGCCGAGACCGTCTTCGCTACCCGGGTGAGAGCAGCGAGGCGCATGATCAGGCCGGCATCGCCTGGCTGAGCCGCCCCCCCATGCGCACCGGCTCGACCCGCATCGCCAGCCCGGTCTCGTCGCGTGTCTCGACAAAGACGCCGCACACCGTCGCCTCGCCATCGGCCGGCGAGAGCCTTTCGCCCGGAAGCCGGCGCCAGAACCGCCCGGCCGCAACACCCTTATCCATCCCGATCACGCTGTCGTAGTCGCCGCACATGCCCGCATCGGACAAATAGGCCGTACCGCCGGGCAGGATCTGGTGGTCTGCGGTCGGGCAATGCGTGTGCGTGCCGACCACGAGGCTGACCCGTCCGTCGAAGGAATGGGCGTACGCCATCTTCTCGCTGGTCGCCTCGCCGTGCAGGTCGGCCACGATCGCCTGCAACCCGCCGCTGCCGGGCGGCCCGCCCAGCCGGTAGCGCCCCAGCAGTTCCGCCGTCAGCCGGAACGGATCGTCGCTCGGCTCCATGAACAGCCGCCCGATGGTCTGCAGCACCAGCGCCCGCCGCCCATCGGCCAGATCGACGGTCACGAAGCCCTGCCCGGGCGTGCCCGGCGCGAAGTTGAGCGGGCGGATCAGCCGACGTTCGGTCTCGATATAGCCGGCCAGTTCGCGCCGGTCCCAGGCATGGTTGCCCAGCGTCAGCACGTCCGCACCCGCCGCGAACAGCGCATCGGCCATCGCCGGCGCGCAGCCGAAGCCGTGGCTTGCGTTCTCGACGTTGACGATGACCAGGTCGAGACGCAGCGCCTCGCGCAGCCCGGGCAGCGCGGCGCCGACCGCATCGCGGCCCGACCGGCCCACGATGTCGCCCAGAAACAGCAGCCTCACCGACGGGCCAGCTCGGTCGGACGGTTCAGGCGATCAGCTCCGCCAGTTGCCGCTTCAGATCGCCCGGCATGAACGGCTTGCTGCAGGCGGTCCAATGCGTGCGCGAGGCCGGGATCGCGTCCGCGCCATAGCCGGACAGCAGCAGGAAGGGGATGCGCCGCGACTCCAGTATTTCCGCCACCGGATAGACCCGTTCGCCGCGCAGGTTCACATCCAGCAGCGCCACATCCATCACCACCTCGCGCGCCGCCCGCAGCGCGTCCGTCAGGTTCGAGAACGGGCCTATGACTTCGTATCCCGCCTCGGCCAGCGTATCTTCGATCAGCATGGCGATCAGAAGCTCGTCTTCGACGACCATCACGCGAACGGGCGCGCCCGCCAAAGACCTGACGATCCCGTTGGAACCGAGCTTAGCCATAGGAAGTAACGTCCATTTTTTCGGCACGGTTCACGCGCGCGAGCGGCGCCCGCAACACCGCATGCAAACCATCCGGCCGGAAATCCAGCTCGGCCTGTCCGCCCAGCTCATCGGCCAGGCTTCGCCTAACAAGCACGGTGCCGAAGCCGGTGTGGTCGGGCGGGCGCACCTCCGGCCCACCCTGCTCGTGCCAGACGATGGTCAGCTCAGGCTCGCGCGACGAAGTTTGGGCCGCCGCGTCCACGCGCCAGGTGACGGTCACGCTGCCCTCCAGGCTCGACAGGGAGCCGAACTTGACAGCGTTGGTCGCGAGTTCGTGGATTGCCATGCCCAATGCAAGCGCGCCGGCGGGCGCGAGTTGCACATCGTCGCCGACAACCCGGATATTGGTTCGGCCGGCCGTGGCAAACGGGTGCAGTTCCTCTTCCACGATCTCGCGCAACGCTACGCTGACCCAGTTCTCTCGCGACAGCAACGTGTAGGAGGCCGACAGCGCCCGCACCCTGCCCATGAACGCGTCCTGGAATTGCTTCAGATCGGCGGAACGACGCGCCGTCTGGCCTGCCAGCGAGATCACCACCGTCAGCATGTTCTTCACCCGGTGGTTCAGCTCATCGACCAGCAGACGCTGGTGCTGCTCGGCCCGCACGATGCTGGTCACATCCAGGAACGTCACCAGCGTGCCGCTGACCGTGCTGTCCGGCGCGCGATACGGCAGGATGCGCAGGATGTAATGCGTCCCGCCATCGAAGCTTTCGACCCGTCGCTCCAGCGGCACCAACGAGCTGAGGACCTGAGCCACATCTTCGCGCAGGGCCGTGTAACGCAACGTGCTGACGATGTCGGTCAGCGGCCGCCCGACATCGCTCGGGATCAGATTGTAGATCGTGGCGACCGAGTTGGTGAAGCTGCGTACGATCAAATGCCGGTCCAGGAAGATCGTCGCGATCTGGGTGCTGTCGAACAGGTTGCGCAGATCGCTGTTCGCGCGGTCCAGGTCATCGACCTTGTCGGTCAGCTGAGCGTTGACCGTATGCAGTTCCTCGTTGACCGATTGTATCTCCTCCTTGCTGGTCTCCAGCTCCTCATTGGTCGATTGCAGCTCCTCATTGAGGGAGTGCAGCTCCTCATTGGCCGAGCGCAGCTCTTCCAGCGCAGTGTCGTGCTCTTCGGTGATGGTGGCCAACTCGTCGCGTGTCGCGTCGAGCGCCCTCTGCAACTCCGCCGCAGTGCTCATGTTCGCAAGAAACAGTCGGGCGCCCAACCGGGCCAGCAGGCTGCGCATCCCGTTCCCCGCCCGTCTCGCCGGAGGGCGAGACTTGTCCGATGGCGATTGCCCCGGATCGGCATACGCGCGCGATGACGGCTCGGCCGGGTCCGATGCACCCTCATGCAGCCGCTTGCCCGTGTGAACAATGCGGTCCAGGTCACGGGGACTGAGGTTCAGCGGCGGGCTGCGCACATCGCGTCGTTGGAAGATACGCGCCGATTTGTCGATCGGCTCAAACAAGCCTTCGTGCCGCGACATGCCCTCGGAGATGCCCAGAACCAAGATGCCGCGGGGCGAAAGCGAGTAATGGAACGCGGGCAGGATGGCCGCTTGCAGCCGCGCGTCCAGATAGATCAGCAGGTTGCGGCACGAGATCAGGTCCATGCGTGAGAAGGGCGGGTCGCGCACCAGGCTGTGCGGCGAAAACGTGCAAGTTTCACGCAGCTCTTTCGACACGACATATCCGGAGTCCGACGGCGTGAAGAAACGGCGCCGCCGCTCCTCCGACAGGCCCTCCAGCAGCACCGCCGGATAGCGGCCCATGCGCGCGGTGGCGATGGCCGGCTCATCGATATCGGTTGCGAACACCTGGATTTTCGGCGGCCCGCGCATCCGGCCGGCCTGCTCCAGAAGGAGCATTGCCAGGGAGTAGGCTTCCTCCCCGGTGGCACAGCCCGGGACCCACGCCCTCACCGTGTTGTAGGCGTGCCGGCCTTCGAACAGGCGCGGAATGACGATCCGCTCGATCTTGTCGAAAGCCTCGCCGTCGCGAAAAAAGCTGGTGACCCGTATCAGCAGCTCGCGGAACAGCAGCACCGGCTCGTCGTGATCCTGCTGCAGGAAGCTGACATAGTTCGCCAGCGTGTCGATATTGCGCACCTGCACGCGGCGGTTGACCCGCCGCAGGAACGTCCTGTCCTTGTAGCCGGAAAAATCGTGGCCGATGCGGGCGCGCAGTATGGCGCAGATTTGCAGCCGCAGCGACTCCGTATCCTCCTCCGTCCCGCCGCGCGCCGGAGTTTCCAGTGCCATCTGCCGCAGGCGCATGAGATGGTGCGGTATTGCCTGCACCGGCGCCACCAGATCGACCGCGCCCGTGGCGATGGCGCCGGCCGGCATGTCGCCGTATTGCGGACCGTCACCCGCGCGGTGATCGGCCGAATCGTCGCTGCTGCCCTGCACGATCGTCAGCCCGCCACAGGCCCGGATCGCCTTCAGCCCCAACGCACCGTCGCTTCCCGTGCCCGACAGCACGATCCCCACGGCGTGGCGGCGCTGGGCGGAGGCGAGCGTGTCGAAAAACCCGTCGATCGGACGATGCTCGCGCGGCGTGTTCGGCGGGGTGGGCGAAATGCTCAGCCTCCCGTCCCGCAGCACCGTGGTCGCATGCGGCGGCGGAACATAGACGGTATCGGCCTCGACGAGCGTGTCACCCTCGGCCGCGATGACGCGCATGGCCGTCCAGCGGCCCAGAATATCGGGCAGCATGCTGGGCCGGTTCGCCGGCAGATGCAGGATGACGACGAACGCCATGCCGCTGTTCGCCGGCATGTTCTCGAAAAACAGACGAAAGGCTTCCAACCCGCCAGCGGACGCGCCGATCCCCACGATCGTCAAGGGTCTGACCGACTCCGCGCCGTTCAAACGGCCGCTCCCGTTTCGATGTGACTGATGTCGAGGCGCATTGCGCAATCCTCACTAAAACGGGACATGCCAACAACGCCCGAGATCGTCACCACCGATGTGACATTACTGTGACCCGGCTTGCACCGAGGATAGTCGGATACGCAGCGGCAGCATACCGATGCATCCGCAGCCCGGCCGCCCTTGACCGTGGCAGGGCGGGCGCCTTGTGTGCGTCGTGCCTTCCCCCAGCCTAGCCGCCCGGTCCCGATGCTGATCAAGACCAATCGCGACCTTCGCATCGACTTCTTCCGCGGCCTGGCGCTCTGGTGGATCTTCACCGACCACATCCCCGACGACTGGCTGGGCGCATTATCCATCCGCAACTACGCGCTATGCGACGCGACCGAGATCTTCGTGCTGCTGGCGGGCTACGCCGCGGGCATCGCCTATGGCGGCACCATGCGGCGCCAGGGCTGGCCGTATGCCGCAGCCGACGTGGTACGGCGCGCCTGGACGCTCTACATCGCCCACATCTTCCTGTTCGTGGTGTTTGCAGCCCAGGTGGGCGTGTCCGCCGTCGCCCTGGACCGCGCCGATTTCCTGGACGAGATCCATCTCGACGTGTTTGGCGCCGCCCCGTATCGCGCGCTGGCCGAGGCGCTGAGCCTGCATTTCCAGCCCGCCTACCTCAACGTGCTGCCGCTCTACGTGGCCCTGCTGCTGCTGTTTGCCCTCGCCCTGCCGCTGCTTCGCCGGCCGCCCGTGCTGGCCGGCCTGTCGCTGGCGCTGTACGTCGTGGCCCGGCTGTTCTCGCTCAATCTGCCCAGCTGGACCGGCGGCGGCTGGTTCTTCAACCCGCTCACCTGGCAGTTGCTGTTCATGATGGGCGCCATCCTCTCCTATGCGCCGGGCGAGCCGCCACGCCGCCATCTGCGCACGTTCGATGCGCTCTCCGTGGCCGTGGTGATCTTCGGCGTGCTGATGCAATGGGTTGTCTGGCAATACCCAAGCTCGGTCGCATGGCTGCCCGGCGCGGCGGTGCGCGTGCTGATGAACGTCGACAAAGGCGGGCTGCACCCGTTCCGACTCATCTCAATCCTGGCGCTCACCTGGCTGGCCACGCGGCTGATCCCGCGCGAGGCCGGATGGCTGCGGTCGTGGGGGGCGACCCCCTTCGTCGTGGCGGGCCAGCACTCGCTGCCGGTGTTCTGCGCCGGCATCTTCCTGGCGTTCCTGGGTCGGCTGGCGACCGAGGCCCGTCATGGCGTGCTGGTGCAGCTTGGGGTGAATCTCGCTGGCGCCGCATCGATGTGGGCGGTCGGCGCGGTTGCGGCCTGGTATGCCGACAAGGGCCGCACGGCTGCGCGCAGCGCGCCGGACGTGCGGCCCGCAACCGCCGATTGAGCTGGCGCGTTGACCCGAGGGTAACGCTCACGCCCTTACCGTGTGTTCGCGGAGCCGCAATCCTGCCGATGCGGCAACCCGATGCGCCGAACGGCATTGAGGCCATATGATGTTCGAAACGGAAATGATGCGCCCGCCAGCACCGACGCCCCCGATCACGGCCCTTGGTTCGGATGGGGAAAGTGCGATGGAGACGTGGCTGCGTCTGTCGCTGGCCGCCCGGTTCGACCCGATCCTGGCCGAGCCGCTGCCGCCGGACATCCTGGCAGCGCTGTCGAAGCTGCACTGACCGCCTCCGCACGCCCGCCCTGACGGAGACGTAGGCCGATGCGACTTGTCGCCGTGCAATGCGCCCCAGGCGACGATCGGGACGCCAACATCGCCCAGATCGACGGTTTGCTGAACCAGGCGGGCCCCGGCCCGGCGCTGGTCTGCCTTCCGG
The DNA here is from genome assembly GCA_964252425.1 of uncultured Acetobacteraceae bacterium. Taxonomy (GTDB): domain Bacteria; phylum Pseudomonadota; class Alphaproteobacteria; order Acetobacterales; family Acetobacteraceae; genus BOG-908. The sequence goes on from CAXUNK010000016.1 coordinate 14,728, forward strand.
AAATGTGGACCTGCCTGGGTGGCGACCGTGCCCGTAAACTATCGCAAAGCGAGACCCTGCCCAGGCCTGGGTCGAGCGACGAGGCCGGCCCAGCCTGGCGGTTCCTCAGCGCGGCCGCGCGGCGTCTCGGCATCACCCTGCATGGCGGTTCGATCGGGGAGCGTGAGGGCGACACCCTGTTCAACACCTCCCTGGTGTTCGGCCCCGATGGGCGGGAACTGGCGCGCTATCGCAAGATCCACCTGTTCGACGCAGTGACCCCGCAAGGGCGGGGCTATCGCGAGAGCAGCCTGTTCGGCGCAGGCGCCGAGGTGGTCACCTGCCCGATCGGTTTGCCGGGCGGTCAGGCCACGCTTGGCCAGGTCACGCTAGGATTGTCGGTCTGCTACGACGTCCGCTTCCCCGAATTGTTCACCGCGCTGCGGCGCCAGGGTGCCGGCATCATCGCCGTGCCCTCGGCTTTCACCATGGAGACCGGGCGCGACCATTGGGAGGTGTTGCTGCGCGCCCGCGCGATCGAAACGCAATGCTGGCTGGTCGCCCCGGCCACGACCGGCACCCACCACGATGCCGCCGGCCGGCCACGCCAGACATTCGGCCACAGCCTGATCTGCGATCCCTGGGGCGAGGTGCGCGCGCGGCTGGAGGACGGGCCGGGCGTGGCCTCGGCCGAGTTCGATCAGGCGATGCTCGACCGCGTTCGGACGTCCATGCCGGTCCTGGCGCATCGCCGCCTGGCATGACACGCTGTCCGCCGCATGGTCCCCGTCCACCATACGGCGCATGTCCACTCCGTAGCGATCCGCCATGATTGAGCTTGCCCTGGGCGCCGCTTTGGACGAGGGGCCGGTGCTGCGCCCAGTGGAGCGAATCTGCGTGGTCGCCTCGACCACCGATCTGGCCCAGGCGAGCCGAGCCCGGCTGGTGGCACGCTACGGCGACGTGCCGTTCAGCCAGGCCGACGTAGTAGTCTGCCTGGGCGGCGACGGCTCGATGCTGGAGACCCTGCATCGCACGCTGACCTGCGACATACCCGTGTACGGCATGAATTGCGGCTCCGTCGGCTTCCTGATGAACGGGTTCCATGAGGACGATTTGCCGGCCCGTCTGGCGCGCAGCCAGGCCGTCTCGCTGCACCCGCTGCGCATGCATGCGGTGACCCGGGCCGGCGTGGTGGAGGAAGCGCTGGCGCTGAACGAGGTGTCGCTCCTGCGCCAGTTGCGGCAGACGGCCAAGATACGCATCACCGTCGATGGCCGCGTCCGGCTGGAGGAGCTGGTGTGTGACGGCGTGCTGGTGGCGACCCCGGCCGGCTCGACCGCCTACAACCTCTCCGCGCACGGCCCGATCGTGCCGCTTTCGGCCAACCTGCTGCCGCTGACCCCGATCAGCGCCTTCCGCCCGCGGCGCTGGCGCGGCGCGCTGCTGCCCAGCACCGCCGATATCGTCTTCGAAATCCTCGAATCCGACAAACGCCCGGTCTCGGCCGTGGCCGATTTCACCGAGGTGCGCGATGTCGCATCAGTCGCGGTCAGCGAGGATCGCAGCGTGCGGACCACCATCCTGTTCGACCCCGAACTGGGCCTGTCCGAGCGCATCGTCGCCGAGCAGTTCACCGTGTGAGGTGGGCCCTGCCGTTCGCGTTCTGCTTGGCTGCGGCGGCCGCGAAAGCCTCGCCGCCCCAGCCCGCCTGGTTCGTGCCGCCGCCGCCAAATGCCGGGATCGAGCGACCGCAGGTGGACGTGCGCGACCTGGGCGGCCGCGAAGACATCACCGTCACCGGCCACCGCGCGCCCACTCAGCGCGACCCGCATGGGGAGGAGACCCGGGACGCCCAGCCGTTCCACTCCGATGCCGCCGCACCCACTCAGCGCCTCACGCCGTCCCGGGATTGCTCGCCCGCCTACCAGACGGTCGCGGGCCAGGCTGCAACCGGCATGGACGTGATGAGCATGGGAAGCGCGGGGTGCAACTGACCGGGGATCACTCCGCTGCCAGGGCCTGACCCATCGGCCGTGTTCGCAGTCCGAACACGGGTTGCAGCACGGGCGTGCGGCGCACGCCCTCGTAGCTTGCCCAGCAGCCGAACATGGTCGTCAGGACAAGCACCGACCCTTCGGCCGGCGCCGGCCAGTGCAGTCGTTTCAGCCAGAATTCGGCCAGAACGATGATCGTCTGGTGCACGATGTAGAAAGTGAACAGGCCTTGCGTCAGATAGGTGAGCATGGGGCTGCCGCGCGTGAGGTGGCGGCGGGCGAATGCCAGGATCGCCACGATGCTGGCCCATTGGTCCACGCCGTACACGCACCGCATGACGCGGCGCAGGGAGATGGGTGGTTCGGCATCGCCCGGATAGGCATGGACGTAGAGGGCGAAGCTGGCGCCGGTCAGAAGGGCTGCGGCCAGGGCCGGCCACCGCAGGCGCTGCACCGCCGCCCAGAATGACGCCGACCGCGCGAGCCCGAAGCCCAGCAGAAAGACACATGCATACACGCTGTGCGCATACCAATCGCCCCAGAGCGCGTGCGTCTCCTCGAAACGCGGGGCCAGGACCTGCCGCACAAAGACCAGCCACAGCGCCGGCCATAGCAGGGCGCCGCACCCGTCCATCATCGGGCTGGCGAGCTGGCCCAGACGCTGCATCAGGCGCGGGGCGGACGCAATCACGGCGAGCAGGCCGAGCGTGTAGGTCAGGAGGTAGGCCAGGAACCAGAGGTGGTTCCAGGTCGGCACGAGCAGGCAGCCATGCGCATCGCAAAAGCTGTGGTCGGCCATGAGGTAGCGGCCGTAGAACGCCAGATAGCCGAGGCGATAGCCGTGCTCCTGGACTTGGACCCAGGATTGCGGCGGCACGACGACAAGGATACCGAACAGCAGCGGCAACCCCAGCCGGATGAGACGGGCGCGGGCCAGCGCGCGTGGGGCGAGTCGGTCGGCCATGAAGCGTGTGGCACATCCCGAGACGAAGAACAGCAGACTGAGACGCCACGGGTTGAGCAGCACCATGAATGGCTCGAGTGCCGGGCTCGGATGCGCAGTTTTGACGTGCCAGTCCCAGGTCACGAAGGCCATGCCGACGTGATAGAAAATCAGCAACCCGAAGGCGCCAACCCTGATCCAGTCGAGGTCGGGGCGGCGCCGGACCGTGATGGTGGCGGATGGGACGGCTATCTGCACGCGGCACCCCGATATGATAAGGTTTGTGTGGTGTTGGTTTCACGCCTGCCCTGGGTGCGACAGGAGACGGTGCCTCGCCAGGGTTTTGGGCCGGGCGGCGGGATGTTTGGGACGAAGCGATGCATCACGTGACGAGCGGCAGCTTGCCACTACCGGGATGGCGCCTCGGCGTCTTGCGTGCACAGCGCGTATCCCGCTTCAGCCTGGTGGCATCCGGACTTCTGGGCGCGGCGACGCTGGTTCAGGCCGTTTCCCTGTTGCATGATGGCCCGCGGACTTCGCCGGTCTGGTTGCCGCAAAGTTGGGAGGCGACCAGCCTGGTCGGTTGCCTGGCGGCGCTGTGGATCGTGCCGCGGGCTAACCGGGCGGCTGGCGCAGTCCGCGCCTGGCCGGTGCGCCTGGTTGTTTTTCTGGCGGCGGCGACCGCGTTTTCCGGGCTGCACTGCGTCGTGATGTGGACGGCACGCCGGGCGGTCTACACGGCGGTGGGCCATCCGTATGGCTGGTCGATCTCGGCCGCCCAACTTTTCTACGAATACCACAAGGATTTGCTGACGTTCGGGATCCTGGCGGGCCTGCATTGGGGCATGGACCAACTGGGGCGACGCGAAACGGCCGGTTCGCAGGCCGGTCCGGATGACAAGATGCCGGCCCAGGCCGCGGCCGGGTGCCGGCCTGCGCCGGGAATGCTCGACATACGCGATGGCACGCGCCTGGTCCGTGTTCCGGTTGCTGACATCCTGGCCGCCGAAGCGGCCGGCAATTATGTGTCGATCCACCTCGACGATGGCTGTACGAGGCTGATGCGCGCCACCTTATCCGGTCTGCTGGCAGCCTTGTCCCAGCATGGTTTCGCGCGTGTGCACCGCGGCTGGCTGATCAACCCCGATCGGGTCCAAGCGATGGAGCCGACCGGGACTGGCGACTACCGGCTGGTGATGCCCAACAAGCTAGTTGTTCCGATGTCAAGACGTTACCCGGCTGCCCTGGCCATGTTGCGTCAGCGGCCTTCACCCGGTCCATTCAGCGTATGATCCGATCGAACGGACTCGTTCGATCGGATCAAGATGCTCGCCAGAACATCGATGTAGAGCTGGATTGGTGAGCAGATGTGAACGGATCAGGTTTTACGCGGCGGTGCTGAACGCTTCCGCATCGTGCAGGCTGGCGGCGGCCAGAGCGGCTTGGCTGTTGGGGTCGCGCATCATGTAGCCCCTGCCCCAGACCGTGCCGATCAGGCTGCCGGCGCCGGCCTGGGCCAGCTTCTTGCGCAGCTTGCAGATGAAGACGTCGATGATCTTCATCTCCGGCTCGTCGATGCCGCCATACAGATGGTTGAGGAACGCCTCCTTGGTCAGGACCATGCCACGACGCATGACCAGCAGCTCCAGGATCGCATATTCCTTGCCGGTGAGATGGACCGGGGCGCCATCGGCCAGCACCTCCCGGCTGTCGAGGTTGAGCTGCAGGTTGCCGATGCGCAGCACCGGCTGGCTGTAGCCCTTGCTGCGCCGGGTGACCGCCTGGATGCGGGCCAGCAACTCGTCCTTGTCGTAGGGCTTGGTGATGTAGTCGTCCGCCCCCATGCCGAAGCCGCGGACTTTGGCGTTCGGCCGGTTCAGACCCGACAGGATCAGCACCGGCGTCTCGATCCGGCCGGACCGCATGCGCCGGACAACCTCGAAACCTTCCATGTCGGGGAGCATGAGATCGAGTACAACGATATCGTAATCATAATGCCGCACAAGCTCGAGCGCTTCCTCACCGGTTTCGGTCTGATCGACGATCGCACCCTGGCCGTGGAGCATCATCGTGATCGCCCGCGCCGTGTTCGCCTCGTCCTCAACCAGAAGTACCCGCATCCCCAGCTCCTGTAATTCGATACGATAGTAATACCACTTTTGCGTGTGCGCCGCCAGAGTTTCTTCGCGCGTTTGTGAGAAAATTGAGAAATCTGCTAAAATGATGATCTTTGCCGCCTGCTGACCAGGTTATCTTGACTGTTTTTTGATTTCTCAGACGGTGTTCAAGATTATGTCTCAGGATTGGAACGTCTCGTCAGTGCTCGACAGGTTAGCTCGGGTGCCGCCGGCCACGCTTCAGGGTCGGGTCACCTCGGTGTCGTCGTTGGGAATCGGCGTGTCCGGTCTCACCTCGCTGCTCGCACTCGGTGACCGCGTGCACGTCGCATCGCGGTCGGGGCCGGACGTATTGGCTGAGATTGTGAGCAGCACGGCGGCCGGCCTGCATGCCGCACCTTTCGGACAAACCTCCGGGCTTGGCACCGGCGCATCCGTAGAGGCCGCACTGCCCCGCCCAAGCGGGGCCGGCATCCATGGTCTGGCCCCCTGCCAGGAATGGCTGGGCCGAGTCGTCACACCGCTCGGCGCGCCGGCGGATGGGCTCGGTCCGCTGCCGCGGGGCCCCACGCCCGTTCCCAGCCGGGCTGCCCCGCCACCCGCCATCACCCGCGCCCGGCTCGGGCCGCCGATCGATCTCGGCGTGCGCGTGCTGAACTGCTTCACAATCTGCCGCACCGGTCAGCGTCTTGGCCTGTTCGCCGGCTCTGGCGTCGGCAAATCCACCCTGCTGTCCATGCTGGCCCGCAACACCGCCTGCGACGTCGCGGTGCTCGCCCTGGTGGGCGAACGCGGCCGCGAGGTGCGCGAGTTCCTGGAGGACGATCTCGGTCCCGAAGGGCTGGCGCGCTCTGTGGTCGTGGTCGCGACGGGCGATGAGCCACCGCTGCTCCGTCGTGAAGCGGCTTACGCGGCGATGTCGATCGCCGAACATTTCCGCGACCAGGGTCTGTCCGTACTGCTGATGATGGACAGCGTCACCCGCTTCTGCCTTGCGCTGCGCGAGATCGGGCTGGCCGCAGGCGAGCCGCCGGCCACGCGCGGCTACCCGCCCAGCGTGTTCGCCGAACTGCCGCGCCTTCTGGAACGCGCGGGGCCGGGACCCATGCGGCCCGACGGCTCGGCCGGCCAGATCACCGCCCTGTTCACCGTGCTGGTCGAGGGCGGCGACCATGACGAGCCGGTGGCCGATGCGGTTCGCGGCATATTGGACGGCCATGTGGTGCTGGACCGCCGGATCGGCGAAGGCGGACGCTACCCGGCGGTGGACGTGCTGCGCTCGCTCTCCCGCGCCGCCTCCGGCTGCCTGGACCCGTCGCAAACCGCGCTGCTCCGCGACGCGCGCGCGATGCTGGCGCTGCATGCCGAGATGGCCGACATGGTGCGGCTGGGGGCGGTCCGGCCCGGCGCCGACCCGGCGCTCGACCGCGCGTTGCAGGTGGTGCCTCGGATCGAGGCCATGCTGCGCCAGCATCGTGACGAAGCGACCAGCATCTCCGCCAGTTTCGCCGCCCTGCGCGCCGCGATGGGCCCCGCTGCATGAGCCGGGCGCTGCTCACCCTGGCGCGGCTACGCCGGCTGCAGGCCGACCAGGCGCGACGTGACCTGGGTGAGGCGGTGGCCCACGAGCTCGCCGCAGAGACCACGGCCGCGCAAGCGCGCACGCAACGCGAGCGGGAGGCAGAAGCGGCGCGAGTGTCTCTCGCCGAAGGACCGGCCGGCCCGCTGGCCGGCGCGTTCGCCACCTGGCTGCCCGCCTCCACGCGTCGCATCCTCGCCTCGGACCAGGAGGTGGTCCAGTCCCGCCACGCGCGAGCCGAGGCGGCCGGGAGCCTGGTTCACCGCCGCGCCGCGCTGGAGGCTGTGGAACAGCTCCTCCAGGCAGAGCAGGACGTCAGACGGCGCCAAGCCGACCAGCGCGCGCAACACGCGCTCGACGAGCTGGCCAGGCGGCCAGGTAGCGCTGCAACGGCCAGTCCACCCAGCGATGCAGCAGCAGCCCGCCCGATGCACTGACCAGCAGACAGGCTGCGATCAGCGCCGGCAAACCAGCTTGCGTGGGCGCGTACCAGGACAGGCCGCGCGCCAGCGCCGGCACCAGGAACGGGTGAAGCAGATAGATCGAGAAACTCGCCTCTCCCACGGCGAGCAGCCAGCCGGGCACGCGCCCAGCGGCGACCGGCTCGAGTGCCACGGCGCCAGCCAGGCAAGCAGCCGCCGGCACGCCCCAGGCCGCGAACCGCCATGGCCCCGGTTGCGGCAAGCTCAGCAGCAAAGCCAGGCCGATCGCCAGCAGCGCCGCCCCGGCGCGCGGGCGGCCCCCCGCCCAGCCCGCCACCGCCCCGCCCAGCCACAACTCCAGAACAAGGCCCTTCGCCCGGGCCCCCGGGGCCGGCCAGGCGGGGCCGCGGAAAAATCCCGCCACTGCCAAGGCCACAAGCGGCGGCAACAGCAGGGCGAGCGCCGGACCGCGCGGCCGTCGCCAGATCGCGGTTGCGAACAGGGCGTAGAACAGCATCTCGAACTCCAGCGTCCAGCCCACGCCCAGCACCGGACGCACGAGCCCCGCAGCATCCCGCGCCGGGACGAACAGCAACGACGCGGCAAGCTGCCACAGCCCGGGCAGCACCGCCGCGCCAGAGACGGCCAGGACCAGCAGCTTGGCGCCCGTCATCAGCCAGTAGAGCGGGACGATGCGCCGAAGCCGACGCCAGGCGAAGCGCCATGCATCGGCGGCGCCCGCCAGCCGCGCCGAGGAGCGCGCCATGACAAAGCCGCTGATGACAAAGAACAGATCCACCCCTGCCGCGCCGTTCGGCCAAAGCGAGTCGGCGCTGCGCACCGGCGATTGCCGCGCACCCCAGGAATCGAGCGCGTGATAGAGCACGACCAGCAGACAGGCCGCCGCACGCAGCGCCTGCACCGTCCGTATCTCCCGCCGTCTTGCCGGGTCGTCCACTATCGCAGTTTCGCAATCTTGTTACGGTCCCGATCTATAGACTCGGACGACAGGGACGCAAGGGCCAGGCTGCCGCTCTTGGCCGATCCGGCGTAGGTGTCAGCCCATGGACCCGCTGGCGCTCTACATCCACTGGCCGTTTTGCCTGCAGAAATGCCCGTACTGCGATTTCAACAGCCATGTCCGCGACGTCGTTCCACAGGCGCGCTTTGCCGCCGCCTTGCGCACCGAGCTGGCCTGGGAGGCGGCGCGGCTCGGCCGGCGTCCGCTGGCCTCGATCTTTTTCGGCGGCGGCACGCCGAGCCTCATGTCACCCGACACGGTGGCGGCACTGGTCGAAGACGCGTGCCGGCTGTTCGCCCCCTTGCCCGATCTCGAGATCACGCTCGAGGCCAACCCCACCAGCGTCGAACTCGGCCGGCTCGCCGCCTTCCGCGCCGCCGGCGTGAACCGGCTTTCGCTCGGCATCCAGGCGCTGGACGATGCCGCGCTGTCCGGGCTGGGCCGGGCGCATAGCGCGGCACAGGCGGTCTCCGCGTTGGAGGTGGCGCGCGCCACCTTCCCGCGCCTGTCTTTCGACCTGATCTACGCCCGTCCCGGCCAGACCTTGGCCGCCTGGCGCACCGAACTCGACCGCGCGCTGGCGCTGGCCGCCGACCACCTCTCGCTCTACCAGCTCACCATCGAACCCGGCACCGCCTACGAAGCGCAGCCCCCGCGCGGCGCGCTGGTGGTGCCGGGCGCGGGTACGCAGGTGGCGCGGTACGCCGCGAC
>CAXUNK010000016.1:23506-27366 GCA_964252425.1 uncultured Acetobacteraceae bacterium
CCCCCCCCCCACCCCCCCCCCGGGGGGGGCGGGGGGGGCGCCCCGGACGAGGATACGCAGGTGGCGCTGTACGACGCGACCGCCGAGCGGGCCGCGGCGCATGGCCTGCTCGGTTACGAGGTGTCCAACTACGCCCGTCCCGGCGCCGAAAGCCGGCACAACCTCGCCTATTGGCGCTATGGCGACTATGCCGGCATCGGCCCCGGCGCGCATGGCCGCCTGCGCCTGGCCGGCACGCCCGACAGCCTGGTCTCGACCCGCCGGCACCGCGCCCCGGAGATCTGGGCCGAACGGGTGGAACGGGATGGCCATGGCAGCACGGCAGAGGAGACCGTCGGCGCCCAAAACCGCGCCCGCGAGGCGCTGCTGATGGGCTTGCGGCTGAGCGAGGGGGTGGAGGCGGGCAATCTGGCGGATCGCACCGGCGTGCCAATGAGCGATGCGTTGGACGTCGCTTTTCTGAACGACTGCTTGGCCGAAGGCTACCTCGTTTGGTACGGAGAACGATTAGCCGCCACCGCGTCCGGCCGTTACGTCCTCGACAGCATTCTGCCGAGACTTTTGTTGTAGCGGGCCGCTCGCTTTGATTGAGGCCGGCGTCAGGTCGGCAAACAGAAGCGAAACAGACCTACTCCGCCGCATGCTGGGACTTGCGGTCGCGCTGGCGGGCCGGGCGCTCGGGCTGCGGCGGCGCGGGGGGCAGTTCGCCATCCAGCATCAATGCTTCCTCATGACCGGGATCGATCTTCAGTATGGCATCGACCTGGCGGCGCGCGGCGGGCAGATCGCCGGATTTCTGCAATCCTTGCGCAAGTTTCAACCGAGCTTCCACATCGGTCGGGTCCACCATCACACGCCGTGACAGGATGCGATGCAGCTTTTCGGCAGCACCGGTTTTCTCGGCGATCGGAAGTTGCTTCTGGGCGATCTTGTCCTCAAGCGCCACGACCTTGTTGCCCAAGGTCAACATCATCCCCAGGCTCGCATCCATCAGGGCATAGTCGTTCGTGACCGGTGCGACGTCCAGCCGAGGATCGATGTCGGCGGGGTCGATGAGCACCCGCCGCCCCATCATGCGCTGCAACCGCTCGGCATGGTCGGGCGGCTCGGCCGGAACGCGTGGCTTGCGCCGGGCATCCTCCAGGGCGAGGACCTTGTCCCCGAGGGTCAAGACGATGCTGAGGCATGCTTTCGTCAACGTTTCCTGGTCGATGACCGGCGCCACCTCGGGTAAGCTCGAATAGTCCTGGCTGAACAGGGTCGCACGCTCCGGGAACCAGCGGCGGCGCACCGCCTCGTGGTTGTCGGCCCAACGGGCGCAGAAGGCGGCCGCCTCGACGCGGCTCGGCTGCCAACTCTTGCCGGGTGCCGCCAACGTCGCCGCATCGACGAGCCGTTGCCACATCAGCGAGGAAACGTTGCCGCGCCCGCCATCACGTATGCGCTCGGCCGCCTCGTACAGCGCCGCCTGCGCGGCGTGACTGAGGGCCTGGTTGACGGACGCAGCCGCCTTGATCGCGTCTGGATCCAGCTTCAGGCCGCAAAACTCGAGGAAGTCATCGACGACGTCGAATTTCTTGCCAGGCACGCGTTCGAAAAGTTGCGGCTTGATCGACGCCTCACCGAACACCGCCGCCCAGCGATCCAGCAACCCGTCGAAATCATAGCCATGCGCCGGCGTCACCTTCGCATGCCGAAGGCCAGGCGGCTGCGCATCGCCGTAACGCAGCATTTGGCTGTAGAGGCTTGCAAAATGCAGATCGGGACGCCGCAGCCACACCACGACCTGAATACTGTCCACATACGGGGCAAGCAGGTCGTGCAGGTTTTGCACGCTATCACGGTCCAGCAACGTCATGCTGAACTGCTCGGCGGAGATGATGACCCGGTGCACATTTGCGGGCAGCTCGCGCATTTCCTGGGCGAACTCCGCGCGGAACTTCGCCAGACGCGCTTCGGGGCTGCTGCCTTTCCATACCGGCTTGCCGGAGTTGTCCACGCGCTTTCGATCGGTGGTGGCCGACATGGCCAGATAACCGTGACGCTCGAAACCGGGAGAGCGGGGATAGGCCACGCCCTGGGCCAGCATCTCGCGCCGTTGGCGCGACAGTACACGCTGTATGGAGGTGGATCCGGTCTTGCTCGTGCCGATATGCAGGATGAGATCGCGCGCCATGACTTTCCCCGGAGCATCATCGGTTCAGGTGGACTCACCCAGACCGACGAATATGCTCGCCCACGATAAGAGTTAGAGCGCCACGCGTTCGGGTGTCCAGCGTGCTACATCGCCACGCTGTGCTGCGCGGCGCGCGTGCCCAGGGATGGCAGCGCTTCCGGCTCCGCGGACCCGTTCGCACCGTCGATCGGCTCGGACGGCGGCGGCCTTTCCAGCGGTTGCAACGTGAAAAGATTTTCCAGCAACGGGCTCAATTGCCCGGTTTCGTGAAGCCAACGGAACGTCTTGTGGCCGACGAACGGTTCCATCTTCACCAGCCTGGTGCCGAACACATTGGCCATGCGCTCGGCCAGCCACTGATCGCGTATATGCCCGTCGCTATAGACCAGGATCAACCCTGGCCGTACGAGCTGCCGGTCATAGTATTTCGCCAGGTCGATCCCGTGATGTCGCGCATGCCGGTACAGCGCCGTCAGTTGCGGGTAATGTTTCAGCTCAGCACCGGGGTCGTCGTTGAGGTCGAGCGTGGTTGGCACGCTGAAACCGAGTATTCCGCGCACGCCAAGGTCCACGCCGAAGCGCATGGCGGTGGAGCCGCCGGCCGACATGCCCATGGCGTACACCTCCTGCACGTCAAGCGCCTCGACGACGCGGCGCAAATTGGCCAGGCAGGACGGGTAGTCCGAACCAAGGTCCGGAATGCCGGCAAAACCGAAACAGCGGCCCGGGTCGCGTATCAGCATGACTTGCGTATCGGCTAACCTGAGCAGCGGCTTGGGCAGCGAAAAATTAATCGTGTTGCCGTTGAAGACCAGGATGAGCCGGCTCGCCTTCGGCGCCTTCAGCAGCAGGATACCGTTGCGGACGTCTTCCCCGGTCTGCGCACGCCGGGAGGCGGTCAGACCGAGACTATGCAACAGCTCCTCGCCCGCAAGCAGGCGGCGGGGGAGGTCGTACTCGCCCTGGGGTCCGTTGGTCGTGGCCGGCTTGCATGCCTTGGTCACTTCACCGCGTTCGATGAAGCGAATGGTCTGCTGGTCGGCGGGCGACAGCTCGTCCTGACCCTCAGCAGGCATGCCGCCCTCCCCTGATCTTCAACCCTGCGATGAGACGTCGTTCTTTAATCACAGCAATACCGTAACGCCCAAGCCTCGCCGGTGACAACCACGGTCGCCTGGAAGGGCGGCCGCGGCGTGCCGGACGTCCAGCCTACCGACGCCCGAACAGCCGCTCGATCTCGGCCTGGCTCAGCTTGATGAACGTCGGCCGGCCGTGGCTGCAGGTGGCAGCCCGCGGCGTGGCCTCCATCTGGCGCAGCAGCGCGTCCATCTCGGCGAGGCTGAGGCGTCGGCCGGCGCGAATGCTGCCATGGCAGGCGAGCCGTGCCACCACCGCGTCCAGGCGCTGGTCGAGCGCCGCGGTCTCGCCGGCATCGGCGAGCTCGTCGGCGATGTCGCGCACCAGCGATTGCGGGTCGGGCGAGCCCAGCGCGGCGGGCATCGCGCGCACCAGCACCGCGCCCGGGCCGAACGGCTCCAGCTCCAGACCCAGCCGCCCCAGCATCCCGGCCGCCTCGGCCAGAACACGCGCCTGGGCCTGCGGCAGGTCGACCACGGCGGGCAGCAGCAGGGTCTGCGACCGCACGCCGCCCGACAGCAACTGGGCGCGGATCGCCTCGTGCATC